>CALDJX010000136.1 GCA_937899075.1 uncultured Planctomyces sp. | reverse complement strand
GCTCAGCCGCTGTGCACGAACACTCGCATTCAGTTGATGACGGGGCTCTACAACAATCGGAACTGGTTGTACTTCGGGTGTCTGGATCCCAAAGCGAAGACGTTCGGGCACTGGATGAAAGAAGCTGGCTACAGCACGTGCATCGCCGGCAAGTGGCAGCTTCAGAGTTATGACCCGCCCGACTATCCCGGTTCCGAATTGCGGCGGAACAAAGGGATGAAGGTCTGGGACGCGGGTTTTGATGAGTACTCGCTCTGGCACACGGCTCACACGGAGGATAAGGGACCTCGGTATGCCGATCCGGTGATCTTTCAGAATGGAAAGTTTCGCACGGACACCAAAGGGAAATACGGCGAGGACATCTGGGTCGAGTTCATTCAGGATTACATGAAGCGGCACCGCAACGATGACGAGCCGTTCTTTGTTTACTACCCGATGACGTTGCCTCACTGGCCATTCGTGCCGACACCTCGCAGCGAAGACTGGGGCGTCGAAGAGAAGATGCACCCACCGCTCGGAACGACCGGCGGCGACACAAAATACTTCCCGGACATGGTCGCTTACATGGACGAAGTCGTCGGGCGAGTGATTGATTCGGTCGACGAACTCGGCCTGAAAGAAAACACGCTCATTCTTTTTTACGGAGACAACGGGACCGACCGCCGAGTCGTCTCGCAGACCACGTTCGGCGAGGTCGTTGGCGGAAAAGGCGCGACGACGAACGCGGGGACTCATGTTCCGCTGATCGCTCGCTGGCCGGGACGGATCAAGGCGGGAATCAACGAAGACCTGGTGGACTCGACGGATTTCCTGCCGACCATTCTGGATGCTGCCGGTAAGCCCGTCCCCAAAGCCGCGAAGCTGGACGGGCGAAGTTTCTATCCGCAGCTAATGGGCAAAACCGGAACCACTCGCGAGTGGGTGTTCTGTCATTACGATCCTCGGCCAGGCTGGGACAAGGATAAGTTCCGGATGGAACGATTCGCTCGTGACAAGCAGTTCAAGCTGTACGGCAACGGCAAGCTGTATCACATCCCGCGAGATTTGACCGAGCAACTCCCGATCCCGGCTCAGTACGACTGGCCAGAGTCGGCGGCCGCTCGGGAAACGTTGCAGGCCGTGCTGGATGAAATGCCGGCTCCAGAGCCAAAGTGAGAGGGCGATCAGGCTGACTTTGAACGCAGAGGTCGCTGAGGAGAAAAACGCAGAGGACAGGTTGAGAGAACCCCGTTTGCATGTTTTCAGAAGTCGTGCCCGGCGGAACTTCCGGGTTTCCGCGTACGTCATACCCGCGCAGGCGGGTACCCAGTGTTCCGTATGTTCTGGGTTCCCGCCTGCGCGGGAATGACAGGTTGAGCAATTGAGGCTCTTTGGTCGCGGGTCCGTAGGCTTTGCGACTTCGTCAGGCAGAGCCTGACCTACGGAAGCATCACTACGCGGCGATGCGGATGGGGGCTTGAGCGGGGACGGTCATGGCCAGGACTTCGGTGACCATGTTGGCATAATCCACGGCGCCGTTGCATTTCGGGTCGTAGTCGAAGACGGACTGGCCGTAGCTGGGGGCTTCGGCGAGTTTGATGTTTCGACGGATGCGGCTTTCGAAAATCTTTGCCGTCGACCAGGGATTGTCGCCTTCGCTGCGAGCCAGGAAGTCGTTGAGGTCGTCACAGACGTCCGAGGCCAGACGCGTGCCGGTTTCGTAAAGGCACAGCATGATGCCGGTGACTTTGAGGTTTCGGTTGAGGCGTCGTGAGACCAGTGCCGTTGTCGCCAGAAGTTTCGACAGGCCCTGCAACGCGAAGAAGTGTGGCTGCAGCGGGATGAAAACTTCCGACGCAGCGGTTAACGCGTTGACGGTCAGCACGCCCAGCGACGGCGGGCAGTCCATGATCACGTATTCGAACGCGTTGGATTCGGCGATCAGGTTCAGTGCGTCGCGAAGGACTGTTTCTCGATTAGGAGCGTCGACCAGTTCCAGTTCGGCGGCGGCGAGATCGACATTTGACGGAGCGACCCACAGATTGTCACTGACCATGTGCCGGACTTCGCCGATCGTCTTCACGCTGGAGAAGACGTCATAGATCGTTGGGATATCGCCGACCGCTTCGTACCCGAGGTGCAGCGAAGCGTGGCCTTGAGGGTCGAGGTCGATCAGCAGAACCCGCTTGCCCTGCCGAGCCAGTCCGGCGGCAAGATTCACGCTGCTGGTGGTTTTTCCGACTCCACCCTTCTGATTCATAATCGCAATCGTACGCATCGGAATCCTTTCCTGACGTCGTTGGCCCCTTTCCATTCCGGGACCGAATCCGGCCGTTTCCCGATGAATCGGGCGCCAACGGAGAAACTCAGTCGGCAGCACGGCGGCGGAGTATAGCTGCCCTTCGTAAAACGACGGAAGATCGCTTTAAAGCGTGGAAGAGTCACCAGATAGCGATAACTGGACGGCCATTTTCGCCGCTTCGATCATGCCTTCGGCCGAGGCGATTCCCTGTCCGGCGATATCAAAAGCCGTCCCGTGGCTGGGGCTTGTGCGGACGATCGGCAGCCCGAGTGTGATGTTTACCGCTCGATCGAAGCCGATCAGCTTCAGCGCGATGTGACCCTGATCGTGGTACATCGCGACGACGCCGTCGAATTCGCCGCCGACCGCTCGGCGCAGGAGGGCATCGGCGGGAATCGGCCCGGTGGATTCGATTTCGACCTGCCGACATTGCTGAACGGCCGGGGCGATCAGACGAGCTTCCTCGTCGCCAAACAATCCTTCTTCGCCAGCGTGAGGGTTCAGCGCGCAGACGCCGACGCGCGGAGTCTCGCAGCCGACTCGTCTCATGAACGAATCCATCAGCCGAATGTTTGCGGCGATGCTGGCCTGCGAAAGGAGATCCGGCACGCTGCGGATCGACGTGTGCAGCGTTGTGTGAACGACTCCCAAGCCGCGCGGCGATTTGACGATGTCTCCTGGCGGCA
The DNA here is from genome assembly GCA_937899075.1 of uncultured Planctomyces sp. Taxonomy (GTDB): domain Bacteria; phylum Planctomycetota; class Planctomycetia; order Planctomycetales; family Planctomycetaceae; genus JABMPE01. The sequence continues at coordinate 11,466 of CALDJX010000136.1, read as the reverse complement.
GGTAGAGCATCATGGCGAACTCGTCGACTCCGCAGACGTGACCGAGGATCTCCGTGTGGCCGGGGTAGTCCAGCCCGGCCGCTCGAAGTGCCGCCTTATTAAGAGGTGCGGTCGTGATGCCGGAGATCAGTCCGGCCAGCGCCGCTTTGGTTGAAGCGACCAGGCAATCGTAGGCCGCCTGGCCCGCTCGCGCATCGATGGCTCCAAACGGAACTTCCGCGACGCTGTCGTCGCACGCCTTGATGCACGGCAGGATCTGGCTATCCGCATCGCTGGTTGATGGCGGCGACCAGCCGGACAGTTCTTCGAAGCTACCGACTTCTTCAATGCGAAGCGGCATGTTCGTGAGCTGAGCCGCTCGTTGAAGCACGTCGGGATGGCCGACCGCCACCGGGCGACAGATCGATCGAAGTTGCGAGCAAGCCGCCGCTCGGACGAGCACTTCCGGACCGATGCCCGCCGCATCGCCCATCGTTAAGGCGATGATCGGCAGCGTCGCTCGTCCAGTATTCGAATTGTTTGATGCCGCGGTGATGGTCATTTTTGAACGTCCACGCGATAAGTATGGAGGGTTTACTGCTGAAAGGTCTCACGCAAAGCCGCAAAGCCGCTAAGAAATAATAGAGCTGACGAAAGTGTTTGAATGCGTTTGAAGTGTCGGCGGTATAGCCGCAGCGGTTCTGAATGAGAAGTCGTGGACGACCAATCCCGATCCTTCGGCGGATTTGGGATAATCGATGCAGGCATTGCGGCAAATTGCGGGCTACATTCAAGTGGTCATGAAATTTGACTGCCTTCTCTTTCCGGTTAGTGAGCGATCCAGCATGGCCAACGAAAAACCAGTCAGACTTATGTCGCTCGACGCGTACCGCGGTTTCGTCATGTTGCTCATGGCGTCCAGCGGGTTGGCTTTGACGAGAATCTCTGGCGACGACCGAGTCCTGACTCAGTTTGACGGGACGGAATGGGCCGGTGCCTGGAGAATTCTTTGGGACACGCTCGACTACCAGCTTTCGCACGTCGCATGGACCGGCTGCTCGGCCTGGGATCTGATTCAGCCGAGCTTCATGTTCATGGTCGGTGTGTCGCTGCCGTTTTCGATGGCTCGACGGGACGCTGAAGGAACAGCTGGCTGGCGGTGTTTCCTGCACGCTGTCTGGCGGTCCGTTGTTCTGGTCGGACTGGGAGTGGCTCTTTCGTCAAGGATCGACAAAGACCTCATGAACTTCACGTTTGCCAACGTGCTTTGCCAGATTGGCCTCGGTTATTCGTTTCTGTATTTGCTGCGTGGACTCAGCCTGAAGGGACTTGCTGCTTCTGCGACCGTTGTCCTGGTTGGTTACGGAGCGTGGTTCGCTCTGCAGCCGATCGATCAGGCGGAAGTCGATCTGACGAAGCAATATCTGACCGAGCAGGCTGCCGAGCCGGGTCTCGCGGAACTGGACTGGTCGCAGTTTCGAGAAGGAAGCTGGGCGGCGCACTGGAACAAGCACACGAACGCCGCAGCGCAGGTTGATCGCGACTTACTGAATCGATTTCCGCAGAACCAAGGACCCTGGAACGGTAAACGTTTCTGGGCCAACGGCGGCGGATATCAAACGCTGAATTTCATCCCGTCGCTGGTGACGATGATCTTTGGGCTGATGGCCGGGCTCGTTCTGCGGAGCGATCGCGACGACGGGGCTCGTCTGAAGTGGTTGTTCTGTGCGGGGCTGGCGTGCCTGGGAATCGGCATGGCGGCGGATTCGACGTTGTGGCCGACTCAATGGTTGCCGATCGGTTTACAGCAGCGGTTGTACGAGTATTCCTGGTCAGTCTGCCCGGCCGTGAAGAGAATCTGGAGTCCGACGTGGGCTGTGTTCGCGGCGGGCTGGACGTTCTGGACGCTCGGGTTCTTCTACTGGCTGGTCGAAGTGATGGGCTGCCGCCGGATCGTGACTCCGTTTGCGATTGTCGGTCTGAACTCGATCGCGATGTACTGCATGGCTCAGCTCTTCAAAGGCTGGATTGGTGGGGCCATGCGGACGGTCGCTGAGACCATCGACCAGATCGGCGGATGGTCCGACGGGCTTAGCTGGTGGCTGAGTGCCGACACGTTTGCTTACGCACCGGTGCTGGATTACTCGCTGCGGCTGTTTGCGATGTGGTGCGTTTGTTTCTGGATGTATCGCCGCGGTTTGTACATCCGCATTTGACGTCGCGTGGCGGTTTCGTGGTGCGTCAAGACGCACCCTACAAACCATGCTGCCGTTTGCTCGTGACACGTCGACATAGTCCGCGCCGCCCTTCTGCGCCGCGCGGCTGGAATGTCGCGTCTCTACGGCGCCTGCCGCTTTTCCGACCGTCCCGCTTTCGGTCGTCAGATTCGCATCCGATGTTGCCTCGCGAAGGCACCTCGCGCGCCGGCGTTTGCTGTTATGTAATTCGCCGATGTTGCATCGACGCAACATTCGGTGATCGGCGTTGATTTCGGACATCCAGTCCGTGTGATCGATGCAGCCGACATTTCATGGCGTTTCGAATGCTTAACGCCGTGTTTCAAACTGGCAGTCTCTCTGAACAGGCCGCGCGAGGGCACCGTGGCTTGTTTGGTTTTCTCAACAGTCGGCCGTTACGCAGTCGACGGTTGGGACATTTTTCGCGGGATAGTTCGTTGATTCTCCTGAATCGAATTGTCCCGTGAGAGCGCGGAAACCGGGTCTACGCAATCTTCCCGGTTTCCGCGCATTTTCTCTCAGTCATCTCATCTCTTCACTTCTGACGATTCGAGGGTGCTATGACAGACCGATCGACCGACACTCGCGGAACGCGAGATCATTCCGACATTGGTACTTTCACACTCGGCCAGCCGGCCTGGGCAGCAGAAGCTGTCGTGCCCGGTTCTCGACACACGCGGTTTTCGATCCTTTGGAATCGGTGCGTGAGACGGTCGATGCGCCGGCTCTCTGAACTGGCAGACGCTGCCGGCAACCATCATCAAACCCGACGGTCACTACGATCAGGATCTCTGTCGAGAAAAAACTCAACGATGGAGCGACTGGAACAACGACTGGTACTTTCGGCGTTCACTCCACAACTGGGAGATTTCGGGGTTGAGTCGCACAATCTGCGAGCGGCCATTCAGCAGGCCAATTCCAACGGCGAAGATGACACCATTTATCTGAGCGCCGGTCTATGGCAGCAGAACATCATCAACGGTCCAGGCGGGCAGGAGAATCAGGGGGCAACCGGCGACTACGACCTGACCGAAGCCAACCAGACGATCATCATCGAAGGGCAGGGGGTTGGCGTCACGATAATTGATGGCAAGCAACTTGACCGTCTGTTCCACGTTCATTCAGGCGTCACCGCTATTTTTAGAAACCTGACCATCACCAACGGGAAGGCCTACGACAACGGATTCGCGGGAACGTTGCCGGACGAACGTTCTGCAATGGGCGGAGCGATCCTTGTCGAGTCAGGCACGCTGCAACTTGAAAACGTCGAACTGCGACTGAACACGGCCCTTGGCGCGGAAGGAATCGTCAATCGAAATGGAAGGGATGCTCGTGGTGGAGCGGTGGCGGCTGTGCAGTCGACAGTTGTGGTCAACAATTCGACGTTCTTCGACAACCGCGCGAACGGCGGCACTGGCGGGTACGGCCCGGACGGAACGAACGGCGTCAACGGCGGCGACGGCGAGTCCGGCAACGATGGCGGTAGCGGCGGATTCGCCAGCGGGGCGGCCATCTACGCTGACGAATCGACGCTGACAATCAGTGATTCGTTGTTCGACGAGAATGCAGCCAACGGTGGACGCGGAGGCAACGGCGGCGATGGTGGCAGCGGCGACGATGGCGGAACCGGCGGGACGGGCGCCGGAGGCGGGCAAGGTGGAAACGCTCGCGGCGGAGCCGTCTTTTTCGATTCGGGAACGCTGAGCGTTTCGTCGAGCATCTTTCAAAACATGAGCGTTCGCGGGGGCAGCGCTGGACACGGCGGCCGAGGTGGACTCGGTGGTCAACAGGGCGCGAGCGGGTCTCCTAATGGAGCACTCGGCGGAGCAAGCAACGTCGGCGGGTGGGCTCAAGGGGGAGCGATCTGGGTCGGTGTTGGAGACGTCACGGTCTCACAGACTCGAATGATCGATGCGTACCTTGGCGGTGGAATTGGCGGTCGCGGTGGCGTCGGCGGCAACGGCGGCAATGCCTCAACAAATACGGGCGGACGCGGCGGATCTGGTGGCTCGGGCGGCGAAGGCGGTACGGCAGAAGGCGGCGGCTACTATCAAGCTCGCGGCACCGTGACGATCCTTGAATCCGAAATCGCTGACAACACCATCGAAGGCGGACTCGGCGGTGAAGGTGGCTCAGGCGGCTCTTCTGGCGACAGCGGTTCGGGTGGCAATCCGAATGTCAAAGGCGGCGACGGCGCTAACGGTGGGCAGGGTGGCGATGGACACGGTGGTGGAATCTTTGTCCAGAATGTTACCGCGACGATCACGAACGTCACGATCTCGGGCAACGAAGCGGCGACTGGCGAAGGAGGACAGGGCGGCGGTGAAGGAGACGGATCCGGTGGCGGTCAGTCAGGACGAGAAGGGACCACCGCAGAATCCGGGATCACCGAAGGTGGCGGTTTGTGGAATGACGACGCGGCGGTGGTCACTCTGCGAAGCTCGACGGTTTCCAATAACAACTCGAAGGATGGACCTGGCAGCGGCATCTTCAGTGACGGGTCAGAAGCCTTTGTCATGGACAACTCGATCGTGGCCGGCAACGACCTCAACACCGACTTCGATGGCAAACTGCACGACACCAGCTCGAACAACGTGATCGGCGACGGGACGCTGGTCGAAGGGATGAACGACGGGACCAACGGTAACCAGTTCGGAAATCTGGCTGCCATTCTGCTGGCCGGACTCGGACCTTTACAGGACAACGGTGGACCGACGCGGACTCACGAATTACTGGACGGAAGCCCGGCCATCGATACCGGGCGACGCGACGTGATTCCGCTCACGGATCAGCGAGGCATTCGGCGTCCGCTGCAAAGCCCCGTTGATATCGGAGCTTTCGAAGACCAGCAGGAATCGGGAGTAACGCTGCCGGACGGCGGCGGCCAGTACACGCTGGTGGCCGATGCGGCTGACATCGTTTTGAAGAATCAACTCAATGTAGAAATCTTCCGCTACGAATTCGCGGCGCTGCTGGACCTCACCATCCTGGCTTCGACAGACGCCGACGAATTGACCATCGACTTCAGTCAGGGACCGGTCTTGCCAGCTGATGGTGTCGCGTTTGTGGGTGCTGCCGGAGCCGGCGACTCGCTGCAACTTGTCGGAGCATCGGCAAGCAACATCAAAACATTCCTGAACAGTCCGGGCGTGGGAATTGTGTCGGTCGACGGACGTTCGGCGAGCTTTGAAAACGTGCTCGACGTGACCGATCGACTGGCTGCTCAGCGTCGAACGATGCAGTTCGGAATGGAGAATGATCAGGCGATGCTGGAAAACTCGTTGGAGGCCGGCTTCCTCAAACTATCGTCAGGTACGTTCGGATTTGCAGCCGTAACATCGACCATTCCTGCGTTGACACTCGCCATCAACGGCGGCGACGGAAACGACGTGATCGTCATCGGGGATATCGACAACGAGATCGCCTCGCGAATGGTCGTCGATGGGCAGGCCGGTGATGACGACCTTTCGGCGGCTCCCTCGCGGCACGCCGTCTCAATGACCGGCGGCGATGGCGGCGACACTCTGTGGGGTAGCCGTGGTGACGACACGCTCGACGGAGCGGGCGGCGATGACTGGATCTTCGCCCGAGCCGGCAACGACAGCGTGACAGGCGGCGACGGCGTTGACCGAATGAGCGGCAACAACGGAAACGACACCCTGTCCGGCGGCGATGATCGAGATTCGCTTTACGGAGGCTCGGGCCGCGACAGTCTGGACGGTGGCGACGGCGATGATGTCGTGCTTGGCCAGGGCGGCAGCGGCGACACTGTTCGCGGAGGACTCGGCGACGACGTGATCGACGGCGGAACGGGTATCGACACCGTCGAAGAATTCGGTGACGTCGATTTTCGAATTACGAAGAGTCGGTTGCTGGGAATGGGAAATGACAAACTTCGATTCGTCGAGTATGCAATTCTGACCGGCGGCGACAGCGACAACTTCTTCGACGGTCGCGAGTTTGACGGTCAGTACGCGGTCTTCGACGGCGGAGCAGGCAACGACACCCTGTTGGGCAGTTCGGGCAATGATCTGCTGTATGGAAACTCCGGCGACGACACGCTCGAGGGCGGCGAGGGCCAGGACTCGCTGTACGGAGTCGACGGAAACGACTTACTGATCGGCGGCGGCGGCAATGATCTGCTGCGTGGTCAGGATGGCGACGACACACTGGCCGGCGACGCCGGTCTCGATCAGCTCTTCGGCGACGCCGGTAACGACCTGCTGGATGCCGGAACGGACGCTGACGTTGCCGACGGCGGAGAAGGAAACGACACGATCTCCGGCGGCGAAGGCAACGACACGTTGAACGGTGGAACCGGCGACGACGTTCTGTCGGCCGACGCTGGCGATGACCAGGCTTCGGGTGACGCGGGCGACGATTCGATCGACGGCGGCAGCGGGAATGATTCGCTGTTCGGGAACGATGGGCACGACCGGCTCTTCGGAGGCGACGATGCTGACGTGCTGGAGGGTGGCAGCGGCGACGACGACATCCACGGCGAAGCCGGTGACGATACCGCGCGAGGCGGAAGCGGAAACGACTGGCTGTTTGGTGATGAGGGAGCGGACAGTCTCGAAGGCGGAGCCGGCAACGACGGGGTCGCTGGCGACGAAGGAAACGACGAACTGCTGGGCGGCGACGGCGACGACACGCTGCTGGGCGGCGACGGAGCGGATCGCCTGTCGGCAACATCGGGCGCGAACATTCTGCTCGGTCAGGACGGCGACGACACTCTCAGCGGCGCGGGCTCGGGTTCGGAAACCATCTCGGGCGACGCCGGCGCCGACGTTCTGGAGAACCTCGATGCGACCGACGTCGAGGATGAGTCTCTGGATTTCTCCGCAACGTTTGCCGCATCGAGCAGCCGTTTGACTGTTCTGACAAAGGCCGACTCGGTCGTCGTCGTTCGAGATCGATTTGGCATGGTCGAGGTGAGTGTCGACGGAGTCGTCGTGCCGGGCCTGGATTCTGTCCCTGTCTCGGTCGTCAAGACGATCCTGGTACGCGGTACCGAAGGAAACGATGTTGTCGATCTGGATTTTGTCTCGACCGAAATGTTTACCGGCCTGCGTCAGGATGGTGTGCTGATTCTTGGACGCGGCGGGAATGACTCGGTGATCGGCAGCGAGTTCGACGATTCGATTCTCGCGGGCGACGGCGACGACACCGTTCGAGCTGGCGACGGCGACGACACTGTTCGAGCCGGGGCCGGTGACGATTCGATCTTCGGCGAGAACGGCCTCGACGTGCTGATCGGTGAGGACGGAAACGACTGGCTCGACGGCGGCAACGATGCAGACTGGCTCGACGGCGGCAATGGTAACGACACCTTGCGAGGACGTTCCGGTGATGATTCTCTGTTCGGCGGCAGCGGCAACGACGCACTGGCCGGGCACAACGGCAAAGACCTGCTCACCGGGCAAAGTGGAAGTGACACGCTGCTCGGCGGCGACGACGACGACACGCTCTACGGCGGCAGCGGCGACGATACATTGCTCGGCGAATTCGGCAGCGACGTGGTAAACGGCCAGGGTGGCAACGACTTGATCGCCGGCAGCCACGGAGACGGAGAAGCTCAAAGCGGAGACCGGCTCATCGGATCAGCCAGCGAAATTGACGAGAGCTTTATCTTCACCGCCGAATGGGTTGAGGAAATCTAAAACCAGGATATCCGATTACCTGGCAGACGCGTCGTCGACGTCAGCGGCGGGGACTGTTCCCGCTGATTGGACGGCGCGTAGAGGATCATCACCGAGCATCCCTTCCTTCAGTGAGTCGTTCCACACACTCAGATGACCAGTCGACAGCGACTCCACCAGCAAAGGTTTGGCGTCTTCGGTCAGAGCGATCAGCAATCGTGATGCCATCCGCCAGGATTTATCTTTGTCGGCGGGTCCTACCACGTTGAGGCCAAGTACAGCCTTATGCTGCTTAAAAAGATTGCGTGTGTCAGATTCATGGATTTCGGCGGCGAACGTGTCCGGGAATCTGTAACGAGGCCCCTCTGATCCGGTGATCGCAAACCTGTTGTCGTCTGCCCAGATCCGGTACCAGCCATCTCCGTCGTCGATGATGGCCTGCTTCAGTTTGGCAGCGTCCGGCGGCAGTTCGTCAGTCTCGATCAGGTCGACATCCCAAAGACGTTTAGCGGCGGACTTGATCTGATCGATCGTGAGCTCGGCAGGTTTTTCGAGCAGCATCGCGAAACCGTCTGTGCGATTTTCGTCGATGAGTGCCCGTACAAGCCGTCTTCGAAGCGGTGTCGCCTGACTGGTCTGTAGAACGCGATTCAAGTCTTCGTCGTCGATCAGTTGGGACGGCCACCACTCGTCTTCGAGACCCTCGTCGAGTCGTCTGCTGGCTTCGTCGATTCGACCGAGCGCTGCATCGACAAGCAACGGCGACAGAGGATCAAGGTAGAAATTACTCACCGCGTCAAGGATCGGCGGCGCTTCCGAGGCTCGATCGAGTCGGATCAAACATCGAACGACGTCGATTGTGGTAGCCGAAAATTCCCACTCTTCGAGTTCTTCAGCCAGCGTGTTGAAATGCGGCACGACTGCCGCGACACATTTTTCATACTCGTGACGTGACCAATGGATTCGGCCTTGCCAGTACACGGAAACAGCCGAGACTCCATAAGTCTTTTCGTGACGACCGATCAGCGTCTCGATGTCGGCAAGTTTCTCGTCGTCGAAGTACAAATCGGCGAGTGTCGCAAATGTCTCGTCGTCTGGCTTGATCTGCCCGTAAGCATCCAACCCTTTGCCAAGGTTGTACCAGCAGTAGACTCGATAGCGCACGATCGATTCGGCGTAATATTCGTCGGGCTCTAATGTCAAAGCTTTGGAGAATGCCGCGTCGGCGTTTTCGTATTCGTCCGCGTCGTAGTGCAATTCCCCTGTGAAGTACCAGGTGATCGGGTCATTGGGATAATCCCGCCGATGTTTATCGATCAGCGCCGTCAGTTCGTCGGAACGGGATGCTGCCGACAATTCGTCGGCCAGGTACTCGAACGCGAACTCTTTTTCCGGCACCTGCTGATACGCTGCAACGGCCTGTTCGGCTTCGAGCGAAGCGTCGAGAAAGCGTTCCAGGTAGTAGGGCCGTTGTTCTTCGTCGGTAATTTTCGGCAGCACATCACCGAGAATCTTCGCAGCCAGCACGTGGTCTTCGCGGGACGTCGCCAGCTCGGCTTCGTAGTAAGGGACGTTCAAATCGTCGGCGTCGATCTTCTTCATGGCGGCTGTGATTACCGCCAGGGCCGCCATGTCGTCTTCCACGGCGAATCCGTAGGCGATGTCGTCGAAGCGTGCGGCCGGGTGTGGCGAGGCTGCGAATCGTGTGGCGATTTCGTTTTTCTGATCATCCGGAAGCAGCAGGCCCATACCGACCAGATTCTCTGCCGAGCCCGGCGTGTCATCGAGGCCTCGTCGGTAGGCATCGATTGCTTCTTCGTTCCGGTCGAGCCATTCCAGTGCCAGGCCGCGTTCGTAAAGCGCATCAGCATCTTCGCCGAACGTCTTCAGGAATCGATCTGCGGCGGCGAGTGCTTCTTCGTGATTGCCAAGCTGGTTGTGTGCGACGGCTCGAAGGTAGTCAGCGATCGGGAACGGCCGACCGAGTTTCGCGCAACGGTCGAGCGCCATGAGGACTCGTTCGTTGTCGCCTAACCCGGTCGCGACGAGCGAAATAACCGTCCACTTGATGGATTCCAGCAGCGTCGGCATCTTGCGGTTCTCGACGAGTCTCAGATGTTTGTCTGCCGCTTCGTAGTCCTCTCCGTGCAGGCTGAACACGGCCAGCTGCAGGTTACGCGCGTCGTTTGCCGAGAAGGCAACACCCTCTACCTGCATTTGATCAAGCGTCACCAGCACCAGCTGAGTCATACGCAGGCCCAACCCCAGCTCGTTGAAGTCGTACAGCTTCCAGCCCGACTTTCGGCGGATCAGCCAGCATTGGATCCGGTTGCTGTAACTTTCCTGATCCCAGACGCGTAACGTGACCGTGGCAATGTCGAGCGATTCTGCGATTGTCATCTTCGAGGTCTGGTGCCGGTCCCATCCGGTCACCGATCTTGCAAAGCCGGACGCGAGGTGTCCGATCATCCGGTTGCCAAAGGATTCTCTCATCGCGGCAGCCAGCCGCTTGTTCCGAATGCTCGCAACGATCATTTCGGTCATCTGCTCAGCATCGACCAGCGGTACGATTCTCAGCACGCTCTCAGCGGCGATTGCTTCTCCAAGTCGAGCGACGTAGTCAGAGATTTCTTTCTCAGCCGTGGCACGTGATTCTGCCGGAGCGGTCTTAACGTGAGCCTGGTCGACCTCCGGTTCTGCCGTCCGGCCTGGTTCCGGGCATACCATTGCGAAGAGGATTGCAGCGGCGGTTGTTGCTGTTCGCACGGCACGTCTCCCGGGAGATATCAAAGCGGTGATTCAGATTTTGGAACCTTAAAGTCTGGAACGCCTGTATAAAAGAAAACCCGCCTCACGAGAAGGTGAGGCGGGCTTGTCCGCGTTGAAGATGTTTCGCGATTGACGCGACGATCAGTTGTTAAACGACTCTCGTTCGCTGCCGTCGCGGGTGCACATGGCTTTCATAATTCGGAAGTCGGTCGTTTTCGAAACTGACTTCACCGAGGCATCGCAGAGTGCAAAGTTGACCGTGTCGCGATGCCATGAGCCGAATCCAAAGAAGTGCCCCGCGGGCATGGCATTGAGATACGTGTCCATCGTTGACGGAGCAGATGATGGGTTCGCTCCATCAGGACCCCAGTCAGGATTGTTGTCGTTGTTGTCGTCGGCCAGGCGGGTTAACCCGCTGTTGCCGTCGCCCCAGTATCCGAACATGCCTTCGCCGAAGCAGATGGTGTTCGTTTCGCCGTCCCGGATGTCTCGAAAGCTCACCGAACTGTCACGGTAGAGGATGCCGTTCGTTGTTGGGCTGCCCGCGGCGGCGCCGGGAGACGGACTGGTTCCGGTGTTTCCTCGATACGAGAGGTAGGCATAACCACCAGTATTTGCACCAGCAGCGGGAGCGGGGCGAGCGTTCGGATAACTGCGACTGGGACAGAGGTATGTCGGGACGACGAGTTGAATGGCTTCCTGATTATTGACAGACGTATCCTTCTGCTCGTTGAAATTCACATTCGCTGTCGCAGCCCCCACATCTGACAGGATAAACGCAGCCCAACCCCAGTCTCCGCTGTAAGTCCAGTCTGGAATGTTGACCTGAGCAATCGCTC
>CALDJX010000135.1 GCA_937899075.1 uncultured Planctomyces sp. | reverse complement strand
TCCGTGCCGTCGGCGATGGATGAGTGCAGATCTTCGATTGTCCCTCGGTCGTCAACGTGAATCGCGGCGAGCCACTCGTGGCGGTCGTCGTAGACCGGTTGAGCCGATCTGCCGAAGACTGTGTTGAAGGCATCGTTGAGGTAGAGCACCTGGCCGGTCGAGACTTCCAGCAACCAGAAGACGTCTCGGACATGCTCGGCGAGTTGACGATACCGGTCGTCACTTTCGCGCAGCGCTGCCTGGGCGAGTTCCGCGGAATCGAGTCCAGTGGATTTTGTGCGTACCTTCATGCCTGGGTCCTGCGAGGGTCGTTGGCCGGACAGGTTGCCCGACGCAGGCTCTCAGCATCATGAAAGCGTCGGTCAGGATCCGCAACCTGCGGCGCGAGGCCACACTGTTTATTCAGATTCGCTGGCGTAGACCGCGTCGTAAGATTCCAGAGCGATTCCGCCGAGTTGCTCGGCGAGCTTGCGATAGACCTCTCGGCGGTAGTTCCAGTCTTTGGACCGGCCAACCTGCTCGAGCCAGTCGCAAAGATGGATCGTGTTCAGATCCGCTTCGTCCTGCGGTGACAGCTTGATGACTTCTCCGGTGTAGCGGTCGAGGAATCCTTCGGGGCCGTCGGCCTTGAGCGCTTCGCAATCGAAGTGAGCCCGGTCCATCGCACAGTTTAAGTAGGACAGCCACTCGGCACGCTCGCCGATGAGCGCCTTCACTTCGTCGCGGCGTTCGAGTGGCAACGTAAATCGCTGAAAACGTTCCGTTCCGTAGATTGAGTGAAACAGCCCGACGTTCTGCAGGTCCTCGTCGCAGCCCCACTTCTTCAGGTCGCCGTGAACGGAGATCGCGTGCGCGAGGTACGACTTCGTCGTGTGGCTGACGTCGGCCGCTCCGACCTGCTGAAAGAAGTCTGTCAGTTCTTTGAAGGTGGCCATATTGTTCTCGCGTGTGAACCTGTGCGTTCAGGGGCCCGGGTGCATTTCCCTATTCGACAGAGATTAATCGAACCACGAATGGACACGAAGAGACACGAATAAATTCAGGATATGGGCACCAGTAATTCGTGTTTCTTCGTGTCCATTCGTGGTTCTAAACACTGGATGTTCGACTAAGCAGCAGGTACTCGTGGCCCTTTCCTGAACGGCACAACCGGCAGGTGTGGCAGGTTGTCAGGTCGTATGAAATGGGCACCAGAATCAGCCGTTCTATGCCCTTGAAACAGCATTCTACCGTGGGTACAGTGGCCCGCTTTCCATCCCACCGCGAGGTCGCTGCGCAACGAGGCATAGCTGGGTCATGCCTTTTCGTGCTCCTTTCAGACAATGCGAGTCATTTTTCGTTGTTTTCTGCATTCTTCGATCGATCAGGCTGGGTACGCAAGTCGATCAGAGATTCGCCACTAAACACTCGAATGTGAACTTTTCCCGACAAATGAAGAAGCCGGTTGGCCCGTTTTTTCGTCACCAGTCTGGGCGATGATTCAGCGGAGCTTCCAGAATCTTCAGGGGTGTCTGACAGGCGGTTTTGCGAAGATACCGTTCCGTTTTCAGGGCGTTTCGGATGCGTTTTACACTGGTTGACAGAATCGTTGAGCTCGACAAAGGTCAGTCGATCACGACGGTCAAGAATCTTTCACTCGCCGAAGAGTACTTGCAGGATCACTTTCCAGGCTTCGCCGTGATGCCGGGCGTCCTGATGGTCGAGGCGATCGTCCAGTCCGGTGCGTGGCTGATGCGTGCGACGGAAGATTTCAAGTATTCGACTGTGTTGCTCAAAGAAGCGAAAGCGGTCAAATTCAACAGCTTTGTCACGCCAGGCAAACAGCTTGTGGTTAACTTGAAGACTCACAAGTGGGGCGACGACGAGTGTACTTTTAAGGCGACGAGCACGGTCGATGGCGAATCGGCAGTTTCTGCTCGCATCACTCTGTCGCAGTTCAACCTGCGGGACAAGAATGAGTCGCAGGCGAAGATCGACGAATACCTCACCGGCAAAATGAAAGAGCTATACGCTCAGGTCTGGCAACCGCCGACCGAGTAGTACGGACTGATTTCGGAACAAACAAAACTTCTCAGTTCGGTGGCACACATCGAGCTTTCAGAAAAACGGATACGCTCGGCTGATCGCGATGCGGCAGCCTTGAGGAGACGACTATGAAACTGGCAGGCAAGGTAGCACTCGTGACCGGCGGCAGCCGAGGAATTGGCCGCGCCATCGTTCATGCTCTGGCCAAAGAGGGTGCAAAAGTCGCCTTCACTTATAATTCGAACAAAGAAGCCGCCGACGGTTTAGTCAAAGAACTTGAACTCGACCAGCGCGAAGCCGTCGCCTTTCAGGCCGACGCCGCCAGCGGTGAACGGGCCGTCGAAGTCGTCAACGCCGTTGTCGAGAAGTGGGAAAAGATCGACATCCTCGTCAACAACGCCGGAATCATTCGCGACAACCTGCTTGTCCGCATGGCTGAAGACGAGTGGATGGACGTCATCAATACAAACCTCAACAGCATGTTCCACTACTGCAAAGCGGCGGTGACTCACATGATGTCCGCTCGGTATGGCCGAGTCGTGAATATCTCCAGCGTCGCCGGACGGTACGGCAATCCTGGTCAGACCAACTACGCCGCGACGAAAGGCGGCATCGACGGTTTCAGCCGATGTCTCGCCTACGAAATGGGCAAGCGAAATATCACGGTTAACTCGATCGCTCCCGGCTTCATCGCCACGGACATGACGGAAGCGATTCGGAACGCTGCCGGAAAAGAAATCAAAAAACAGATCGCTGTCCGACGTCTCGGAGAGCCTGAAGATATTGCAAACGCTGCGTTGTTCCTGGCGAGCGACGATGCGTCTTACATTACGGGTCAGATTCTGACCGTCGATGGCGGGCTGACGCTCGGCAGCGGCATGTAGGTCGGAACTGAATTGAAGTTTTGAAATAGAGATTAGTTTTGCGGGTCTCCTGCACGTGTTGCAGGTTTTCAGAGAGCCCGGTCAGGCACTCTGAAATTGATATTTCTGGGTTCGAGTCAGCAGTCATTTCGCCGGACTGATGACAGAACAAGCTGGGTCTGCGGCGAAACAAACGGGGTCCAACAGCCCCAACTCTGAGGAGAAGGCCAAATGGCATCACGCGACGAAATCTTCGAGAAGGTTCAGGAAACTCTGGTTGACGCACTGGGGGTCGACGACGACGAAGTAACCGAGAATGCGACGCTGGTCGACGACCTTGGAGCTGAGTCCATCGATTTTCTGGACATCGTTTTCCGTCTTGAAAAGAACTTCGGAATCAAAATTCCACGAGGCGAACTGTTTCCAGAAAACCTCGCCGCCGACGCATCATTCGTCGACGACGGAAAAGTCACGGCGGAAGGTCTTGCCACCATGCGGGAGAAGATGCCGCACGCTGACATCGATTCTTTTGCGGATGATCCAAAGGTCGAAAACATTCAGAGCCTGTTCACGGTCAACATGATCACGAACTTTGTCGAGAACAAGCTGAACGCTGGCTAGTTCTTTTGATGCAAAGTCGCGAAGACGCAGAGATTCGCAAAGACTGTTTTCGCTCGTGATTGCTTCACGTTGCGAGTCTTTGCGGCTCAGCGTTCTTGCGTCAGTTCGTCATAATTTCTCCTGCTGAACCAACTGGTCAGGGTTCAAGGTAAGTCACATGCGCTGGTTCTGGATCGATCGATTCGTCGAATTCGAAAGCGGCAAGTTTGCCAAAGCTGTCAAAAACGTCAGCCTGGCCGAAGAGCATCTCCACGATCATTTTCCTGGTTTCGCAATCATGCCGGGTTCGTTGATGATCGAAGGGATGGCTCAAACTGGAGGCATTCTGCTCGGCGAAGTCAACGACTTCGAACACATCGTCATCCTGGCAAAAGTGCCCAAGGTCACGTTCCACTCGTGGGCCGTGCCTGGTGACTCGCTGATTTATACCGCGACACTGACAGACTCGCGTGATGAAGGTGGCGGAGTGGATGTCACGGCGCATGTCGGAGATCGGCTGGTCGCTGAGGCCGAGATCATGTTTGTGCATCTCGACCAGAAGGACTCGCAGTTTGGATCGATTGATCAGAAGAATTTTGTCTTCTCGATGAATCTGCTTGGTATTCTGGATGTCGGTCAGGCCGGTGACGGTACTTAAGTTTTGCGGATCGAGCTCAGCGGGAATTGCCGCTGATTTCTGAAGAACACATATCGTGGTGGGTAATGCCCGCCCTACAATTTCCTCGCACAGCTTTACGATTCTCGAGGACCGAGCAATGAGACGCCGAGTCGTTGTTACAGGCATGGGCTGCATGACGCCCGTCGGGAAGACGCTCGATACGATGTGGGATTCCATGATGGAGTGCCGCAGCGGAATCGACTGGATCACTTATTTCGACGCATCAAAGTTTCCGACGAAGTTCGCTTCGCAGGTCAAAGACTTTGACCTGTCGAACTACATCGACAATGTAGAACGCTTCAAATACGCCGGTCGAAATATTCACTTTGCCATCGGTGCGGCCACCGAGGCGATGAACGATTCGGGCCTTCGGAACATGAAGAATCTGGACCCGTCGACATTCGGCGTGTACCTCGGAGCCGGTGAAGGGACGCAGGACTTCAACCTGTTCATGGGCCTGATCGCTCAAGCTCGAGTGGAAAACGAAGTCGATCTCGAAGCGTTCGCTCGTTTCGGCATGGAACAACTTCACGCAGAGTCCGAACTCGAGCAGGAGCCGAACATGACCGCCGGGCATCTGGCAAGTCTGTTCAACGCTCAAGGCCCAAACATGAACTGCCTGACAGCCTGTGCTGCATCGAGTCAGGCAATTGGCGAAGCCACCGAGATGATTCGACGCGGCGACGCGAACGTCATGATTTCCGGCGGCGCGCACAGCATGATTCATCCGTTCGGTTTGACGGGTTTCAATCTGCTGACCGCACTGTCGACACACAACGAAAACCCGCAGGAAGCATCGCGACCGTTCGATAAGAACCGCGACGGCTTTGTGCTGGGCGAAGGTGCGGGAATCCTGATTCTCGAAGAACTCGAACACGCCAAAGCACGCGGCGCGAAAATTTACGGCGAACTCGCCGGATACGGATCAACCGCCGACGCTTACCGAGTGACCGACATTCACCCGGAAGGCCGCGGAGCAACCGCCTGCATTCGCATGGCTCTGAACGATGCTGGTGTCAACACGGACGGCATCGACTATATCAACGCCCACGGGACCAGTACCAAGGTCAACGATCAGGTCGAAACTCTGGCCTGCAAACAGGCTCTTGGCCAGTACGCTCAGGGAACGCCGGTTTCCAGCATTAAGAGCATGATGGGACATCTGATTGCCGCAGCGGGCAGCGTCGAGGCAATTACCTGCCTGTTGGCGATTAACCGAAACGTGCTTCCGCCAACCATCAACTACGAAACGCCTGACCCGGTTTGCGATCTGGACTACATCGCTAATCAGCCTCGCGAGACAAAGGTGACTACTTGCCTTTCGAACAGCTTCGGTTTTGGTGGGCAGAACGTTTCGCTAATCTTCCGTGAGTTTGCCGCCTGATTTGTGGCTTTTTTCAGTGAAGTGATCTCAGCGAATCTGTACCTCTCGGAGTTGAACGTGGCTTGGATTATCGCCACTTGTCTCGTCGCGATAACGATCATGATGATCGTTGTTCAGCTCGCGATCAGTCGCGCAGTAATGCGTATGCTGGAGAATGCCCCCCCCCTGAATGCGGGTAATTTTAGCGACGACTCTCGAGCTTCTGAGCTGAGCTTCACAACGGACGATGGTCTTTCACTTCAGGCATGTCACTTCAAACAGACGAAGCGGCCATCTTGTGGACTCGTGCTCTTTTGCCACGAACTTGGTGGAAGTCGCTGGTCTGCCATGTCGTACTGCGAAGGACTGTTTGCAGCGGGTTTCGAAGTTCTATCATTCGATTTCCGAAACCACGGTTCAAGCGACAAGCAGGCAGGTTACGAACCTCTGCACTGGCTTACAGAATTTGAACTGGCTGACGTCCGCGGAGCATTGCAGCTCATCGAGTCTCGTGATGAACTTAAGGATCAGCCATTGGGTATTTTCGGAGTGAGCCGCGGTGGTTCGGCAGCACTCGCCGCCGCATCGACTTCCGAAGCAATTGCATGCGTCGCGTGCGAAAGTGCCTATTCGACACGATCGATGATGAGCCTGTTTTCGCAACGCTGGGTTTCGCTGCTCGTTCCTCAATGGATGGCCGGATGGATTCCGGCATGGCATGTCGAACTCAGCCTGACTGGCGGACGACTTTACAGCCAGTTCAAACGAAAATGCCGCTACGTTCATCTGGAACGAACTCTGGCATCATTGAAGACCCGCCCCGTCCTGTTGATCTCCGGCCGGCGCGACAACTACGTTCGCCCTGAAATTGCGACGTCGCTCCACGAATCGCTCGGGAGCGAGTCTGCCCAATTGTGGATGGTGCCTAAGGCACGCCACAACGGTGCTCGGCAAGCTGATCAGGAGCGCTACGACCAGCGTCTGGTTGAATTCTTCGGTACGCTCTCGACAGATCGAAACGAAGACTCGACGGCGGATACACCGCAGGTTTCTGAGAGCGTGAGATAGTTAGTTCTACGTCGGCAGGGTTCTCGTTCTGGCAGGTCTGCAGCTCGGGCGAAGCTGGAACTCATTCGGAGTGTTTTCTGCACCCGTCCGATTCGACGCTGGGAAGTTCAGCTGCGCCGGAGAAGCTCAACTACTGACAGAGACAATCTCCCGGACTCGCTGCACGTCAACTGGTTCGTGCACATTGCCATCACGTTTGACCGCCGTGCCGATGATGCATCCAGCGGCAACGCCCGCAAGCTTCGCGATAGTTCCAGCCGTTACACCACTACCAAGCAGAACGGGCGTTGAGCCGGCAGCCGCAACGGCTTCGGTCAGCTGTGTCTTGTCGACGGATGAGCCAGTCGCGTTTCCGGAAACGATGATCGCATCCGCATGGCCTCGCTTGATGACGTCTTCAATTTCGTCGGAGAGCCGTCGTTGGGCGAGCGGTGCTGAATGTTTGACGTCGACGTCTGCAAGGATCGCGACATCTTCGGCGGCGAGCTGTTTTCGCAGACGCAGTAGGTTGTGAGCGATCCCCTGGATAATCCCCTGGTCGGTCAATCGTGCTCCGCTGAGGATATTGACTCGAACAAACGAAGCGCCCGTTGCGGCGGCGATTGCAAGTGCGCTGCAGCCGTCATTCCGCAGGACATTGATTCCAAGTTCGGCGGCTGGAAATCGAGTCGTGACTTCGTTGGCGATCGCCGTTAAGTGAGCAACGGTGTGAGCAGGGACTGTGCCGGGGAAGAAGGGCGTGTCACCGAAGTTTTCGATCATCAGATTCGAGATGCCGCCCTCAATCAGTGCCTTAGCATCGCGCAGGACGAAATCGCGGATGGCCTGAAATGGAAGCGTGGCCTGCGGGCTGCCCGGCAGCGGCGGCACGTGCAGCATGCCAATCAGGATTGGCCGATTTGAATCGAGAACTGGATGGGGCATTGTTACTCTGAGGATGCTGACGACGCGAAAAAATGCCGAGTGGACGGTGCCACCGAAGATTGCCAGAAAAACTGGCTCGCATCATCGCTGAGCCGTTGTCACTCTGCACCTCACAAGCGTAATAAACGTCTGCAGGATCCTGGCAACGATTGTTCGCACGAAGTCATGACTACTATGAGTGAAGAAATCTTTGACGTCGTCGACGATGCCGACCGAGTGGTGCGGCAGGAACGTCGATCAGTCGTACACTCGGAGAATCTGCTTCACCGAGCGGTCAGTATTTTCGTACTGAAGCCCGACGGGAGAATGTTGCTGCAGCTACGCTCGGACTCGAAGGATCAGTACCCGGGTTGTTACACATCGTCAGCTTCAGGGCACGTTGATTCCGGGGAAGACTACGAAACGGCTGCGATTCGAGAGCTGAGCGAAGAGTTGTCCCTCGATTCCCCGATTGAATACCTGGCGAAATTTCCTGCCGGGCCGGACACTGCGTTTGAGTTTTCCGCTCTTTATCAGTTGGTGACGGATGCGGAACCCGTGCTGGATCCCGATGAAATTGCAAGTGCCGAGTTCCTGCCGCTGGAAGAGATCGCTTCGATGGTTGACGAGTCGCCCGAGAAGTTCACACCACCGTTTCGCGTCATGTTTCGATGGTTTTGCGACAACCGTTCGACCAGCTGAAAGGCGTGCATCAGGGAAGCGGCAATTGCCGAAGTGGTGCTTGCATCATCAGACTTGCAAGGTCCAGCGACCGGTCAGTTTCGATAGTGGGTGTGCCTGTTTCGGCAGCCTTGATCTGTTTTGCGAGTCGCCACAGGCCTGCATGTTTCGGCCATTCCAGTTGTGCCTGCAGGACGACCTCAGCGGCTGCTTCAAAGTTACCCTGCTTCAACAGGCAGGAACCACGCAGAACTTCGAGCTCGGCAGTTCGGTATTCGCCTTCGTTGACGATGAGGTCAAGAACTCGCGACGCCTCTTTGTGGTCCTCGGTTTTGAGCGCGGCTTCGGCCCACGCAAGATGTTCCGACAGCTGCGGCTTGACCGGCGAATTTGCCAGCGAGCGACTGAAATCTGTCTGAGCTTTTTCAAAGGATCCCTGCCTGAAATGGCAGACAGCCCGGTGCCTTCTCCAGACGGGATTGCCAGGATCGTTGCGTAACGCAACATCGTAATAGAAGACAGCCGACGACCAGTCCTCGCGTGATTCGTACAGTCTCGCCGCGGTCATCGGAAGAACTTTGTCGCGAGGATTTCGCTGCAACGCCTCATGCAGAACACGTTCTGCCTGCTCGTCCATTTCCTGGTCGATCAACGCCGCAAACAAATCCTGGGCGAACAGGGTGTTGCGAGGTTCCAGCTTCACTGCGTTTGTCAAAGAGGTAATGGCCAACGCGGTGGATGCGGAAAGGCTGCTAATCGTATCGGGCGACGCAGTACCGTCGCGAGATGCGCCTGCTGAGCCCTCCATCTGGACGGAATCAAGGATCCTCTTTCCACACCGATTGGCGACCGTCGCAGAACTCGGCTGGAGAGCGATCAGTCGTTGCAGAGAAGCTCGCTGCAACCGATAGTCGCCGAGTTTCTGGCTGACTTCGGCGAGTAACTCGACCGCTGAACTGTCAGATGGATTAGCAGTTAGAATTTCGACCAACTGTTTCTGTGCTGCCTCGAGGTTGCCAGCATGCATCAGACTGGCTGCCGTGGCGATCTGCTGCCTGCTGCTCAGAGAATTCGTTTCCTGCCAGGGCGATAGCCTGTGCTGGTCCACAGAGTTTATTGCTGGTGTTCCTACGGTCGGCTCGGTGCGAAGCGGCGACTGGCAACCGCACAGAAACTGGCAGACGGTGAGCAAGGCGAACGCTCTGCACATCGGAGACAAGATGTTTCGATTCGTCCGATGTCGAATGCTGAAAAACATCCTGATCACTTTGAAACCTGCTAAGGAATGAGTCGAGAATAACTTCCCGATTTCGAATAGAGCGGCGATTTTCGTCATTCCCGCGCAGGCGGGAAACCAGTACCGCAGAGAAACTGGTTTCCCGCCTCCGCGGGAATGACGTGGCGGTTTTCCGGGAAGTTATTTCGGATTTTCAACAGGACTGTCAAAAGCAACTGCTCCGACTGGAAAACCTCTCTCAAACGAAAACAGGCGAGCACGAAACAAACTACCGCACTGGCCGACGGTTGCCGGGCTTCAGGACGTATCGTCGCTGAGATTTTCGAACTGTCGACACTGGCTTTTTGACTTCGACTTTCGAATCTTTGGTCTGAAAGTCTGCGTTCGTGACGTTGCCTGGTTCTGAATCGCTCGACTCCGAACGAACTCGGCGGAACCAGTCGAGGAACGATCTGTCTTCCTTCTTCGAGACAGGTTCAGCGGCAACGGAAGCCTGAGCCTCGCTCGGTCCGTGCCGCTGCTCGCAGATTTCGCAGTAGTCACCATCCTGCTCGTGATTCGTTCGTTGAATTCTCGAAGAGTCGCTTCCCTGAATTGTTGCGACGAATTCGACATTCGAATCCGCCAACGAAGCCTTTTTCGCCGGAGCCGGTGGCGGCAGGAAGACGGGGTACCGGTCGACCGGTGTCAGATTTTTGACCACGTTTCGTTTTGCCGGTTCGGGACTCGGCAACGCGATCGAAGCAAGTTGCTGGACTGTGTTGCCGGACGTTGGGCGCGTCGCAGCAGCAACAACGTTGTTTGTCGATCTGGCGTTCACGTCACGAAACGTCATGACGACGACTCGTTGCATGAGCTGTGTCGCGACTCGTGTTCGGGACGGTCCTGAAACTGGAGTCAGAACGCCGTGAATCGGTACGAGCTTTCTTTGGCCGGCTTCGATTGTTTCTTCGACCGTTCCTTCTACTGCTTCTTCACAAATCACGTAGGTCTGATTCGCCATCGGAGTCAGGTCAAACTGAGGCATCGATTCCAATGTGTTCCCGCCTCCAGCGACTTCACTGACGATGTGGAATCGTTGAATCTTATCGGCAGCCGGGCCAGCGTTGAGAATCAATCGGTCGCCGGCCTCAAAGCCGTGAACCTCGTTGCAATGCGGGCAGGATGAGCCAATGCTGAGCCGCTCGGTTCCTGCCGAAGTAATCGAAGTTCGTTGCCGACCGACGATCGTTACTTCGGTTCGAAGTGAAATCTTTCGCAGCAGCTCGTGCGTAACAGCGTCGTGTGACCAGGGTCGTCCGTACGCCGTTGTTGACAGCTCTGGATTAAGCATCCGAACACCCGCTGGTTCAACATCGACCGGACGCGACGCAGCGATGTGAATGACCGTTGTGTGAACTTCGTACTGGCGAGCTGTGATTTTTTCGACGGCCGGAGCAACGGCTGCGATTTGTCTGACGAAAGATTCCTCTGGCAGCGGCAACTCGACGATCTCGGGTACTCGATTCGGCCGCGCTGCGGCTGGCGGAGCAAGAGTCGATTTCAGCGGCGCTCGAATCATCCCAGCGCGTCGTGAAGATTCTGGAAGAGGTGGCAGTATTGCCGGCATTGGTTCAGCGGGAGGTGCCTGCGGCAATGTCAGTATTGGAGTCGCCGTTTCAATCGTTGGCTTTACACGAGGCGCCGAGTGTGACATCGGACTGATTTTCCAACCGGTCGACGTCGCCGTTTGAACGGCTGGTTTCGCTGACGGCGTTGAATGTCGGACGCTGATCGACGAGTCGAGGACCACTGGCTCCTGCCAGGTTGAGCCATGCTCGGAATGGCCAGCGGCGTGGCTGCCAGGAACCGGCGCCAGAGAATTCAGTGGCGCTGGAGGTTGAAGACGCGCAGCGTTCACGGAAGCCAGCGCGGACTGCGACTTCGAACGCAGCTCCGAAAGCTCGGAATGAACATCGTCGAGACCACCCTTCAGGCTTGCTACCTGAGAGGTGATTGTGTTTTTCTGGCTTTCGAGAGCTGCAAGAATTCCGGCTCGCTGCTCGAGCATATTCCGCTCAAGGCGCTGGCTGTTCTCAGAAACTCCATTGACCTGACGATTGAGATCTCGAAGTTCGACTTCGCTGCTGACGCGCAGATTGCCAAGCTCTGTCTGAAGTCGCGTGCCGGAAAGATCGGCCTGATGCCGCACCGCCTGCATTGAGTCTGCCAGTCGAGCGATTTCGGATTGAGTCGAGCGTTCCTTAGTAATCGTAGTGGCTACTTCGTCCAGGCGTTTTCCGAGACGTTCGAGGTGTTCGGCAAGCGGATCTGGCCCGGCCGGTTGGCTTGTGCGAATCTCACTTCCAGAGGTCGGCAATGCATTCTCCGCCGAATTGGTGGGAAACGCCGAGTTCGCAGTCGCAGACGCGATCTTGTCTCCCGACGTCCGGAAAACAGAGAGTCCGAATGATACGATTCCGAGTGTCACTATGATCATGGTTGCGATCGCGGTGACGCGAAGTGCGGTGTCCAGGAATCTTTTTTGCACTTGATGTCGCTCCGTCTGATGACAATTCGCTGGGCAGATTGTGGAGAATTTGATTCTCGCTATCCGCCTATCGGTCTGCACGAATTGAGCGCATGGCTCCCGCGCAGAATGAACTCATGCAATCATCGACGCAGGCTGACTGTTAAAATCACCAGAATTGGCATAATCGGCACAGTTTGATACAAGTGCCCTTCCGGAAACGGTCGAGAAACAACCACGTTTCGACGGTCGTCAGGGTGATTTCGTCACGCATGGACGAGCTTCAGCCTTGATCGGAATGCCTCAGTATTCGACAGATATTCGCGGGCTTATCGTGGCGGGCAGGCGTTGCTGCGAAGCCGCAGCCGCCGAGGTCAGCACAAAGAAAAGAGGCGTGACAAGGTCCCCTCAAGCTCCCAGCTCTCCTTGTCACGCCGCAAAGCTGACTGATTTCAGGCAGTCGATCACCGCAAAGTCAGCACCGAGTCTCGTCGACCCGGACTGTCACCAGCGGGAGATGCGAAAACATAGGTCGGTTTTCAAAGGAGTCAAACTGCGGTAGTCAGAGATCCTTTTTCTATTGTCGCCGCTATACTCCAAAACGGTCAGAGCGAGCGAATTGTCAGCTATGTCGGATTTTGCAGGCATTTGCATAGGACACCTGTTTCGGGTGTTTTCCTCCCGGCGTCACGAAGTTGACTGGCCGGAAACTGTCCTTGGACTACGACGAGAGCCGCGTGCACGTTGCACAGGTCTTTCTGCGAGAAACTCTTACCCAGGAAATTCTGCAACATGATGTCATTACACAAATCACGATTGTTTATTCGCCGAAGCGGGATCGCCGCGGTGGCGATCGGGTTGGCGCTGGTCAGTCAGCTCTCCGCCCATGCGGCCGGTCCGCTCGACTTGATCCCTGCCGACGCGACGGCCGTCATCCGGCTGAAGTCGCCGGAAGCGACGATCGGCAAGGTCGGCAATTTTGCCAACGCCGTGCAGCCCGGACTGGGCTTCATGGTGCAGGGCCAGGCTCCTGGCCTGGGAGCAGTGATCTCCAACCCGACTCTGGGCGGAGTCGACCTCAAGCAGGACTGGTACGTCGCTGTTTTCGCCGTCAAAGGTGCGGAGCCGTCGGTGGTTTTCGTCGTGCCTGCTACCGATGTGAAAGCTCTGCAGGGCGGAGTTGATGACTCGTTCACGTTCGCTTCGAAGGATTCCTGGGTTGCGTACTCAAAGGACGAAGCGGTGATGGAACTCGTCGAAGAGTGCATCAGTGGTGGAGCTCCCGCGGCCGGCGGAGCGATCGACGATCGGTCGTCTGCCTTGTTCGGCGAATCCGATTTGGCAGTGTGGGTCAATGTCGCGGGCTTGACGGAAGCTTATCAAGCAGAACTTGAAGGCGCGGATGACCAGCTCGATGGACTCCTCGAAGGACTCAGTGCTCAGATTCCGGCGCAGCCAGGCCTCAACATGGCCGCCATTCTGGAAATCTACGGCGACATGGGTCACGGAGCGCTGCGGGCTCTGCGTGATTCGAAATCGTTTTCGATCGGCATTTCCATCAGCAACTCAGCGATCACGATTGACGAACTGCTGATCGTCAAAGCTCGTACGAAGACGGACGAGTTCCTGAGTTCGCAAAAGACCGCCAAGCTGGATGTGCTTGCGAAGTTGCCACAAAACAAGCACGGCTACATGGCACTGCATGGTGACTTCAAAGGGATGATGGAATGGGGCATGCAGTTCGCCACGAAGGTCATCGAAAGCGATCCTGAATCGGTGAAGAACATCGAGAAGATGGTCGCCGAATTGAAGCAGGTCAAATTCGGAGAGATGGGCTGGGGATTCCATCTCGATGATAGCGACGAGAACGCCGGTTTGATCCGAGGCTACACCGTCAGCAATGTCAGTCCTGCTGCGAAAATGCGGGAAGCTGCGCAGCAGATGGGCTCTGCTTACAAGATGGACCTGCCTGGTTTGAAGCAGGAAATTACTGTGAAGAAAGACGCTGAATCTTACGACGGGCTCAGCGCCGACCTGATCACAGTCAAGCAGACGTACGACGAAGAAGCGAATCCCGCCGCAGCCTTCCAGAACCTGTTTCAGGAGTTGCTGCACGGCAAGGACGGAATGATTCAACGGCTGGTCGTCAAGAACGATGACGTCATGATTCAGTCCATCGGCGGAACGCAGGACACGATGAAGGAAGCGCTTGCTGCTTACGATGCGACGCCGGGCACCAAGCCGTCGGACAATCAGAAGAGTCGAGACGGTCTGCTTGAAGAAGCCAACATCGTCGGGCAGATTGACCTTCCGAACGTCGCGATCGTACTGGCTCGAGCAGTCCTCGCGACCGAGAAGTTCCCGATTCCAATTCCGATCAAGGCCGAGCAACTTGCAGGCTTGTCGGTTCCACGAAGCTATATTGGATTTTCAGCCGGGACCGTTCCGCAGGGAGTTCAGATGAAAACTCGCATTGAAGCGAAGACTCTGCAGGGCTTCTTCCAGATTTTCACCTACTTCCAGCAGCAGATGCAGCAACCACCTCGTTAAGACTCGTCTTAACGTACGCTGCATTTCTTTAGATGCATGACGAACGCCCCGGCAGCCTGGTTGCTGTCGGGGCGTTTTGCGTTGATGCAGTATTTAACGGTCGAATTCAGATCAGGCGAGTGGTGATTGTTCGTCGCGAAGCTGCCGAAATCGGCGGCGGAAGGCGTACATGACGAAGGCTCCTTCGAACACTTCGAAAACAAGCCCGGCGATGAGACATGTCGGTGCCCATTCCACGGCATCGAGAACCCAGCCCTCTCGCTCAATTGATCGACGGAGGCCTTCTCCGAAGTTTGTTTGAGGCTGCATGATCTCGTTGCACCCGGCGATGAGCACGACTACCAGAATAATCGTCGCCAGGTACCACATCAGATAGGTCGGCAGCGAGATTTCCTTGAAGCCGTAAAGGCGGATCGTCACGGGCTCGTGATAGCGAATTCGGTCGGTGTCACGAACGGCGTTGTTCGAGTCATCGCTCATCAAACCTACTCCGTCGCCTGACCGCTGTTCCGTCAAACTTCCGGAAGTTGCCACGGATCGCGATACGTCTTTGACAGTAGCTGGTTCGCTTCCGCATCGTCGTGGAAAGTTTGCGAGACATCATCAAATCGGACTTCCCGATTGAGTTGCCACGCGACGTTGCCCAGGTGGCAGAGCGTTGTGCTCAGGTGACCAATCTCGATGTCAGCGTTTGGTCGCTGCCGAGTTCTGACGCAGTCAACGAAATTTCGCAGATGACTGTTGAGCTGATCGCTGGTGTCCGAGTTCAGCCGTTCTTTCGAGTCGTAGACTTTCCAGCCGCTTCGATCGACGACGAGCGTGCCTTTTTCACCGTGGAAGGAAACTCCCGAACCTCGCCCTTCGAGCCCGTGGTTGCTCCAGAGTCGGTGCTCCCACAGGATCGTGTGTTGAGGATAGTGGAACGTTGCCGCCAGCGTGTCCGGCATTTCCTGACCGCTCTTGAACACGTAGTTGCCGCCAGAAGCACTGACTCGTTCTGGCAGGTCCAACTTCAGGCCCCATCTTGCCACGTCGAGCAGATGCACTCCCCAGTTGCCGAGTTCTCCAGTGCCGTACTCACTGAACCACTGCCAGTGATGATGGAAGCGGTGAACGTTAAACGGTCGTTCGGTCGACGGCCCAAGCCAGAGGTCATAGTCGACACCCTGCGGCGGAGCTTCGTCGGCGCACTTTCCGAATGCTTTCCGTGATTGTGCGACCCAGGCTTTGGCGAGTCGAACCTCGCCGATCTGACCGCTTTGAACCAGCTCGACTGCCGATTGGAAATGCGCACCACTTCGCTGCTGCAGACCAGTCTGCATGACTCGGTCATTTTTGCGAGCCGCCTTGATCAGTCGTTGTCCTTCTTCGATCGTGTGTGACACTGGCTTTTCGAGGTAGACATCCTTTCCGGCCTGCGCCGCCATGATGCCCATGATCGCGTGCCAGTGGTCGGGAGTTGCAATCGCGACAGCGTCCACCTGCGGATCGTCCAGCATGTTGCGGAAGTCGGACTCCCATCGAGGCGAGGTTTCCTGCACATCCAGCACGTTCTTCATCGCTGCTGGTTGAAGGCTGGAATCGACGTCGCACAGTGAGACCACGTTGACGTCAGACATCTTTGCGAATGCCGATGCGAGGTTTCGGCCCTGATTACGGACACCGATGATTCCGACTCGGACCGGGCTGCTTTTGTCCGCTTTGGCAACTGTCGATGACAGGCCGACCATACCGGCAGCAACGCCCGCCGCATTCTGAGCACTTCGCCCCAGAAACTGGCGGCGGCTGAGGTCTCGTCGCAGTGCTTCGGCATTTTTCATGGCAGGAGCCTGAAATGACGTAATTGAGGCGGGATGTCTGGGGTGAGAAACGCCAGCATATCAGAATCTGTGCCCGAAAGTCGCGTGATTTTGCCGTCGGGTACGCTCGTTCGTCATTCTTTGAGATCGTGTCTGCTCGACCAGCATTTTCGCGACGCTACAATGCCCAGCCCGTTTTCGATTCAACATTCATTCGTTGCCCTGTCGCAAAAACGCAAGTGGCGATTACAGCAGACTGAAAGACGTCCTCTCATGGAGATTGTTAAGTACGGACATCCAGCTCTGAGATGGAAAGCCAAAGAGCTCACCGAACTCACGCCGGATTTCAAGGCGACGGTGAGGGCCATGTTCGACCTGATGTACGAGGCTCACGGAATCGGTCTGGCCGCAACGCAAGTGGGACTTCCGTACCGATTCTTCGTCGTCAACACGACGGCCGATCCGAAGGAAACTGAGGAAGAACTGGTCTTCATCAATCCGGAGATCATTCGGAAGAAAGGCAACGTCGAAGGCGAAGAAGGCTGCCTGAGTCTGCCCGAACTTTACGGTGAGGTTGCCAGAGCCGAAGAGATCGTCCTCGAAGCGTACGACATCGACGGGCAGGGTTTCGAAATGGAATGTTCGGAAATCCTCGCGCGAGTCATTCAGCACGAGAATGATCATCTCGACGGCGTGCTGTTTATCGATCGGATGAAACCGGACGAAGTCGCCGAGCTGCAGGCAAACCTCGACGACATGGAAATGCAATTCCGACAGTTGCAGTCTGCAGGCACACTCGCTTCTGACGAAGGCCTGAAGAAACAGCTTTCGGAAATGGAGAAGACGTTCGAGTTTCCGATCAAGGCAACATTGAGTGCTGACAGCGATGATGCTGACAGTGAATTTGACGACAGCGATGATGAATAGTGGTCGTGTCGACCTGAAGCATCGCGATTAGTTTGGGCCAACTAATAAGATCGCGAAGGTTGCCGTTGAACGAATCCTCGCCGAAGCATTCGACATCTGGACGGGACGATGCCGCAGCGCCATCGTCCGATGTTCAACTTTCGCAAGTCGAGCAGCTTCGATCCCTGAATTCTTTTGGACGACTTCCCGCCGCGACGGTCGTTCTCGGCATAGCCAGTGGAGTGCTTTTCGACCGGTTCGGAAACTGGTCCCTGAGCATCCTTCTCGGCGGCTTTGTCGTCACGTGTTTGACGTGGCTTCTTTCGCAAGGCTTGCAACGAACGCGGGCGGCCGCTGCCCTCGTGGTCGTGGCCTCAGCTTTTACTGGAGCCATCTATCATCACCATGTCTGGCACAGTCTTCCGGCTGATGACATTGCCCCGTTGCTCTCTCAGCAGCCTGTACTGATTCGCTGCGAAGGGACCGTCGCTTCACAACCACTCGTCCTGCCTCCTCGCGAGAATCCGTTCAACCCGAATCTGCCACCTGAATCTTCGACTCAGTTTCAGTTTGAAATTCAGAGCCTGAGCTCAACTACCGGACAGAGAACTGTTTCGGGACGCTTGCAGGTTGTCGTCGATGGAATTCTCGAAGGCGTGAATGCGGGAGATCGAGTTGACGTTCAGGGGTGGAGTCAAGCGAATCGTCCGCTGATGAATCCCGGTGGGTTCGATGTGGCTGGCTACGGGCGTGCCCGCGGTCTGCGAGGAATCGTCCGCGTTAGAAATCCCGAACTGATCAACACGATCGTGAAGGGGACTTCGATATTTGGGCTTCTGAAGCGAACTCTTCGCAGCCGTGCAGAAGCTGTTTTGGAAACAGCTATTCCTGATGACGTCAGACCAGTTGCTGATGCAATGTTGCTCGGCGATCGCTCGACGCTTCCACGCGATACCCGAACAGTTTTTGTCGAAAGCGGCACGGTGCATCTTCTGGCAATTTCCGGCCTGCATATCGGAATCCTGATGTTGTTTTTGCTGGCTCTCGGTCGAGCCATGCGACTATCCAGCAGACATTCGATCGTCCTGGCGTTGACCGTTCTGTTCATCTACCTGCAGGTTGCTGATTGTCGTCCGCCGATGATTCGTGCGTTTGTGATCATTGCCATCTGGAGCGTTGCTCGGGTGTTGCGTCGCCCCGCCTTCTCTGCAAACAGTCTCGCCATCGCAGCGATCGTCGTTCTTGGCATTAACCCGACAAGCCTGTTTGATGTTGGTTCTCAACTGTCGTTCCTGGCGGTCGCCGTCATTTTCTGGTTGACGTCTCTGAGCAGGCTTTCGAGCGGTGAGCCGGATGTGGCAGCGACGCCTGCCGGTAACGATGCAGATTCAGGCAATCCAACGGCGACTCCCGACGTGCTTCAGCGGCCGTGGGTGAGATCGCTGAAGTCGTTCGGAAAAACCATCGGCGCGCTGTGGCTGGTTTCGGGAAGTATCTGGCTGATCTCGACGCCGTTGGTGATGTCGGTATTCAACGTGGTTTCTCCGGCCGGCCTGGTGATTAACGTTCTGTTGGTTCCTGTTGTTGGGTTCGGATTGTGTTTTGGTTTCGCTTCGATTCTGCTCGGCACAATTTCGCAGACGATTGCGTGGCCGTTCGCGTATGTCTTCGGCTGGTTTCTCAAAGGTCTGGTTGCCGTCGTCGAGTTTGCTGCTGCCATCGATCTGGGACACGTCTACGTCCCGGAACCGCCGACTTGGTGGCTGATTGTTTTTTACATGGCCGTCGCGAGCGCGATGCTTGCAACGACCGTGAAACATCGACCGGCGCGTGTCTGGTCGGTGGTTGGAGTCTGGATCATCTTCGGACTTACCCTCTTGCCAGCGAACCGCGAAGAGTCATCTCTTCGATGCACCTTTCTATCAGTCGGGCATGGGCTATCGGTAATCGTTGAGACCCCTGCTGGGAAGACTCTGGTTTACGATGTTGGAAGTCGTGGCGGTGGCGAGTTGTCGGCGAGAGTTCTCAAAGAAGCTCTGTGGTCTCGCGGCGTTTCGAAAGTTGATGCACTGTTGGTCTCGCATTCCGACATCGATCACTACAACGGTGCGATCGATTTGCTGAACTCGGTCCCGGTCGGCCGCGTGCTTTGTTCGAGACATTTTCCAGACGCGCGTCAGTTATTGACGTTGCAGATGTTTGAACGCGCAGAAGAGTTGGGCGTCGCGTCGACAATCGTTGTGCAGGGCGACCGGGTCTGTCTGGACGATTCAGTGACGATCAGAGTGCTCCAACCAGCCGCGAGCAGTTCGTACGAATCCGACAACGCTTCCAGCATCGTTCTGGAAATCGAATATCGAAACAATCGGATTCTGTTGACCGGCGATCTCGACGAAGACGGCCTGGAAGAACTCTTGCAGCAGTCACCAAGGGATGTTGACGTGCTGCTTGCTCCGCACCACGGCGAGCCCGGCGCCAACCCATCTGCACTCGCCGAGTGGGCGAAACCAAATTGGGTGATCGCCAGTGCCCCAACGCCGGCTTATCAGGATGAGCTGGTCGCAACTTATGGCCCAAGCGCACGCGTCTTGATGACATCGGAGTCTGGTGCCGTCACTGTGATTGTAAACGGCGATGGAGCGATTAGAGTCGCGCCGTTCATGAGCCAGGGCCACTGAATCTGTCGGAGTCGCCACTTCTTTCAGACGCGTCTTGAAAACGCACGCGAGCCTACAGTTGAGATTCGGCCCACACTGGAAGGGTGATGGAGAAAATCTCGTCGATTTCGTCCGGGTCACCTTCGACCATGTCGCCAGAGTCTGCGCCGGTTCCGCTTCCGCCAGCAAGAATATCAAAGCCACTCTGGCCTTTGACGATGTCTGCTCCCGACATGCCGATGACGAGATCGTCTCCGGAGCCACCATACATGCTGTCGTTTCCGGAGCCGCCAAACATCGCATCGTTGCCGGCTCCGCCATTCACGATGTCATTGCCGGCTCCGCCATCGAGTCCATCGTTTCCGGTCTGGCCAAACAACTGATCGTCGTCATTACCGCCGACGAGCGTGTCGTCGCCGTCACCGCCGTCCAGCGTGTCTGCTCCGTCGTGTCCAAGCAGACTGTCGTCTCCGGCTCCGCCGTTCAGTTGATCATTGCCCGATTCACCCAGCAGCGTATCCTGCCCCGCGTCGCCGTTGATAATGTCTGCGCCGTTGCCGCCGAGCAGGCTGTCGTCGCCCTCGCCACCGTTCAGCAGATCGTTCCCTGATTCACCGTTCAAAGTGTCCTGGCCATCGTCGCCGCTCAGCGAATCGTTACCGGCTCCGCCATCGAGCTCATCGTTGCCACTGCCGCCGAAGAGTTCATCTCGCGAACCGCCCTGCCCTCGCAGTCGATCGTTGCCATCTCCACCGTCCAGGTAGTCACTTCCGGCCGAACCGAGGATTGTGTCGTCGCCACCGTTACCGAACAGTCGGTCTCTTCCCGCGTATCCAATCAGGATGTCATTGCCCGAGCCACCGACGAGCGTGTCGGCCCCGGCAAGCCCTCGCAGAATGGTGTCGCCCGAAAACCCAGACGCATCAAATAAATTGCCCGAGAAGCCGCCGACCAGCTCAACAGTTTCCAGATTTGCCAACTGATCCGTCCCCACACCGACCAGCGAAGCGTCTGTCAGCGTGAAGTCGACATCAGCGGATTCGATGAGATTGTCCGAGCCGTCTCCGCCATCAATTGTGTCGTTCCCCAGGCCGCCGGTGATTACGTCATTGCCTGACTGTCCTCGAATGTCGTCGTTGCCGGATTCACCTTCGAGCGTGTCGTTGCCGCCTCCGCCGAGCACGAGATCGTCGTCCGCTCCGCCAAACACTGCGTCGTCATCCGCCCCGCCGTTAACGATGTCGTTCCCCAGGCCTCCGACGATGCTGTCGTTTCCGCCGTCACCGAAGAGCTGGTCGTCGTTGTCGGAACCGGTGATGGTGTCGTTGCCGTCGCCGGCCGTGACCGTGACCGGTCCCGTGAACAGGCTGGCATCAATCGTGTTGGCTGAGTCGCCGCCGGTCAGTATCGCTTGTTCAACGTCGGAAAACTGATCGTTGCCGACCCCTGTGAGTGTCGCCGCGTCGAGGACAAAATCGACATCGCCGGACTCGACAATCGTGTCCGTGCCTGATCCGCCTTCGAGCGAGTCGTTGCCGCTTCCACCCTGAAGCTGGTCATCGTCGTCGCCGCCGGACAGCGTGTCGTTGCCACTTCCGCCGGTGATCGTGTCGTTGCCGGCGTCGCCGTTCAGTGTGAGAGCGGTCGCTGCTGACGAGGCATTAATCGTGTCGTTACCTGATCCACCCTGAACTTCAATGGCGGCTGCGAATGCAGCATCGATCGTAAGGATGGTGACCGAATCATCGCCTCCACCAGCGTTGATGATCACAGTGCCGGTTGGGTCGGCGAAGTGAACGGTCTCACTCGACGAGACACTCGACAGACGCATGATCCCGTTGCCGGGCGTGCCTTCGTCGTCGAGTGTGATGATGTCAGCCGTGCCGCCGAACTCAAAGATTCGAGTCGTCGCCAGGATCGAATCGAAAATGGGCTCCAGACCTGCGTAAAACACAGACGTGTTTGAAGCGTCGGCAATGAGCACTGAACCGTCGCTGGCGTTTGTGAAGCTGTGTGTGACGCTGTTGACGGGGCTGCCCCGCAGAGCCAGCGAGTCGTCTCCAAGCTGTCCGTTGTAAGTCACAACGTCTGCCACAGAATGATCAATACTCAGCAGATCGTTGCCGGCGCCACTGGCGACCAGGATTTCGCCAGTGAATGCAGAATCGATTGAATCAATCGAAATAGAATCGTTGTCGCTACCGCCAGCGAGTAACAGGTCGGCGGCGCCAGTCGCGAAGCTCACGGGCGGATCGCCATTGAGTACGAACTCGGACATCCCGTTTCCGGCGATCCCGTCGTCCCGAATGACAAGCGAGTTCGGCGTGTTACTCGCCAGCAAAATCGTCGGCAGATAAACGTCGTCGCCATCCACTTGCCAGCCGAGATCGTTCAGGCCGGCGTAGTCGAGAGCCGTCAGGTTTTTGCGAACGCCGTCGGCAAGGTCGGGATCGAGTGAGACTTCGGCACCATTGTCCAACAGGTTCTGCTGCCAGTGACCGGGGTCAGCCAGCGGGACCGGTCCCGAGCCGTCGTATTCGAGAATCGAAGAAGAGCCAACGAACACTCCGCCGGAAACCAGGTTGTTGAATGCCGGAGCCGTTCCGAATCCGATGACGTGAGCCAGTTCGTGAACGGCGGTCGAAAAGAAATCGAACTCGCCAGCTTCCAGGCCGGCTGTGTCGAGGCCGAAGTGCCAGTTCGTGCTTTCGTCGAAGGCGATCGATCCTCCAAAAGGAGAGAAGTCCGTCTGAACACTGTCAGGTCCGAGCGCTCCGGACTGGCCTCGTCCAAGGACGGTGTCGACCCACTGTTGAACTCCCGTGACGCTGCTGACGAACCCCGGCCCTCCGCTACCAAGCGAGCCACCCAGGTTTCTCGCACCGACGTAAACGCGAATGATATTCTCGCCGACGATTAGATCGTTGACGTTGAACGTTCCACCGTTTGAAGGATCTTCAAACGTGGCCGTCCAGGTGTCGGCAACGTTGAACTTGTGCGGAATGATTTCGAGGATCGTGTCCTGCAGGCGGCCGCCAAGATCGTTCCCAGCCTGTTCAAGCGCGACTCGCCGCTCGGGATTGTTGATCGGGTCGAAGAAGTTGGTGGCGTCCAGTGAGTAGTCAAACTGAAACGTGATGGCCGGAAGAATTCGTATCTGCAATGACTCAACTTGATGACCTGCTGAATGTTGATCGAGCCGCGCGCGACGCTCCTGCTGAACGCGACGGTTCAATAGTCCTTGCAACAGGTTGATCCACTTTCGCATCAGCACTCGAATTCGCTCCTTGCGTCGTGGCTCGAAACGCCTCGGCAGGACGATTCGGATAGCGATGAATCAGTGAGAGTTATTCTGGAATTGCGGAGATATCTTCCGCGTGGCTTCGTAGACCGATGATGTCGCCGTTACGTCTGGATCTCCGCCAGCACGGGTTCATTCTGGCCGATCGCTCAAATCGCCAACGATCACTCCTGAATGTACCCGGTTGTGAGCCCTCTTGTGATTGGGGAATCCTCCGACTTTCCCGAGAATTCAGCACTTAATGTATCGTCGACGTTCAGGTCGCCCACAAAGTTCCCTCAAAGTCGTGGTCGTCCGCAAACTTCAACAAATAGCGTGACTCGACAGGCGTCAGTGACAGTTGATGACGGTATTTCCCGAAGTCGTTGTCATCGATTGAAGGATCAAAACCACCTTGTGTTGTGGAACGAATTTCGACCTCGCAGATCTACAAGGCTGGCCCAATCAGGCACGCCAATCTGCAACTCTTGTCGTGCAGGAAATCGAAACCTTCGTCTTTGCCCTGTTCACCTGTCAGTTCGCTTCTCGGCAGCCCCCGATAGCCAGTACCATGCTTTCCCTGATTTTGCAGGTCACGTACTTTCCGTGATCGGCATCGTCGGCACACGAAGGATTCGTTACATCACTTGCCGAACTTGTTCGGAATGCCCAAGGCGGCAGACTTCACGGACGCATTGCTCAACAGCATCGTGAAGCTGCAATTTGAAATGTCGAAGGAGTGTCATGTCAGACGCCAGCGTCACGCAGGAATCGATCGACCGGCTGAACAAAGCCTGGACTCAATTACGCGAACAGATGAGTCAGGTCATCGTCGGACAGGACGAAGTGATCGACCATCTGCTCATCTCACTTTTCAGTCGAGGACATTGTCTGCTCGAAGGCGTGCCGGGTCTCGCGAAGACTTTGATGATCAGCACGCTGGCTCGCTGCCTGTCGATGTCGTTCGCCAGGATCCAGTTCACGCCGGACCTCATGCCGGCAGACATCACCGGCACCGATGTGCTCCAGGAAAATCGCGACACGGGCGAGCGCGAGTTCCGGTTCATTCAGGGGCCGCTGTTTCACAACGTGGTTCTGGCCGACGAAATCAACCGAACGCCTCCCAAGACGCAGGCCGCTCTGTTGGAAGCCATGCAGGAGCGACAGGTTACCGTCGGGCAATCACGACATGCGTTGAGCGATCCGTTCTTTGTACTGGCGACGCAGAATCCGATCGAGCAGGAAGGGACGTACTCACTGCCCGAAGCGCAACAGGACCGCTTCATGTTCAAGGTCTTCGTGAAGTATCCGAGCTTCGCGGAAGAACGTCAGATCGCCAAAGCGACGACGGCCATTCAGACAGATTCGATCAAGCCGGTCCTCAGCGGCGAAGAAATCATCGAGCTGCAGAATCTGGTTCGACAGGTTCCGGTGACCGACCACGTTGTTGATTACGCGCTGGCTTTGGTTCGTCAAACAAGAATCGGCGAGCCGGGCGCTCCGGACTTTGTCAACGAGTGGCTGAGTTGGGGAGCTGGTCCGCGAGCAGTCCAGTTCTTACTGCTCGGTGGAAAAGCCCGAGCACTGCTTCAGGGACGCAGCCACGTTTCCACGGATGATATTGCCGAGCTGGCTCGGCCTGTGCTGCGACATCGAATCGTCACCAACTTCTCGGCCGAGAGCGAAGGCATCTCTCCCGACCAGGTGATTGATCGACTGGTGAAAGAAACTCCGTCAAAGGAAGGCGAGCTGACCAGTGACCCAAGGCTCCAGAAGATTTTTGCGGCCTGAGGAAATCTCACGGATTTCCCGTCTGGAGGTCCGGGCTCGTCGAATTGTCGAAGGTTTCTTATCCGGTCTGCACCGCAGCCCGTACTTCGGCCAGTCGATCGAGTTCGTACAGCACCGGGAGTACGCGCCTGGAGACGACGTCCGCCACATCGACTGGAAGGTCTGGTCCAAGACCGATCAGTACTTCATCAAGCAGTACGAAGAAGAAACCAACCTCCGCACAACCCTGCTGGTCGACCTGAGCGAGTCGATGAAGTTCGGCTCGGGCAAGATCACCAAGTACGACTACGGCTGCACCATCGCCGCCGCCCTGACTTACCTCCTTCTTCGTCAGCAGGACGCCGTTGGAGCCGTCACTTTTGACGATGCCATCCGCAGCCAGGTTCCGCACCTCAGTAAGACGACACACCTCAACGCCGTGCTCGCTTCACTCGATTCTCAAAAGCCAGCTAAGAAAACAGACATCTTCCAGATACTTCAAAAAGTCGCCGAGCAACAATCCCGCCGAGGCCTGATCGTCCTCATCTCCGACCTGTTCGTTCCTCGCGAAGGACTCTTCAAAGGACTCAACCTGCTGCGCTACCGAGGGCACGACGTCCTGCTCTTTCATGTGCTCGACGACGCTGAACTCGACTTCGACTACTCAGGCTCGACACGCTTCGAAGGCCTCGAAGAAGCCGGTGAGCTGGTCTGCGATCCTCGATCACTCCGCGAAGGCTACCTCGAAGCGATGAACAGCTATCTCGAAGAACTCCGCCGCTTCTGCTCACGAGGCAGAATCGACTACCAGACAATCCGAACGAGCGAGCACATCGACGCCGTCCTCGCTCACTATCTCAACCACCGCGTCGGCATGCAGCAAACCGGTCGGCAGTAACACTGATAGAATTCTTAAGAAAGGATATGGACCACGGAAGACACGGAAATACACGGAAAAATCAGGGCTGACCGCCGGTCCTCTTCCGTGAAATTCCGTGTCTTCCGTGGTTAATTAACGAGCACTAATGGAAACGTGGATCGCTTCACATTTTTTGAATCCAGCGTTCGTGCTCGGCGGCGCGGCTCTTGTCGCTTCGCCGATCATTATCCATTTGATCAATCGAATGCGCTATCGCCGTGTGCAGTTTGCGGCGATGGAGTTTCTGCTGCAGAGTCAGCGTCGCAACCGACGCCGCATTCTGATCGAGCAATTACTTTTGTTACTGCTGAGAATTCTGATCGTGCTGGGCATCGTCGCTTTGATCTCCCGGCTTGTTCTCGACCCAAGTGAGCTGAGTCTTTTTCAGGGCGCGCAGTCTCATCACGTCGTCGTGCTGGACGACAGCGGGTCCATGCGGGATCAGATTGGCGATTCGACGGCGTGGGATGAATCGATCGACATCGTTCGCAAGCTTGTCGCTGAAGGTTCACGCCGACCAGGAACGCAGAAGTTCACTCTGCTGACACTTTCGAATCCTGACCAGCCGCTCGTTACCCAGCGAGACGTCGACGAAACGTTTCTGGTGGAGTTCGACGGGAAACTGCGTAATCAGAAATGTACGCACCAGACTCTCGATCTCGTGAAGGGCCTCGAAGGGGCCAGTAACGTTCTCCTGGAAGACCGCGCCGCCGTGCGGCATCTGCATGTAATTTCTGACTTTCGCCAACCGGACTGGCAGGAGCAGCAGTCTCTGTCGCAGATTGTGAAGGAGCTGGATTCAGCCGGAGTCACGATCAACCTGGTCAAGACGGTCAGTCGACGAAACGGAAATCTGGGGATTACGAGCCTGTCTGGAGATCTCCAGGTCGCTTCCGTCGGTGTGCCTGTCCGGTTTGCTTTGTCGATTCAAAACTTCAGCGACCAGGTGGCGACGAAGGTTCCGGTCAACATTTTTCAGGACGGGCAGAAGCTGCCACTGACCGTCAATTTTGACCGCGTGGAAGCGGGCGTCTCCGTCAAACAGGAATTCGATCTGACTTTCGATTCGCCAGGTCGTCACCGGGTTGACCTGCGACTTGGACCTGATTCGCTGATGGCTGACAATGCTCGATTTGTTTCAGTCGAAGTCTCGCCGGTGAATCGAGTCCTGATCATCGAAGGAAATCCAGCCAACGACGACGGCGAGTACCTCGTCGACGCTCTGGCGGCGGATCCGGCAATCACCGGTTACTCGGCTCAGTTGGAAACCGTCGACTATCTGCGTCGACGGTCGATCGACGAGTTTCAAAGTGTCTTCATGCTGAATGTGTCGTCGCTTCCGGAAGACGCGCTGGCACCGCTGGAAGAATTCGTCAAAGCGGGCGGCGGTCTGGCCTGGTTCCTGGGGGATGAAATTCGTCCGTCTTACTACATCTCAGAACTCTACAAAGGCGGAACAGGCTTGTTCCCCGTCAAGATCGGGATCGTCGCCGACCAGACTCAATCGTCGGGAGATGCAGAGCCGGATACCGAGTTTTCAGAGCATCCGATCTTTGGAGTTTTCCAGGGGCAGGAGAATCCGTTTACCGAACTGACACGAGTCTTCGAGTACTTCCCCGTCTCCGCCGACTGGGAACTCGACGATCAGCTACGGGGAGACAACGTTAAAACAATTGCTCGATTGACGAACCGCCAGCCGCTGGCATTCACGTCGCCGTTCGGAAAAGGGACAGTCTTCACATGTCTTACTTCCTGCGGACCGGCCTGGAACAACTGGGCGCGGTATCCGAGTTTCGTGCCGACCATGCTGGACCTCGAAAAATTCATCGCACGACGCGACCGCATTCTAGAGACTCGGCAGGTGGGAGAGCCGATCCAACTCTCGCTTAACCCTGCTGAGTTCCTCGATGAAGTGGAAATCTTTGACCCCAGCGACACGGACAGTCCAACCAGGTTGAAAGCCGCTCCTGCGAATTCAGCGTCGAAGAATCCAAATACTCAGTCCGCGTCCAAGCTGCCGGTTCGGCTGCAGGCAACGTTCCGCGACACCGACACACCGGGAATCTACCGAGTACGTCTGCTCGATCAGAATCAAACACCCGTCGAACGATGGATCACATTCAACGTGCCGACAGAAGAAAGCGACCTTTCGCTGGCCACGACCGAACTGATTCGCAAACAACTCGGAGACAACCTGGAAATTCAGATTCATGAACCCGGAGAATTCTCCTGGATCGCCGGCCGCGATGCTGGTCAGGAAGTCCGCTTCTGGCTACTCGTCCTTCTGTTCGTCATCCTGCTGGCCGAGCAGTTGCTTGCCTGCAAACTCAGTTTTCATCCCAAAGAGTCAAAGTCTGGTTCACGAAATTAAAAAACCACGGAAGGTTCGGAAATGTTTGACCACGGAAGACACGGAATTACACGGAAAGACAATGCACGACAGAGTCCTTTGTTTCTTTCCGTGTAATTCCGTGCCTTCCGTGGTCAACTTTAAGAGGGGCTACCATGTCGCTGCTTTACGAAGAAGAGTCTTACACGATCATTGGTGCCTGTTTCGAAGTCTACAAACAGAAAGGCTGCGGGTTCGTTGAGCAGGTTTATCAGGAGTGTCTGAAGATTGAGTTTGACATTCAGGAGATCCCGTTTCGTTCACAACCCGAGTTGCAACTTGAATACAAGGGTCATTCTCTTGACGTGAAGTACCGCCCGGACTTCGTATGCTTCGAGAAGGTGATCGTCGAGCTGAAGGCGCACGTTGACTTGTGCGACGCTCACAGGTCTCAACTTCACAATTACTTGAAATCAACAGGTCTCCGCCTCGGCTTGCTGGTCAACTTCGGCCATCACCCAAAGCTCGAATACGAACGCATCGTTCACTGACACCTTTTTTGACACATTCCTTTCCGTGAAATTCCGTGAAATTCCGTGCCTTCCGTGGTTCTACCCTTTTCTAAATCATTGTTGCTGGCCGTTGATTCGACCGGTGCTTTTCGGGCGATCGAATACGATCTCCCGGAGACACCTCTTGAGTGGACGGTCTGTCTGGGCGTGTTGGCGTTGATGCTGGTTTTCGGCGTCAGAATCCTTCTGCGGGATACGGCCGAGCTGAACCGATTCTGGCGATACTTCCTCATGGCGCTGCGAATGTCTGCGCTGGTCGGACTGATCGCCGTCGCTTTGAATCCGCAGGAACGTACGCAGAAGCTGGCGTATCGACCGTCGCAAGTTGCCATACTCATTGACCGATCGTTGTCGATGAAATTTCCAGAGACCCAGGCCGGTCCGAACGATTCAGAATCGGACGCCACAAACACTTCCACCAGCGATGACTCACGGAGCCGGTCGGCTGCTGTGGCGGAACTGCTCGGCAAGTCTGGGTTTCTCGACGAATTGCAAAAGAACCATGCAGTCAGTGTCTACAGTTTTGACTCGGCCCTGAACGGTCCACATGCCGCGCTGCGATCACAGGATCCGAGAGCCGCCGCAAAGACGGCTCTGACGGCGACAACCAATGCGGACGAGTCGTCAGAGGCGGAAACTCAGTTTGATTGGGACCAGATTGTTGATCCCACAGGACTGGAAACGCGGCTCGGCGAATCCCTGTTGGAACTGATTCGTTCGATCAGTGGGACTTCTCTTTCGGGCATCGTGGTCATTACTGACGGTGCGTCGAATTCCGGAATCGACCCTGCCAAAGCGATCGATGCCGCCAAAGATCTGAAAGCTCGCATCGTCACGGTCGGCGTTGGCAGCAGGCGGCAGCCGGTCAACATTCAGATTGCCAGCATTCAGGCTCCGAGTGACGTGCATGTCGGAGACGCGTTTGAGATCGCGGCTTTCGTGCAGGCGCAGGGGCTCGCTGGGCAGACTGCGAAAGTCGAACTGCTGGGGCGACCGGAAGATTCGGAAAGCGATGCGAAGACTCTGGGCACCAAAGAAATCGTGCTGGCCGACGACGGTCTTCCCGTTCGAGTTTCGTTTGAGCAGTTGGAAAACGTCGCCGGCGAGTGGGAATACTTCGTCCGAGTTCGTTCTGATCAGAAGATCGTCGAGCTGAGCGAGGGTGACAACGAGCGACGTAAATCGATCAGCGTTGTCGATCGAAAGACTCGAGTGCTGATGATCGCTGGCGGCCCGATGAGGGATTATCAGTTTGTTCGAAACATGCTCTATCGCCATTCGGCCATTCAGACGGATGTCTGGTTGCAGACGGCGGACGCTGCCGGCGCGGTCAGTCAGGAAGCGAATAAGATCCTCACGTCGTTTCCGGAGTCGAAGGATGAGCTGTTTGACTACGACGTGATTCTCGGATTCGATCCTGACTGGAATCGGCTGAGTCCGGAGCAGATTGGTCTGGTCAGCGAATGGGTGTTCGCTCAGGCCGGCGGATTGATTGTCGTCGCCGGAGACGTTTACTCGTCGAGCGTCGCCAGTGATGCAAAGCTCGAAAAAATTCGAGAGTTGTATCCGGTCGTCCTGAACCGCTTCGTCAATACGGGCGGAAGTTCGCAGACCGTGATTCAGTCGTGGCCGTTTGAATTTACTCGCGAAGGCCGTGAAGCCGGATTTCTTCAAATCACTGAAGAACAGGTTTCGTCCGCAGAAGTCTGGAAAGAGTTTCAGGGCGTCTACTCCGCTTACCCAACCAACGGTGCCAAAGCTGGCGCGACGGTGTATGCCTACTTTTCCGATCCCAGAACTCAAAGTGCCAGCGGGCTGCCGGTGCTGCTTGCTTCGCAGTACTACGGGGCGGGCCGAGTGATCTATCTGGGTAGTCCGGAAATGTGGCGGATGCGGTCGATCGACGAAGTCTACTACGACCGGTTCTGGACGAAGTCAATCCGTGAAGCAGGTCAGGCTCGGCTGAAGCGAGGCAACAATCGCGGGACACTTCTGCTGGAGCGTAATCAGTTTGTGCTCGGTCAGACCGTGCGAGTTCGCGCACAGCTCACCGATCCTCAATTCGATCCACTGATGGCGGAGTCGGTTCTTGCAGAAGTCTTTGATCCCGACGGCAGGCCGATGATTCCGCCAGTCCGAATGCAGCGGGATGCGAACCGTACCGGTCAGTTTGTCGGCAGTTTCCGAGTCAGCTCGCCGGGTGTCTGGCGGATCGACATTCCAATTCCTCAATCCGGCGACCAGTTGTCTGAGAAGATCGATGTGGTGCTGCCCAACCTCGAAACCGACAATGCCCGGCAGAATGCTCAGTTGTTGCGACGCATCGCGGAAGACACCGGCGGCGCCTATTTCCCTCTTTCTGAAGCAGCCGCTGAAGTTCCGAAGCGACTACCCAATCGCGGCGAAGAGTTCCAGATCGATCAGCAACTCAAAACGTTGTGGGACCGGGAATGGCTGATGTACCTGCTGATCGGCTTGCTCTCGATCGAGTGGCTGACCAGGAAGCTGTTGAAACTGGCGTGAGAGGTTCGACGACTTCGGAACGCAGAGAGAACAGAGGACTCGCAGAGACGCGGAGAATTGAATTCGAGGTCGAGGCGAATTTGTGATGACGCCGGTTAATAAGTTGACGGAAGCGATTATTGGATGTGCGATGACCGTGCATCGACGTCTTGGTCCGGGGATGCTTGAGTCTGCCTACGAGGCTTGCCTGATGTATGAATTGCAGTCGGCTGGGCTTAGTGTCGTCGCACAAAAGCCGATTCCGTTGATCTATGGAGACGTTCATCTCGAATGCGGATACCGGCTCGACCTGCTGGTTGAAGACCGTGTGATTGTCGAAGTGAAGGCGAAAGAAACGATTCTGCCCGTCGACTGTGCCCAGTTGCTCTCATATCTCCGGCTGACTGAACTGGAAGTTGGTCTGCTTTTGAACTTTCACACGGAAGTGCTCAAAGACGGCATTCGCAGAATCGTTAACAATTACCGAGAGAGTTAATCTCCTGAACCTCTGCGAGTCCTCTGTTTCCTCTGCGTTCCGAAATTTTACCAATGCAAAACTCAGCCCGGCTTAATCCCGAACTACAGAACGTCTTGTCGCAGCTTCGCAGCCGGATTCGTCGCTACGTTTTTCTGGAAGGTGCGGCTCTGATTCTTGCGGTGCTGGGTGGGTTGTTCTGGCTTAGCCTGGCGGTTGATCACGCGTGGTTTCAGATCAGTCGGCTGGAACTTCCTCGATGGTTTCGGGCCAGTTTTGATGTGGTCGTTGTCGGGCTGGTGGCGTTTCTGCTGTTGTCGTGGATCGGCCTGCGGCTGCTGAGAAGTTACCGGACGAAGGCGCTGGCCCTCGTGCTGGAACGGCGGTTTCCCGAACTCGATGACCGGCTCGTTACGGCTGTCGAACTGGCTGAGTCAGGCTCTGCGGATCACGGCAAGCTGGCTGTCGCGATGGCTGGTCGCACGATCGACGAAGCGGTCAAGGCAACTCGGCAGTTGGATCTGGCGAGCGTGTTTGATCGCGGGCCTTTGCAGCGAGCACTCATCGCGGCCGCGGTTGCCGTGGCTTCGATTGGCGGGCTGGCGGTTGCCAGTAATTCGACTTTGCAGACCTGGAAAAGCAGCTTCATCGATCTCGATGCTGAATACTGGCGTCGAGAAACGGGGTTGATCATCCGAGTCATCGCTCAGCCTGGGGACAGCGTTCGCGAGTTCAGCAACCAGTTCTACAAACACGCTCGCGGAGCTGATCTCACCATTCAGATCAATGTCGAAGAAGGCCGCAAAGCCCCCGAGCGCGTCCAGCTGAAATATCGATTGGCCAACGGTCGAGGGCAGGGGACCGTGCTGTGTTCGCGAGTCGGCGATGACACCTTTCGCCATTCGCTGGCGGCACTGCTGGACGATGTCGAGTTCTACGTTTACGGCGGCGACTTCGTGAATCGGACGCCGTACCGAGTCCAGATTGTCGAGCCGCCGCAACTCGAACAGGTCGAACTGAAGTGTTTTTACCCAGCGTACACTCGGATGCAGAACCCGCA
The DNA here is from genome assembly GCA_937899075.1 of uncultured Planctomyces sp. Taxonomy (GTDB): domain Bacteria; phylum Planctomycetota; class Planctomycetia; order Planctomycetales; family Planctomycetaceae; genus JABMPE01. The sequence goes on along the minus strand of CALDJX010000135.1, from coordinate 26,569 downwards.
GTCATCTCTCGAAAAACCGCTGCGCGACACGGTGCCGGTGCGGGGGACTCAGGTCGAATTGCCGCACGAGACGGAGTTTCTGCTCAACGCAACCTGCAACAAACCGTTGACCCGAGTCAGGATGCAGTTCGGCCAGTACGAGCTGACCTTTGCCGCTTCCGGGCAGGGTGAGTCGCGGCTTGTCCAACGTAGCGACGAAGACGAAGTTCTGGAGAATCGAAGCATTCCGGCTGAGGTTTCCAGTCGATGGGTGAACTCAGAGGGGACGCGAATCTCGGTGCCGTTTGTGCTGACCGCTTATGAAACTGAGCCGGCCATCAACCGAGCGGACGCGCTGATGACGGAAGTCGGAAAGCCATTTGTCCTGACTCCGGATACCAACCTGCGAATCTACCTGGAAGACGCGGACGGGATTCTGACGGCAGAACCGTCTCGAATTCAGATTGGCGGTGTCGTCGACGCAGCACCCGTTGTTGAGACAAGCCTGCGAGGGATCGGGACGTCGATTACCCGCAAGGCTTCCATTCCGGTATTGGGTCGGCTGGTCGATGACTATGGGCTGGCGAGTGCTCACTTCGAATTCAAAATCGACGAGACGGAAGAATCAGCGACCCGGCCATTTGAGAATGCACTGACGTCTCACAAAGACGGCAGTCGTCCACGAGAGTTTGAACTCGATCGCGATGGTGACGAAGACTTTGAACGGTTCGATGTGTTGCCACTCGATCTTTCACTCGGGCAAAAGCTGGTGCTCAGCGTGGTTGCGACGGACGAAGACAATCTCAACGGGCCGCATTCGTCACGCGGAGAACGATACGCTTTCAAAGTTGTCAGCAACGAAGAATTGCAGTCCGTGCTTTATCAACGTGAGCTGAACCTGCGAGCGCAGTTTGAAAGGATCATCATCGAGACGAAGCAGACTCAACAGGATTTAATTCTGCACCGCTCACGGCTGGATGCGAAAAAGCGTCTACTGGCCGACAAAGAAGAATTGGGAGCCGCCGAGACGGCAAAGAGGACTCGCGAAATCGAAATCGCAGTCACGGCGTGCGCCGAACGGTCGCTTCATGCGGTGCGAAAAACCGCGAACGAGACGGCGTCGGTTGAAATTTCGTTTCGGGATATTCGCGAGGAGCTAGTCAACAACGGGCTTCATACTCCGCAGACGCTGGAGCGAATCGACGATCGCATCGTCAAGCCGCTTGGTTTGATCAACTCGAATGATTTCCCCGCGGTCGATGAGGCGTTAGGCGTGTTTCGTCTGACGAACGAACGAGGTAATGACGCGACGGAATCGCTCGATCACAGTGTCGAAATGCTGCGAGGCATGATTACGCGGATGGAACGTGTCCTCGCCGAAATGGAGAAGCTGAAAGAGTTTCAGAAAGCTGTGGAAGAGTTGAAGCTGATTCTTGAACAACAGCGTGGGCTGCTTGAACGGACGAAGAAGGAACGAAAGAGAAAGCTTCTGCTGGAATCGTTGCAGTAGACTGTCGGCTGGCGACAACGAGCTTTAGCAACGCGGTTCCGGTTCAATGGACCGCAAACTGGCGTTGCCGGAACAGCGTTCCGCTCGTTCCAGCCTACGTGGTGGTGTGTCTTTGGGAGTCGAGCATGTTCAATAGTCGAAGAAGCGGTCGCATTGCAGTTTCAGTCATTGCATGCCTGTTTGGAGTCTGCTCGGCTGCTGGCGCGCAAGACAGTCCGACCGAAGACGCGTCCCCTGTAAAGAAAGACTTGCCGCTGGATATCGGCCAGCAGGCTGTGTTGAGTCGGTTTGACCGGTTCGAAAAAGAACTCGTGCAGATGGCCGAGCAGCTTCGGAAGGCGGATCCCGAACGCGCAGAGTTGCTCTTCCGAACGCACAGCAAGAGCCAGCAGGAACGCGTCATCGGTCAGATGCGAATGATTCACGAACTGCTCGCGGACCAGAATCCGCAGTTCGGAGATTCGATTCAGCGGCAGGAACAACTCGTTGCGAGTCTGCTCACGTTGCTCGATCTTCTGCAAAGCGAAAATCGCATCAGTGAAATTGAAGCCGAACGTGCTCGAGTGAAAGAGCTTCTGAAGAACGTCAACAAGATGATCGGCAAAGAGAAGGACGTTCGAGCGAATACCGAGCGAGGTGCTGATCCGAGTAAGTCAGCGAGTGATCAGGAAGGTGTTGCGAAAGACGCCGACGAATTGATCGAACAAATCAAACAGCAGGATGCCAGGAAACAGGCGGAGCAGGAATCACACAAACCGGCGAGTGAAAACGATTCTGAAAAACCAGCCGGCGAGAACCCTGAACCGAAGGATCCGTCTTCACCGAAGGACGGAGACTCGGAACCAAAGGATCCGAAAAGCAGTGATCCGAAAGATGGCGACAGCAAACCTGGTGAACCCAAGGACGGTCAGCCGAAAGATGGGCAACCTTCAAAGGGCGAGCCCAAAGACGGTGAGCCTCAGGATGGTGAACCGAAAGACAGACAAAAGCCCCAGGATGGCCAACCGAAAGACGGGCAACCTGAGTCGGGTGAACCGGGCGAGCAGAAAGATCAGCAGCAGACGCCTGGTCGAGAAGATTTGGAAGAAGCTCGGCAGGAGATGGAAAAGGCGATTCAGGAACTGAAAGAAAAGAAGGATCGCGGAAAAGCATCGAGGCATCAGGACGAGGCGATTCGCCAGTTGCTGGAAGCCAAAGAGAAGCTGGAAGAAATTCTGCGGCAACTTCGCGAAGAAGAGAAGAGCCTGACATTAGCGTCGCTGGAGTCACGATTTCGCAAGATGCTCAGCATGCAACTGCTGGTCTATCAGGAAACGCTTCGGTTGGACAAAGAATCCGAAGGCCAGAGTGAAAACGTGATCGCGCGCGGGAAGCAACTTGCCACACAGGAAGAAGAGATCCTCCAGGAAGTCGACAAGGCACTGGTCGTGTTGCGCGAAGAAGGTTCGTCCGTCGCGTTTCCGGAAGCGGTTGAAGCCATCCGGGAAGACGCCGCGTCGATCGTTGAGTTGCTCGACCAGGGGAAAGCAGGTGAGTTGACGCAAACTCTGGAGCAGGCAGTCATCGAGGCCATCGAAGAAATGGTGGATGCGCTGCAGAAAGAAATGGAAAAGAAGAAGGACGAAGAGCAGCAGAAAGGTGAGCAGCAGCAGGGGCAACCTCAGGACAAACCGCTGGTCGATGCGTTGTCTGAATTGAAGATGCTGCGGTCGCTGCAGTTGCGAATTAACCGTCGAACTCGTCAACTCGGGCGAATGATTGAAGGCAACCAGGCGGCTGAGCCGGAGCTGCTCAAACAGCTCAAGACGCTATCGGCTCGGCAGTCGCGAATTCAACGCGCGACGTACGACCTCTCGACAGGCCGTAATAAGTAGCCGTTTGATGCTGAGAGTCGACCGAATTCCTCAGTGATCGCGGCCAACGTGCTGTGCAGTCTATGCCGCAAGCGGTCTGGAGTTTGGCCCGTGGTGTCGCCCGGTTGTGCCGTTTCTGAGAGTTTCGTCGGGCGGGCGGTTGTGACGTTGTCAGCTCGGGGGGGGGATTTTCGTGATTGCCTGGCAAACGGAATCTAAGCTGAATCTGCTTGCGGAAGTTTGAAGCTATTGTTGATGACCGTCTCAACGTGACAAACTGGACCCAATTTGAAATCGGTGAGTTCCAGCGGGATGTGGTCGTTGAGTGTGTGATTGGAAGAGTTGATACTCGGTTTATTGTATTTGCTGGCTCGGACGCCGTTTGACGGGCTTCGGATTGCATCATGCGAAACCGGTTCGGTTGCTTCCGAGTTGCCGTGAGTTACTGACCGGTCGCCGCTGCTTTGTGTGCTCCATGATGTCCGTCACTGTTGAAAGATTCGACAGTCACAATACAGCGATTGATTATTGAGTTACTAAGTTTGCTGAGATATCGAAGTGGTAGGGATGGATGTCCTTGTCCACGCTGAGCGGGAGGCTCGTCGGCATTTGCGTCTGCAGATGCACTTTTTGTGACGTGAGAGGTCACCCTCCCGATGTTCTGCTTTCGCGGGCCAATCCAACATTTATTTCGTCCGTTGCGCCGTCGGTCCATGGACCGGTTTGTTGCGCAAGCCGGAGTAAAATGGCACGTCAGAGCGGAAGTCCTGGAGTCGCGGACGCTGCTCACAGTGATACTCGATCCGGCCACCGGAATCCTGTCGATCAACGGAACGAATTACGACGATCGCGTCGTCGTGCAGTTGGTTGGCGATTCCGAAATCCTCTTAACCTACAACTCAGAGACGTCAACGTATCCCGTTTTATCTGTCAGCTCGGTGTGGTTCCTTGGAAAGGGCGGCCGCGATCATTTCGAAAATCTCACAGCAGTTCCTTCCTCGGTGATAGGAGGTCCCGGCCCCGATACGATGATCGGTGGCTCCGGTGATGACTCGCTGCTTGGTGGCACGGGCAGCGACCTGCTCTTCGGAAACGAAGGCGACGATACGCTCGTCGGAGATAACGGGTCCGGCGACACGTTGGACGGTGGTCCTGGCAGCGATCAACTGTCTGGTGGGCAGGGCAGCGACACTCTTAATGGTGGCGACGGGGCGGACGAACTCGATGGTGGTTCCGGTGACGATTCTATTTCGGGCGGATCCGGTGACGACACGCTGATCGGCGGCGGAAATCGAGATTCGCTCGACGGCGGGAACGGAGACGACCTCATTCAGAGCGTCGCCCGCGAGCAACAGGAAGTTGTTCATGTGACAACCTTGTCGCCAGACGGCCCCGGATCACTGACAGATGCCATCTCAAAAGGTAATCGTCATGTCGTATTCGATGTTGGAGGCATCATCGATCTGCGCAGCACTTCGGTCGAACGTCCCAATTACGAAATCCTGCTGACAACTTCCAATATCACGATTGATGGCAGCACGGCTCCGTCGCCTGGGATCTCGATCGTTGGAGCAAGAATCCTCATCCATAACGCGTCGAACGTCACGATCAAGCACGTCACGATGGTGCAGGGTGATGACACGGTCGGCGTCGAAAATCGTGGGCAACGAGACACGTTGACGATTCAAGCATCCGAAGACGTGCTTATTCAGAATGTGTCGCTCTTCTGGTCTCAGGACGAACTTGCCGATATCTGGGCGGGTTCGCGGCGAGTGACCTTCGATCGAGTCTTGTTTGCCGAGCCGCTCGACAAAGACAACCATGCGCATGGCCTGCTCGCCGGTGCCGGTGCCACGGAAGTGACAATCATCAATTCCGTCTTCGCCAGTCCTCGCAAGCGAGCTCCAAAGTTTGCGTTCGGGACGGACATCGACGGCCACACCGGCGGATTGATGGTCAACAATATTGTCTACAACCCGCTCAGTCGAACGGTCATCGTTGGTGACGGCGCTCAGGTAGCGGCCGTCGGGAATCTCGTGATCCCGGGGCCGAATTCGCAGAACCACATTGCGTTTCTGGAAGCTCAGCCGGGTGTCGGAGCCGGAACGGAAATCTATCTTTCGGACAACTTCTTCCAGGATGCCGATCAGGTCATGGAGCCGAACGCCGACCGGGCCACGCCGTTGTTCACGACTCCCGTCGACTTTGACAATCCCGAAGCCTACGACTGGAACGTTTCCTACAAGGCGGGTGTTGGCTCGATCCGGGGTTTGACGGCTGCGGGCGTTTACGATCCTGAAGTCAACGAGCCACCGCAGCAATGGATGGTCGACTCTCTGGCGGCAATGGATGTCTTGCCGGTCAGCCAGGTTTACGACCACGTACTGGCGAACGTCGGAGCGACGCCCTGGTCACGGACTGCTGGCGATTCGCGAGTCATCAGCGGAATCGTGAACGGCACCGGTCGCAAAGTAGAGACGACGGCTGATGTTGGAGGCATGCCCGCGTACGTGTTCGTTCCGGCGTCTCCCGAGTCAGCCCGCATCGTGACTTCCGAAGAAGCTGATTCGCTTTTTGGCGGGCCGGGAAACGACACGCTCATCGGCGGGACGGGGAATGATCACCTTAATGGAGAATCAGGTGATGATGTCATTTCAGGCGGCGATGGCGATGACGAACTCATTGGCGACTTCGGAAATGACACTCTGAACGGGGATGCCGGCGACGATGTCCTGCGTGGTCGCGAAGGAATAGATCAACTGTCCGGCGGTCTGGGCGATGACCTCGCAGCGTGGCAGTCCGGGCACGGAGCTGACGTCTTTGATGGCGACCTCGGACTTGACGAACTGCAGATTGTCGGTTCAGACGGCAATGATCTCATCGAACTGTCGGCAGTTGAGCAGGCGCTTCAGGTAAAGATTGGTGCAACGTTGCTCAACGCGACGAGATTCGAATCGGCCACGATCGAAGGTCGACTTGGAAACGACCAGATCACGACAGACGAACTGGCTGGCTTTGCGAGCAACTATCCAACTTACGAACTCAACAACTTCCACTTTTCGATCAGCGGCGACGGCGGCCAGGACACGATCGATGCTTCGATGGCGGTTGATGGTTTCATCGGATTTACGATCAACGGTGGCGAAGATGCCGATCTGATCCTGCTGCCCGCTGCGCCGGTCGGCGCCATTGGCACGTCGATCAACGCAAACTCGGCGTTTGGCGGCGGCGGGGACGACACGATTTATGGTGGCCTTGGTGATGAGACCATCGACGGAGGTGATGGCAACGACAGTCTCTTCGGAGCCGACGGTGGTGACACTCTGTTGGGACAGGCCGGTGACGATACTGTCGAAGGCGGAGCCGGTGCCGACAGTGTGGAAGGTCATGCCGGGAACGACGTCCTCAACGGAAACGGGGATGAAGACACGCTCGACGGCGGCGACGGTGATGATCGCCTGGTCGGCGGCGGAAGCAGTGACTTTCTCAACGGCCGCGCTGGTGACGATGTCGTGATCGGAAACTCCGGAAACGACGTGCTGATGGGCGAGGCTGGTTCGGACACGCTCGACGCTGGCGAGGGCAACGATCAGCTTTTCGGAGGATCGGAACGCGATCTGCTGGTCGGTGGTGCCGATGACGACCTCATTGACGGCGGTGTCGAGCAGGACACGCTGGCGACTGGCGGAGGTAACGACACGCTTGTTGACGCCGAAGAGGACGTTATCGACGAGGCGTTTGTCAATTGGTTCGTCGAAGGCTTTGTCGCTCCGTAGGGCACCTGCCGCTACGATGAAGCGACAGTCTAAAGAATCGCAAGGCCGCTCGTGCTCAGGCTGCGTTTCGCGATTCACGCACCCTTGCTCGTTCTCGGAAATCGACGGCCGTGATATTTGCTGACAACCCACTGCAGCCTTACGAGGCATGGATGCGCCGGTCGCTGGATGAAGCTGCCACGGCCTATGAACTCGGTGAGGTTCCCGTCGGAGCGGTGATCGTTCACGGCGATTCAATTATCGGGACGGGCTACAACCAGCGCGAAACCCTGCAGGATCCCACGGCGCACGCTGAAATCATCGCCATCACTCAGGCAGCGGAGTCGCTGGGTTCGTGGCGACTGACTGACTGCATGATGGTCGTGACGTTGGAACCATGCCCGATGTGTGCCGGAGCGATCGTGCAGGCTCGGATTCCGACCGTAATTTACGGGACGACCGATCCAAAAGGCGGCGCTTGCCACACGCTCTACAACATCACGGACGATGATCGGCTGAACCATCGATGCACCGTTCTGGGCGGCGTGCTGGAACACGACTGCCGAGCGATTCTGCAGGAATTTTTCCGCGCTCGTCGAGCCGAGGGCAAGAAGTGAATCGCGGCCGGGAATCGTGTAACGTTGTGACTCGACTTACGCGTCGCGGTTAAGGAAATCCGTATCCGGATTTGCACCAGTTCAGGTCGTCGCGTTCCTTCGTTGACCATTGCCCATCTTGCGAAAGGTTCTTCACCATGCGGAAGCAACTTGTCATAGCCGTTATCGCGTTTTTCGCGGTTGCCATCGTCAGCCGTTTGTCGATGGCCGGAAACGTGAACTTTCTGACGGAGGCAGAACTGGCTGACGGTTTCGAAGCGCTCTTTGACGGCAAGAGCCTCGACGACGGTTGGAAACACGGCGGCAACTGGAAAGTCGAAGACGGGGTGATCACTCGCGAAGGCCGCGGAGGCAGCCTCGTCTATGAGGCAAAGAAAATCCCCGACGACTTCGAATTGCGCTTTCACTGGAAAGTCGCCAAAGGCAGCAACAGCGGCGTCTACTATCGACCGGGGCAGTACGAGTATCAGATTCTCGACAACAGCGTTCATGCCGACGGGAAAAATCCTCGCACCAGTGCGGCTTCGCTTTACTTCTGCATGGCTCCGTCCCACGACGCGACCAAGCCCGTCGGAGAATGGAACGACGGTCGGATCGTCTGCAAAGGCACGATCATCCAGCACTGGCTGAACGGTAAGAAAGTCATCCACTTCGACTATTCAGATTCAAAGTGGGCGTTCAACATCGACATGCTGGAAAAACGCGGAGCCAAACTGCCGGCGCGTGGAGCCAAACTCTCGCTGCAGGATCACGGCGATCCGGTCTGGTATCGAGCGATCAAATTGCGAAGCCTGCCAGCCGACGAAAAACTGGATATGAAAGAAGTCGTTCCGGCAAAGATCGCGGACGAAGTTCTGGAAGCGGAGCGAAAAAAACTTGAAGGCATCGTCAACCGCCAGAAGAAATAGCGCGGGCTCAAGCACTTTCGAAATACGACTTCATTATTCACAGTGAGAAACTCACGATGATCAATTTGACTTTGAGATTTGCGGCTATCGCCGTGGTGACCGTTTTGTCGTTCGCAGGAATTTTCGCGCACCAGTCTGAAGCAGCGGACAAGCGGCCGAACATCCTGTTCATTATTGTCGATGATCAATCGCCGTTTGATCTCAAGATTTACAATCCAGACTCCGGGTTGGACACGCCGAACATTGACCGCCTCGCTGCTGAAGGCATGGTCCTGGACGGTGCCTATCACATGGGCTCTTTCAGCGGAGCGGTCTGCACACCGTCGCGTCACATGGTGATGTGTGGTCGTACGGTCTGGCATCTTCCCAACTGGAAGGGAGCAATCGAAGCCGGGTTGTGTCCACCGAATCTTGAGCAGTCGACAATGGCGGCGGTCTTTAACAAGGCTGGCTACGCCACGATGCGGACCTGCAAGAGGGGCAACAGCTATGAGGGTGCCAACAAGCAGTTCACGGTCCGTCACGACGCCACAAAACGAGGCGGTACTGACGAAACCGGAAGTGTCTGGCACGGCGATCAGGTCATGAACTATCTGAACGATCGGCAGTCGAACAAAGATGAGAAACCATTCCTGATCTACTTTGGCTTTTCCCATCCTCACGACACGCGAGACGGGACACCGGACCTGCTCAAGAAGTACGGAGCCGTCAACCACAAAGACAAGGTGAATCTTCCTCCGGCCAACGCAAAGCAGCCGGCTTTGCCTGTGAATTATCTGCCCGAGCATCCCTTCCACCACGGCCATCCCGGTCTGCGCGATGAAGTTGCTGTCAGCGGTGTCTGGGAAAAACGCGACGAACGCACGATCCGCAACGAACTCGGTCGCGAGTTCGCCTGCGACGAGAACATCGACATCCAGGTCGGGCGAGTTCTCAAACAGCTCGAAGAAATGGGCGAACTCGACAACACGTACATCGTCTACACCGCTGACCACGGCATGGCGATCGGGCGGCACGGTCTGCAGGGCAAGCAGAATCTCTACCAGCACACATGGCGAGTGCCGTACATCGTGAAAGGCCCGGGCATCAAAGCCGGTTCGCGATCCACCGGAAACGTTTACCTGCTCGACTCGCTTTCGACAATTTGCGATCTCGCCGGCGTCGAGGCTCCAACATCCAGCGAAGGCACCAGCTTCAAGCCGGTTCTGACAGGCAAAAAAGACGCCGTCCGAGACACGCTTTTCGGAACCTACAGCGGCGGCACGAAGCCGGGCATGCGATGCGTTCGGCAGGGAGACTGGAAGCTGATCAAGTACGACGTGATGGACGGCAAGGTTCGCGAAACGCAACTCTTCAACCTCGCCGAAAACCCGCACGAGTTCCTTGCCGAACACAACCGCAAGTCGCCGTTGGAAACAAACCTCGCCACCAGCCCGGCTCACGCAAAGAAACTCGCCGATATGGAAGCGCTGCTCCTCGCCGAAATGCGCCGCCTCAATGACCCGTACCGACTCTGGAACCAGCCCGACGACGACCTGGAGTCGCCAAAGCCCGCTCCACCTCGGAAGCGGAATCCCAAGAAGAGCAAATAGCCTGCGGATCCTCATGTCTTAACGCCAGGCCGGAGACCAAACCGGCAGAGACAAGTACGTTACCGCTTGAAGATCGGCAGGTGGTTATTCGGGATTTGAAGAATGATGCACGACATCGCCGTCGCGTACTCATTCGAAAAGGTCAAGTCCGACCAGCTTCCGTCTTTCTGCTGGTCGCCAATCAGCTGATCACGGATGCGCGGAAACCAACGGTTCCATTGATTTCCGCCGGCCTGGTACTGAGCCTGGACGGCGTAGTAGTGCCCGTAGTAATAGTGCGGATCGATCATCCCTCCTGGACGATGGCGTTCCAGGTAGGCGAGTGCCCTGCCGATTTCCGGCCCGTCGTAAACTCCGGCGCTGTACAGCGCGACCAGCCCTGCAGCGGACCGCGCGAACTGACTGCTGCTGCGCCGGACGAGCTGATAACGAAACCCGCCGTCGTCGTTCTGACATTGCTTTGCGTAGGCGACGCATCGGTCGACCACATCTTTCGGAACAAACAGCCCGCAGTTGCGAGCGGCACGCAACGCCATGATCTGACAAACGGTGACCGAGACGTCGGCTTCGTTGGGTTCGTTCTCGTATCGCCAGCCGCCTTCTTTGTTCTGGCAGGAAATGATCAACCGCACGGCCTTCTCGAGCTTCTCGCGAATGTCTCTGCGAGGAGTCATCCCGTAGACCTCGGCCAGGAACAGCGTCGCAAACCCGTGCCCGTACATCGGTCCGTGAGACTGGCCTTCGGGCACGTTGATGTACCCACTCGACCGGCACGAGTTGAGCACGAAGTCCGTCGCCCGTTGAATGTTGACGCCGTAAGGCCCTCGCCCCGGACTGCTCCCCGACGACAGCCACGCCATGCCCGCCAGAGAAACTACGGCTACGTTTCGCCCGTACCCGCGACGAACTCCGAAAGCTCCGTCCTCATTCTGCCGAACCGACAACCACTTCAAGCCCGAATCAATTTTCACCAGCGTGTCTGGTGTCAGGAAACGAACCCCGCTCGTTTCGACCGTTTCCGGAACATCCGGCTCAGCAATCGCCAGCGACGCTCCCCGCCCGAGAAAGAGCCCGGCAATTACCAGCAGCGTGAACAGCTTCGAGGCCGAGTCATGAAACATGGTTCTGCTTTGACGAAATCAACGATTGAAAATCAGCGTCACTCCACCGAGCGGACAATTGACATCGTACCACGGCCCGACTGATTCCGGAGGTGGATGATTAGCTCACGACTCACCGCGTGCTTCGGAAACAGCCGGCAGAAGTCAGACCACTGAATGGCCCGGTCAATTGTGGTTGGATGTCGAAGGCCCAAAATGCCGCGCCCTCAGCTTGCAAAGAATCCGGACGTTGAATTCACGATCGCACGCACACGACAATACGCCTTGTCGCGTCGCGACCGAGCCACGTGGCCGGGCCGCCCTGCGAGGCATCCACGAAGATAACGGCCACTCTTAAACAGCACGTATTTCTTCGAAATGTCGTGCCTTGTTCTTTGAGGATGCGTGGACGATAGTCGCCGCTTCGATTTGATTGATTGTTGACGCAGAATTGGAAACGGAGCAGCCTGGGATGGCAAACGTGGTTAAGGCCAAACGAAATCGGCGGGTGAGTGCAACTCAGATGCCGCTCGACGAATTCGTTCCCGAGGAACTTCGTGAATTAGACGATCCTCAGACGGCGATTCCGCGAATTGCCCGCACGCCAGAATTGACTCGCACAGTTGAAGCAGCCATTCAACGAATTCCGACTGAGCATGTCCTGAACCTCGGTGACGCCCGAAAAATGAAGGGGTTGAAACCGGAGTCGGTTCATCTCGTACTGACGTCGCCGCCGTACTGGACGCTCAAAGAGTACCGCGACGTCAAAGGGCAGCTTGGTCACATCAGCGACTACGACAAATTTCTTGGCGATCTGGATAAGGTCTGGCAGCAGTGTTTTGACGCTCTGGTTCCTGGCGGACGATTGGTCTGTGTCGTTGGTGACGTGTGCCTCTCGCGGCGTAAGAACAAGGGACGTCACACGGTCGTTCCATTGCACGCGGCGATCCAGGAACGAACCCGAGTCATCGGCTACGACAACCTGTCGCCAATCATTTGGAACAAGATTTCCAACGCCGTTTATGAAGTCGAAGGCGGGGGCGGTTTTCTCGGCAAGCCCTACGAGCCCAACGCCGTCATCAAGAACGACATCGAGTTCATTTTGATGGAGCGAAAACCAGGCGGTTATCGTACTCCTAGTCTGTCAGCCAGGATTCTGAGCGTAATCTCGGAAGAAAATCACCGGCAGTGGTTCCAGCAAATCTGGAATGGCCTGACGGGGGCTTCAACCAAACGCCATCCTGCGCCATACCCGGTCGAACTCGCAGAACGCCTCATTCGGATGTTCAGCTTTGTCGGTGACACAGTACTGGATCCGTTCGCCGGAACCGGGACAACCAGCGTGGCCGCAGCGCTCTGGGGCCGAAACAGTATCGGTTACGAAATCGATGACACCTATCTGGCGTTAGCGGCAACTCGATTTGCGAAAGACACATCCGGGCTTTTCAGTCAGTCGCAACTGTTCGTTAATGGAGCGAAATGAAGAGCGGCTACGACGCGAGAATTAAGGCCGCAGTAAAGCACTTCTGGAAGACACGCGGTCGGCAATCGGCAAAGCAGGGAACAACAACAGGTCGTCGTGACAGCGGCGCCCGCAGCGCAGTCACTGGCGGAAAGCAGATGGACGGTTTTGTCGAACTGGTCCGAGACCTGTTGATCGAAGCTGGTCTTCCTGATGATTCAATTTACTGCAACAGTCGTCTTGAACTGCCGGGATACTTTCGAGCGGAAAAGAAGTGGGATTTGCTGGTGGTTGTTGATGGTGTTTTACTGGCGGCATTTGAATTCAAGTCGCAGGTTGGACCGTCTTTCGGAAACAATTTCAATAATCGCACAGAAGAAGCACTTGGATCCGCAACGGATCTCTGGACTGCATTTCGAGAAGGGGCGTTTAAAGTTTCTCAACGTCCGTGGCTGGGTTATCTGATGCTGCTCGAAGAGTGTCCTCGTTCCATGAATCCTGTCGCGGTACGTGAGCCTCACTTTCCAGTCTTCGCCGATTTTCGCGACGCGTCTTATTGTCGGCGGTATGAATTACTACTGAATCATTGTATCCGGGAACGGCTTTACGATTCGGCCTGTTTTCTCTTGTCGAAACAGACTTCTGGCTCAAAGGGCACGTTTCGAGAGCCATCATCGGAAATGGCGTTCGACCAGTTCGCGGCTTCGTTTCTTGGTCGAGCATTCGCTTTCTTCAAGACCCGGTAGCGTGGATGATTTGCTGGTTCAAATGAATTTGTGTCGGAGACTCGCAGATGAAGTATCGGGCTGCTGTAATTACTGTCGGGCTGCTGGGAGCGGCGCTGGCGATTAACGCTTCGTTTCAAAATAAGAAGAGCGGCGAAGTCCAGATTGCTCGGCTGAATGCTGAGAACTGGGACGCGTTTGCGCCGCTGGGCAAAGAGGTCGACGCGATTTATGGCGATGTCGTTTTGCGGAACGATCATCTGACGGCGGTGATTGCTCAGCCGCTGGCCAGCCGCAACGCGAACATGACGGTTCGTGATGTCGGCGGATGTTTGATCGACCTGGCGGTTCGCTGGAAACAGAGCGACCAGCTCAGCGCGTTCTTTCCCGGAGCCCGCAAGTACCCTTACCGAAGTCTGGTCGTCCGTGACGCTGACGGGGGCAAAGTCTCCGTCGCCTCGAAAACGACTGTCGGGAGTTCAGGCAGCGTCACCGTGCGAGCGGCAGGCGCGGAAGGCCGACCGGCGGTTGAAGTCACGTACTCTCTGAAAGCGGACGCCGAACGACTGACAGTCACCAGCCGATTTACGAACGAAACGAAGTCCGCCGTCAACGTCCCTCTGTTTGACGACTTGCGCATTGATTCGCGCAACGAAGACATCGCAAAAATTCCGAATGGAAAGTCTGACCTGTTCTGGATTCACGATCGCCATTGGGGACAGGCTTACGGAATCGAAGCGGTCAACGGAACAGTCGTTGCCGACAGCAATTCGCGAACGTCGAAACTCGAATATGAAATCGGTGACGCTGGCGATTCAGTCCGACTTGAACCGGGTCAGTCGTTCGAGCTGGTGCGAAACGTTTTCCCGGGGACGGACCTGCCACATGTTAGGGCAATTTCAGCGAACGCTCGCGGAGTACAGACGCGCGATGTTGAAGTGTCGGTGTTTGACGGGTTCAAACGACCGATTCCTGATGCTCGTGTTTCGTTCCGCAAGGGCGATTTTGATTGGGGCCTTGCTCGAACCGGTGGCGATGGCGTTGCTCAAGTGGCACTTCCCGAGGGCAACTATTCGGTGAAGATCGAAACGCTCGGCGTCGACATCACGCCGACCGATTCGACACCGACGCTCAAGATTGCGAAGAAAGGTGGCGTCCAGAAACTGCCAATCGTGTGCGAAAGCTGGAAGCCGGGCACGGTCGACGCTCGCTTCACCGATGGCGACGGAAAGCCGATCCCCTGCAAGATCGACTTCTTTGCGAAGGACGGAACTGCTCAGCCGTGGTTCGGTCCGGAGAGCTCGGACTTCGGTATCAACGGCCTGCGTTACGCGCCGCTGGGTCACGCCACGGAAACTCTGCCGGCGGGCGAGTACGACGTCGTTGTCGCGCACGGTCCGGAATTTGACGCCATCTTCACCACGCTGAAGATCGCTCCAGGCGAAACCAGTGAACTTACCGGGACGCTCAAACGAGTCGTCGACACTACCGGCTGGATCAGCAGCGACTTTCACAGCCATAGCACACCGTCCGGAGACAACACTGGCAGTCAGTTGGGGCGAGTACTGAACCTCGTTTGCGATCACATCGAATTTGCACCGTGCACCGAGCACAACCGAGTCAACAGTTACCAGCCGCACATCGACCGGCTGCAGATTGGTCCGTTCATCAGCTCGTGCACGGGCATGGAGCTAACCGGAAGCCCGCTGCTGCTGAACCATCAGAATGCGTTTCCGATGGTCCACCGACCTCATCTTCAGGACGGCGGCGGACCGGTTACGGACACGAGTGTCGAGAAGCAGGTGGAACGGCTCGCGCTGTGGGATGATCGCAGCGAGAAACTGATCCAACAGAATCATCCAGACATGGGTTGGCTCTACCGCGACAGGGACGGCAACGGAGAACCTGACGAGGGGCACCCGGGAATCATGCCGCACATCGACGTCGTCGAGATTCACCCCGTGCCGGACATTCTGACGCTATCCCCATTCGTGACTGTTTCGAAATACCCAGGCAACAATCGCATCTTCAACTGGCTGCAGATGCTCAATCAGGGGGTTCGACTGGTCGGAGTGGTCAACTCGGACGCTCACTACAACTATCACGAATCCGGCTGGATTCGAAACTGGATTCGCTCGCCGACCGACGATCCCGCTGAAGTTAAAACTCTGGACATCGTGCGAGCGTCCGAAGCTGGAGCACTCATCATGTCGAACGGTCCGTTTCTGGAAGTCGAAGTTCGCGAAGCCGGGCAACAAGTGGGAGCGTTCTCGGGCCAGGATCTGGAAGCGAAGTCCGGCAACCTCGAAATCGATGTGCGCGTGCAAAGTCCCAACTGGATCGACATCGACCGAGTCTTCGTGCTGGTCAGCGGTCGAATTCACCCGGACCATCACTACCGAAAAGAGACGCATCCGAATCTGTTCCGATCCGGAGTTGTGAAGTTCGATCAGAAGCTCTCACTGAAGCTTGACCGGGATGCCCACGTGATCGTTGTCGCCGGAGCGGACAAGTCGACACTCGGAGTCGTCCACGGTCCCACCTGGGGACTGCATCGCCCGGCCGCGTTCATCAACCCGGTTTTCGTCGACATCGACGGAAACGGCTTCGAGCCGAACAAAGACACACTCGGCCATCCGTTGCCGGTCAAATTCGGCGCGAAGAAGTAGCCCGTTCAACACTGTTCAGCATTCTAAATGAACGGAACGCAGAGTACGGAGAGGACTCGCAGAGGCGCGGAGAGTTCTCCCTTTTCTCTGCGTTTGTTTTCCTCAGCGACCTCTGCGTTCTAAAGTCAGCTTTGCTGGAGAACAGAAACGGCCGGAGTTGAATGCTTGGCTCAATCTGCCACACTGCTCGACGAACAGAGTTTTCCTAGTAAGACACGCCAGATTGAGCTGATAAGTTTCCCATGACAGATTCCGGAGAAGGTACCAGCAGCACGCCGTCCACCGGCTCTCAGATGCCTGAGCCCATCGACGGTCGTTCGCTCAACCTGCCGAATCTGATCACACTGAGTCGTCTGGGACTAGCCGTTATTCTGTTCTGGCTGATCTATGTCGAAGGCTTCTGGATTTCCGCCGCTGTGCTGTTTGTCGTTGCCGCGGCCACGGACGCCATCGACGGATACATCGCGCGCAAGTACGGTCAGGTGACGACGCTTGGCCGAATCCTGGACCCGTTTGTTGACAAGATCATCGTGTGCGGAGCGTTCGTGTTTCTGCTCGAAAAGAAGGCGGACTCGGGAGTCAATTCCTGGATGGTCATGTCGGTGATCGGCCGCGAGATGTTCGTCACCGGCCTTCGGTCATTCCTCGAACAGAGCGGGAAAGACTTCTCAGCAGCATTCATCGGCAAAGCAAAGATGGCTCTGCAGTGCGTGGCCATCACGATGAGCCTGCTGTCGCTCAGCCCGGAAGTTGGCAACCCGACGTTCAACTTCTATCGAAACATCGTGCTGTGGGCCGCCGTCGCCGTCACTGTTTACAGCGGCCTTGCTTACGCCGTCCGCGGATTCCAGATGCTTCGTCGGCAGAAGTAACCGGCAGAGTTCGAAGGTTCGAACCGCCCGCGCCGAATTGGCAGCATCTCACGGCCTGACAAGCTGGTCTTTACTCGTTTCCGATTACAGATGTAAACTGTTTACAGTCGTAATCGATGGAGCGAGAAACGCGATGCAGATTTCTGATGCCGAATGGACTGTGATGACTCTGGTGTGGGAATCCCAGCCGGTCGCGGAAGAGCGGTGGTGAGCCCGCAAGACTGTCCTAACCCAGCAGCGACGAACAGGAAGGGTTGAATACGACTATGTTAAGCTGCGGAACTTCGACCTGCAGGACATTGACCACTCAGTTTCAATCTGAGGTTGGACCGAGTGGCGACCCGATCACGTCGGCGTTTCCAGAATGACGCCGACGCTTTCGCCCGCGTGAACGCGAGGAAACGTTCGCAATACCAGCACGATTCCTGATTGCGTGGCAACAATCGTCCGGCGGTCCGAGCCGACTGTGTCGAACACAGTTCCGAGTGGATCTCCGACTTTTATTTTGTCGCCTAATGAGACTGCGGTCTCAAAGTAACCGGTGATCGGCGACGGGTTGCAGACCTGCATGTGGCCGGAATCTGGTCGTGGATCTTCGACGATTCTTTCGACGCGATCGTCGGCCTGCTCGCGGTCCAGCATTTTCAATTCGGCCATGACGTTCAGGCAGCCATCAACGTAAGCGACGATTCCCTCTTCGCAGCACGACGCCGAGCCCAGATACTCCGCGTAAATCGCCGGCACGTTTGCATCACGCGCCACCGACAGCGAGCGTCCGTCAAGATTTCCAGCCGTGCCCCAGACGGTTGGCAGATTGAATGCCTTCGCCATTCGACGTTGAGCATCGAGTACGTTGGCGTCGTCATGAATGGAATAGCCCGCCAGCGGAAGGACGGCGAACTCCGTTCCACCAGTGTGAAGGTCGATGTAGAAGTCTGCCGCTTCGATCAGATCACTGAGTGCTCTGGCAGTCTGCTCAGTGATACTTCCATCCGCTCGGCCAGGACAAACGCGAGCCAGATCCAGCCCGTCGGCTCCGCAACGATGACCTCGCAGGAAGGCAGCTTCGTTGACGACCGGAACAAAAGTCACTGACCCACGAAGCGTCGTGGCCAGGTTTTCGTCAGACTCAAACCGATCGATCAACCGACGAATCGCGGCCATCGGTTCGAACTCGTCGCCATGCACGGCGCCAGTAATCAGCAACTGAGGTCCGTCGATCTGTCCACGGAAGATTCGCTTTGCAAGTTCCATCACCGAGTCTTCCTTTAAGGAATTACTGAACAACGCCCTCAGTCCGCGTCTCGCAACGGAATCAGTTGATCAAGACAACCTTGCTTGAAACGGAAGCAACCATCGACGGGAAGAATCGAGCCGGTGATGTAGTCGGCGGAGTCCGAGCAAAGAAACACGGCGGCCTTGCCGATATCTTCCGGAAGCCCCAGACGGCCCCAGGGAAGTTTCCGTCCTTCTGCTTCAATGTCTTCGTCCGAAAATGTCCGATGCTCACCCGGAGTGTCGATCCAGCCTGGTTCGATCGCGTTGACGTTAATCCGGTGCGGAGCCAGTTCGACGGCGATCGACATCATCAACTGATTGAGCCCAGCCTTTGCCGCCGAGTAAGGCCCGCACAAGGCCGTCGGCAGACCTGCCTGAACACTCGACATGAACACAATCTTTCCGCCGCCACCCTGCGCGACCATCTGCCGAGCGACGAGTTGGCTCATGTGAAACCCGCTCGTCAGCGTGCCGGCGATCGTCTTTTCGAAGAGCTCCGGATCGTATTCCAGGAACGCCCCTCGGCGACTGAACGCCGGATTGCTCACGAGAATGTCGATTCGCCCGGCGGCTTCTACGGCTTGCGCGAGTAGTTCTTCGCAACCGGCTCGGCTGAATACATCGGCTTCGATGGCCGTGCACGACCGACCCGTTTGACGTATTTCATCCGCCGTAGTTGCCAGAACATCGCTGCCAGGCCGATCGTTGATGACTATGTCGGCTCCGGCCCGAGCCAACTCCAACGCACACCCCTTGCCGATCCCCTGCCCGGCCCCCGTCACCAATGCCGTCTTTCCGGAAAGATCCACGTCAATGCTCCTGTGTCTGAACTGAAAATCCGCCGACAGCAAGTTTCGAATTTACGACCGCCTTTACCGACAATTCGACGAGCCTAATCGTCTGGTTCCTGGTCGAGCCACCCACTGCGAGTCTCGCCGCTCTCGCGAGCCTGCCAGACTTCACCGGATTCAACATCCAGGCACGTCAGCCATCCCGTTTTTCCGTAGACCCAGGTGTCGATGCAAATGGCATGGCCGATCGTCAGCGGCCAGCCATTCTTTTGAGCCGTGTGACCACAAACCATCGTCTTGCCCGACACATGCGGTGGCGGATCGAACCACTTCTCCCAGTAAACCTGCGAGTCCGGCTGATCATCAAACGGCATGTCGTAATGAGCGTTGGCGTGCACAAAAAAGTGGTGATCGGTGACGTGGATTTTCTGGCAGTCAGAATCAAGGAAACGACGATGCCGCTCGGGAAGACCATCCTTTTTCGGATCGAACCCCAGACGCCGGTACGACTTCAAAGTCTTGTCGCCGCCAAACGACTTCCAGTCACCTTCCCAGTCCCCAACGTCCAGCGAGTCGAGCATCATGATGTCATGATTGCCTCGCAGCGGAACAAGCTGACCTTCGTCAAACTCCCGAATCAACCACTCGATCACCCCGGCACTGTCCGGCCCACGATCGACGTAGTCACCGACCGTAACGAGAGTGTCGTCACTTCTGAGAGACACGAATTCAGCAAGTGTCTCCAGGGCATCCAAATGTCCGTGAATGTCGCCGATGGCCAGGGTCCGAGGCATCTTGCTACTCTCTCGACAGCCAGTAGTCCGGTTTCCGATGATGGTGTGCGATTGCGAAAATCAGGACGCCTTCGTTGCGAACGCCGAAGACGACATCGTACGGAAAAACCGCCACGGGGCAGCGACGAAATCGGGTATCAATGGTCGGCCAGCTTTCGGGGTGTGCAACCAACCGACCAATGGCGGAATCGACAGCCTGGACGAATTCAGATCCCAAGCCCGGACGTTGCCGTTCGTACCAGGCTGCGGCGTTGTCAAATTCTGCCAGAGCCTCAGCAAGGAACTGATAACTCATGCCTTGTCAACGCCGTATTTGCGTCGCATTTCGGACATCGCCGATGCCCCATCAGTAAGCTGGGCATCTCCACTTTCCACCGCGTCCCAGCGCCGACGTAACTCGACTGCCCATGCATCAGCGATCTGCGCCTGCGAGCCGCCGTCCAGACTTTCCCACAGCCGCTCAGCCAATTCGGCACGCTGTTGTTCGGGAAGTTCCATCGCCGCATCGAAAATATTTTGCTCACTTGAGTTGACCATGTCAGGCTCCCTTCTTTCCAGAGAATGAATTGTTCGCTCCTCTCGCGGGCAATTCACGCGGCACACGTTCAGGTGTCCATAACAACCTACTTCTTCGCTTTTTTTAGAGTCGTCAGATACTCGACGACGTCCACCAGATCCTGCTCGCTGAGCAGTTTCTGCAGGTCCGCAGGCATGATTGAGATCTTCTGCTTGACGATTTGATCGACGTCACCGGTCGGAATCGTCCGGTTGATGCCTTCCTTATTCCTGATGGTCACTGCCTGGTCTGTCTTGCTGATCAACAGGCCGGCGACCACGTTTCCGTCGTTCAGGACGGCGGAATACATCTCGTAGTTATGCGCGATGCCGGCGCTGGGGAAGAGGATTGATTCGAAGAACGCCGTGCGGCTCAGTTTGCTGCCGATCTCCGACAGGTCCGGACCGACGTCTTTGCCCTGCTTGTTGACGATGTGACATTTCGCGCAGGTGCCGGTCGTTTCAAAGATGGCTTTGCCGCGAGCGACGTCGCCCTTGCGAGCAATCAATTCGCTGATTGGCGGCAGAGGCTTTGCATCTTTGCTGGGCGGTAAGGGAAACAGCTTCTGAGCTTCGTTGCGAATCTCCTTGATCGACGACGCATGCAGACTCGCCGCGACAGCCGGGATCAATTGAGTATCAATCTCGTTCTTACCCGCCATCGTGATCAGCGTCTGAGCACCGTACCGTGACGCTCCGACTGCCTGCGTCGACTGTCGACGCAGCTCCGCCGGCTTGTCCGCATTCTTGACGATCGGCATCAGCAGACCGACTGCTCCGCCGTTCTCAGAAACGGCCAGGGCACGAACCATCGCGAGCGACGTTTTCTCGTCGCCACTGTTGAGCACTTCTGAAATCACATCCCACTGCTTCTTCGCGATCAACGCGTTAACCGCATCGACGCCAAGCTGGTCACTCGGGTGAGCAATCGCCAACTCAATGAGTGCGGGATATCGATCAGCCATATCGAACTTTGCAACGAGCGACACGAACTGCGATGTTCCGGCAAATCGGTCAAGCATCTTGTTGATCGCTGCGAGTGCTCCGTCCCTGCTTTTGACTCCGCTGCCTAGTCGCTTGATGGCTTCTGAATTGACGAAGTTCGCTCGCTCCTTATCTCCCTTGCCGTCGTAGCCGAAGGCGAGACTAAACAAAGCCTCGTCCTTTTCTGGTCCCGAAAGAAAATCGAACGCTCGCATCGTGCGCGGCAGATTCTCGTTTGATGTTCGCCCCACTTCGATTCCGTCAGCCAGCAGTTTCGGAGTCTGTGACGACCGTGATCGCCAAATAATGTCATCGGCGACTTCATCAGAAATCTGCGGCGTCCTTGAGTCCATCAACAGAGCGAATGCTGCATTCAGACAGGCATCCCAATCACTTCCCGCTCCAATGCCCAACGCTTCCAGATACCAGCGATCCTTGCCATCGTGCTGGAGTGCGAGTTGCGCCCAGAGTCGAGCCTTGCCGCCGATGTGATGTGTTTCGGATGGGTCGCCGGATTCACGAAACTCGTGCAGAGCGATTGCACATTCGCGACGCACTTGAGGACTCGGGTCCTTCACCAGGTGGCCGATATTAGCAAGCATTGCAGCGGTATTCAGACTGCCCGGGGCGGGACGGTAAATCTGTCGAGCCAGTCTTAAGCCGAGAATCCGGATGTTCGGATCATTGTCTTTGATCGCTGGCGCGACGGCCTTCCAGCCGTTTTCGTGCCTCTTGCCGAGCAGCCACAACGCCCGCGCCCGCAGTCGCGGATTGGTGCTCTCGTTGAACAGTTTCGTCAGAGCCGGCACGGCCTTCTCGCCCTCGGCGTGCAGCTTCGTCCAGGCGAGATACCGAGCTTCCAGATTCGGGCTCTGCAGCGCGACGATCGCGCCGTCGATCGAACTGAAATCGTAAGCCGGAGCTTTGTACGGCGAGTTCGGCGGAGCGACTCGGAACAGCCGCCCCTTCTCGGCGTCGCCCATGCGGTGCCCGCCGACGCCCGGGTCGTACCAGTCGGAAATGATCAGCGAGCCGTCCGGAGCGACCACAACGTCCGACGGTCGGAACCATTTGTCACGCGTTCCAACGAGCAAATCCTGAGTCCATGCCGAGTAGCCAGCTCCGTCATTCCGCACCGGATAAGCGCGAACAACGTTCGGCCCGGCATCGCAGTGAATGATCTGACCGCGAAACACTTCCGGCAGCAAATCGCCTTCGTAAAGGCAGATGCCTGTCGGAGCACCGGCTCCAGTTTGCAGCAGATTCGGGACGACGCCCGGATCGTTCAGGTGCCAGTGACGCAGTGGAATTTCGGACTCGATGTTGGTCCGGTCGTCGCGCCAGCCGGCTCCGGTGAACTCGTCTTTGTATCCGTAGTTGCCGTACTCCATCACGTAGTTGATGCGGACTCCGCGGTTACCGTCGTCGTCGTTATCGCTCTGCCAGATCGAGCCGAAGCTGTCGACACACAGCTCCCAGTTGTTTCGAAAATTCCAGCCGAGCGTTTCAACGTGGCTACCGTCGAGATCACACCGGAACGCCATGCCTTCCTGATACGGCTTGCGGTTTGCGACGATCGGATTTCCGGCAACGTCGATAACCTGCTTGCCGTCCTTATCAAGAATCTGATTCCCGCTGTTGCCGAAGTTGAAGTACAGCTTGCCGTCCGGCCCGAACGAGAACGCGTGAATGCCGTGATCGTGCTGCGTGCCGCTGATGCCCTGAAACATGATGTCGTGACGATCGGCCTTCGAGTCGCCGTTGTCGTCCCAGAAATTCATGACTTTGTCGCCGGCGGAAACGATCACCCGCTTGCCGAGCACGCAGATGCCGTGAGCCGTATCGACCTCGTTGCCCTGATAGAACACGGTCTGCTTGTCGGCAACGCCGTCCGCATCGGTGTCTTCCAGCACGAGGATTCGGTCGCCTTCGGGACGCTCGCCTTTGCGGTGTCGATAGTTGACGACTTCGCAAACCCACACGCGGCCTTTGTGATCGATATCGATCGCCGAAATGCTCAACACTGCCGGGTCAGCAGCTTCGGAAGCGAACAGCGTCGCTTCGAGTCCTTCCGCAATGTCGAGCTGACTGAGCGCGTCTTTCGCATCGCGACTTTCGCTGCCACTTGCCGGAGCGCCGACGTCGCCAGCCGGTCGCTTCGAGTAAACGGCGAACGTCACGGTCGAGCCGCACGGCTGGTCGGTCCCGCCGTTGTCGAGCCCGCCGGTCGCTTTGAAGTGAGTCACACCAGCCGGCACGTCGAACTCGAGCAGCGAATTCGCGTGAACTCCGATGCACTTCTCAACCGGCTTGCCATCAACGCGCGGAGCCTGCCCGCCGGAGTTCTTGTTCACGTGAACCTGACCGAAGCCCGTCGAAGCCGACTTCCACTTCAGCTCGGTGAGACTCTTCTCGCCGTCCTCGCCGACGAAGCGAGGATTCACCCAGTCCGCCCAGTCGCAACCGAATCCGTCGCCGCCGTCGGTCGCGACGAGCCACACAGTCTTCGCGCCTTTCAGTTCGACGTTGATCTCAACCGAGTGCCCTTTGGTCGCCTTTGAAATCACAGCGCTCTGAAAGAGCTTGCCGTCACCCGCCACCTGCGGCGCGTCAGCAGCTTTGGGTTCCAGTTTCGGAGCAGCGGCTGGAGCCAGCGACAACGACGCGCGACCGTTCCAGGCATCGAGCTGTTTTTGAAGTGCGTCGAAATCGAAGTTTGGTTTCGGATCAAAGTCCTGATTCGCATTCAGATCGTCGAGCGTCACTTCCGGCGAGTTCACTCCGCCTTCGGGCACGTCACCCTTCGAGCACCACACGATCGCATTCAGCACGACCTTGCGAAAATTCGGGTTGCCCCAGTTCGCGTGATTGTGGCCGCCGGTAAAGCCGAAGCCGCGACTTCCGCTTTCATTCTCAGACGCCCAGGCCATGTGCTGCGGCTCTTTGCGAACCAGCACCGCTTCCCGGACGTGCGGGTTGTTGTTGTGAGCGTTCTCCGGACGAGCCAGCGAACCGTCTTCCCGAACCAGAGTGCTGGCCGGGGGCATGTCGGTGAGAATCGGCGTCACGCCCTTCATCTCCGGGCGAAACCGCATGTGGTAGTACCACTCGTCGTTGACCGAAAACGGCTTCACGCCACGCGTGGTCGGGTGCTTTGGAAACTTTGTGTAGTTTGCCGTCCAGTGAGGATTCACTGACCAGTTTGCTTCGAAGTAGCCACCCATCCAGTCGAGAAACTTCTTACCCGAAGGATCAGCTTCAACTTCCACGCCGTAGTGAAGAGCAACGATCCCGACCCCCGCCCTCGCGTACGCATCGACCTGAGCGAGATGCGGATTCACCATGTGACGACCACCGCCGTCGCAGTACATGACGATGCAGTCAAAACCGTCGAGTGCGTTCGGATCCTTCGGCCAGCCGTCCGTGTACACCGCCGTGACAAAATCCGGCATCGCCTTTTCGAGCGACCGAGCCAGCAGAATGCTGCCGGCCTTGTGCTCGTGCGCTCCGTAACCGTGGCTTCGAACCCCCGCCACAAACGCGACTCGCTTCGGGCGAGTCGGTGCGGCGTTGATCAGAACGGTTTCTTTGACGCCTTCTGGTTCGTTCCTCGTTCCTACGCTCAGCGTGGGGACGGAATCTTGAACGCTCTGCGTTCCTGGACGCGGGGCGTCCGTTGCGGCATTCCCACGCGGAGCCTTGGAATGAGTGGAAGCTTCAGTCGTTGCCGTCAGTCTTTTTTTTTTACAGTCGCGGCAGCCGACTTTCTGTCACCGGTTCGCTGAATCATGATCTTGCGAAATTGGACAACCATCGGCGGACCAGCGTGAAGCTGCAAAGCGAGAATTCCGCTCGCACGAGCTGCGTCATCTTCATCGGTGCATTCGATCGTTGCCGTGCCGTTGATGAAGTGTTTGAAGTGGTTGCCCTTCGCGACGATGTGATAGTCGTTCCAGTCTTCGTTCTTGATCTTCGACTGAATCTCAGCCGACTCGCCCACCGAGCCAACAACTGTCGGCTTGCCGTTTTCGCCAATGACAGTCTTCTGGCCGCGATTCGCCAGGATGCCGCGGAACCGTTCGCCGTAGAGGATTCCCGAGTAAGTCTTGCCGGCTTCGAAGTCGCCCTGATAGCCACCGACAACCCACTTGTTGTCCTCAACTTCAAAACTGCGGTACTGAATGCCCGAGTTGCCGCCGACGATCTTGTACTGCAGTTTCAGCTCGAAGTCTCCGACCTCTCCGCCGCGCCAGATAATGAAGGTATTGCCCTTCGTCGGATTTTCTTTGGTCGTCTGCCCGGTGATGGCTCCATCTTTGACACTCCAGAACGCGGGGTTGCCGTCCCAGTTCTTAAGAGTCTTCCCGTCGAAGAGCGATTCCCATTTGTCATCGGCAGCGCCGGCGGTTGAGGAATTCACAATCGGAAGCACAACGGCGGCGGTCATCACGGACAGCAAAGCGATTCGCAGAGTACGGAGCATAGAGTTCTCCTCGTTGTTCGTTGAGGGTGTATTTTCGGGGGAGGGAACGGTCTTTGAAGACACGACCATCAGGCAGGATTTCTTAACCCACCATGTTAGAGAGAGATCGATCCCTGAAACAATGGACCCGCCCGATTCAAAGTGATCACTCTTACGACAAACTGCGACTGACAAACTGTCCCGAAGTCGCTGGCCGCAGGGTCTGCGGCAACCCATCGCTGTTGGACTCCGGGCTGCTTGCCGAACGGGGCGAGCCGGTTCGGGTGAGCCGGTTCGGGTGAGCGCTGACGCCGACTGGCACCTTCAGCTGGCTGCGATCGCTCGGCGAACCGCCTAATCCGCCCGGAAGTTCGGCGTTACTGTTTGACAATGTTGGCGTGAAGTCGATCTCCGTCGTCACGGGTTCGTTCAACACGGCCGAACGAACCCGTTTAGCATTGGGCGATCTTTAAGTGTCGCCTTTCGCTCCGAGGTTGTGAATTTATTACAGCCTGTCCTGGATGTCTGTGCAGAGTGGCGCTAAAAGGGCTGGCATGAGTACAACACCTTCGAAATCGGATGCTCGGGTCTGTCGACCGCAACGGCGGCAGAGGGAATGGCAGGACTTTTGTCTGGATGAGACACTCCCGCATGACGATATCG
>CALDJX010000134.1 GCA_937899075.1 uncultured Planctomyces sp. | reverse complement strand
AGTTCTTCAATGGCAAGGATGTCGTCGCGGCCGTCGACGTCAAGATCAGCGGAGGAAAAGACGTCTCCAGCGCAAAGCGCAAGTTTGGCGAAGTCTGGGGAACACCCGGAGTAGAATTGCTCAACAGCTCTGACCGCAACTTTCGTCCAACTGATGCCGTCATCGGGGCAGACGGTGCTCTTTATGTGTCCGACTGGTGCAACGTCATCATCGGCCACATGCAGCACAATATTCGTGACCCGAATCGCGACCATTATCACGGCCGCATCGTTCGCCTGACGGTCAAAGATCGCCCGTTGCAGAAACCGGTCAAGATCGCGGACGAGCCGATCGAAGTGTTGCTTGAAAACCTCAAGCACCCGGTTGACGGGATTCGTCACCGCACCCGTGTTGAACTGAGCGGTCGCGATTCGAAAGCCGTCATCGCCGCCACCCAGAAGTGGATGCAGGACTTTAATCCGAATGACGAAACAGAAGCTCATCATTTGCTCGAAGCATTGTGGATGCATCAGCAGCACAATGTGAAAAACGATGAGTTGCTCAATACGCTGCTGGCCTCGACTGTGCGGCACGCTGCCCACGCAGCGAAAACCGTCAAGCACTTCTGGTACAACGTTGACGCCGGAGCCAGCGGATTTGTTGCTCCCGCGGAAATCGAATTCGTCAAATTCGATCCCCCAAAACGACTCAACCCGGCCGACCAGAAGGTCTACGAACTGGGCGCGACGATTTACCAGAAGCACTCGCATTGCGCGACCTGCCACCTGGCCCACGGCAAAGGCAACGGAGTCGTTTATCCGTCGCTCGTTAAGAGCCCCTGGGTCAACGGCAGCGAAGACCGGCTGGTCAAAATGGCTCTGCACGGCATGTGGGGAAAAATCACGGTCCATGGCAAGACGTACGATCCTTCTCGCGGCGTACCGCCGATGACCGCGTTCCGCTCGCTCTTGAAGGACGACGAACTCGCTGCCGTCCTGACATTTGTTCGTAACACCTGGGGCAACGAAGCGTCGACCATTACTCCAGACACGGTCGCAAAAATTCGAGCAGCAACGATCGATCGCACAACGTTCTGGAATCCTGACGATTTGCTGGCCGAGCATCCGCTGGAAGCAGCACTTGTTCTAAAGGACATCGGCATCAGCGAAGAAGGCTTTTCCAATACGGAATTGGAAGACGCACTTCTAAGCACTTCACCAGAAAAACTTGCTCAGGTTGCCATCGCCAAAGGCGATGCAGAGCGAGGCAAGAACCTCTTCTTCAAATCGGCGGCGGCCTGCTTTGCGTGTCATGCTCCTCCGGCTGGAGCGATTCGGCTTGGTCCGGACCTGACCAAAGTCCAAACGAAGATGAAACCAGAAGACCTGATCGATTCTGTACTTCGTCCATCGAAGCTGATCGACAAATCTTTCGCACAGGTCATCGTGTTGACTAACCAGGGCAAGCAGTACACCGGCGTTCGGATTTCAGAGAACGACGACGAAATTGTTCTGCGAAACCTGGCTCAGCCAACACCGATCGTGATCAAGAAGGAAGACGTCGATGAGGTCTTCGAGTCGCGGACTTCGTTAATGCCTGCCAACCTGACGAGGCAGTTGAAGACTCGCGCCGAATTCGACGACCTGATGAAGTACGTCATCGAAACTCGAAAGCGGTGATCGACAAGGCAACCTGAAAAGTCTGCTGATTGCCCACAAGACTTACGTGGTGATTGAGGCTCCACGCCACAGTGACGTGAAACCTGGAGCCCGCCCCGCTCTCCTTTGGAAATTCATCTCCGAAGTTTCTCCCCGGGCGGGGCGGCCATCGAACTGCAAATCTTGTCACGTCGGATTGGCGGCCGCGCGCCGAGCCAGAGATAGTTTCAATTACTGGCTGCCGATATTGGTAGTCATCTTCGCACAGAATCTACGGCAGACATTGGCTGCGTAAACCGGGACTCCATTCCAGTTTCTCGAATCTGATCGATCCAACGCCGGGCTGCTGCATGAGACTGCCCTGCCAGAAGCAATGAGTCGTATAGAAACTGGTATTCCTCAGGCAGGTTTGTTGCGAACGGAAGGGGATCATCAGATCCCACACACATGCGCAATGTGGCTCCGAATTCGTCACCCAGTCCCGGTGCAAGTCTCCACAATGGATGGCCAGTCAAGTCGGTCAAGTCTCCAACCATGAGGTTCGAGATTGGGTTCACCTCGATGGTTATTCCAGTTGACGCATACCGGTTGCGAACCAGGCGTTGAAGTTCGGTGACGGCATCGTGATCGTCTGCCGCTTCGACCCAAATGACTTCACGGCATCGCCGGTAAACACCCGACGATGTCATGTACCGTTCCAGTTGGTTCTCTGTGCTTCCGCTCAGAGGTTGTTCTGCATTTAACAATCTGTCCGGAAAACCAAGTGCATCGAGTCGCCCATCATAAAGTGACCTGCAGAAGTCTATTGCTTGATTCGGCGTCCAATGAAAATGATCCTCAGCACACAAAGATGTCACGAGCCAATCTGACGATCTCGTCTTCGACAAAAGTCTTTCGACCACTGCTGAATCGAGACCACCGCCTTCCGTGCCAGACGCGTTCCCAGATGAGGTCAAACCAACGATCCTCACGTGGCATCAACTGTCTGTGCTGATTCTTCGACCAGTTTGTCGGGTCGATTCCTAACGCAAGCCCGTGTCCAATTCGGTCGCCAGTTCGCAGTGGGATGTGGTCAACGGCTTCGTCCATGTAACGCAGGCCGGTGGCGAGATGGACAAAGTCTTCACCCACATGCGCGGTCGTATGAAGTTCGGGAAGTTCGATGCCGCTTCGTTCGTATTCCGATGCGATTGCCTTCTGAACACGTTCGCGAACGTTTCGGAACAGCGGCGCGACGACCCATGTGGGGACACCGTGTTCGTCGCGACAGACATCGATCGCACGTAGCAGCGTCAGCCATTGAGGGTGTTCTTCAATAGCTTCGGCCAGAGCGGCGGCGCGCTGATCGGATTTTTGTCGAAATTCCTGCCAACGGAGTTGCATCGTGTTGGCATCGAGCGTCGGATCGCTGAAGTTTTCCTGGTCGTGAGATTGCGGTGCGCCTCGGTCAGTGTGAGCCCCCCGATTCTTCAAAAAATGGAGAGCGAATCCACATTCAACGTTTTCCCATTCTGGTTGCAGTCGAAGTTGCTCCAGCTTTCTGTTCCAGACAGTGAAGTCGCCAAGTTGATCGTTCTTTCGCTTTGCAGGCTGTGTGCGAACCTCCAGAGATCTCAAACCCTTGCCAACTCCACCGAGTACGCCGCAGGATTCGAGTTCGACGTTTTCCAATGCTCCCGTTATGGCTCCTTTTCTTTCGTAGACCCGGATGAAATTCATCAGCCCGGGAGTCAACGGTCGCTGGATACAGTGGCGATAGACCTGGCATCTGACACGTTCAACCTGCCAGAACAGTTTTGCAAACTGTCGGTCAATCTGGCCTGTCGACAATTGAGCGAGGCCCTTCCAGAGAAATTGAATCTGCACGGTCGGACCACCGTGGTCTCGTGGCTCAAAGAACGCTGAGAGTGGATCAAGACGCTGCACATCGTCCAGGCGAGTGGGAAGCGGAATCAGCGATGCTCGCGTCAAAGCGTTGTACGTTGACTGCATTTCCAGAAACGCCGCGGCCAATGCTTGTGACCGAACCGGCCGACCCGAAAGTGTCAGTTGACCAGTTGCCAGGTCCTTGAGAGCTGTTTGAATGATCTTCAGTTGATCCTTTGAGAGACCCATATCCTGCCAGAAGTCGCCATTGAAAAACTCACTTATGCAGACGTACTTGCTTCCCTGAGTCAGATAGGCAGCCAGCACGTACCGGGCGATGGACGCTCTGACCAACCAGTTAGCCAGTGATTCACCTTCGTCGTGATCAGCCCCCGGACTGACGAACGCATCGTAGGCCATGCCTGGGTACTGGTCAGAAGAGCGAGCGACGACGTTGACGGCGGATGCCCACGCGGACGGAAAGTCGAGCCCCGCTCCCATGTGAAGATGCGTTTCCGCGTAGCCTTTCTCATTAAGCATGCGAGCGAGGAACGGTGTGATCAGGTGACAGCGCACGGGGCCGTTTCCGTTCTTCGCCAGTCCCGCCAGCAACAGATCGCCGGGCATCGCAAACGTCAGCCATCGCCAGGCCCGCCGAGCAGCGGCGGCATCGTTGTCGTCATTGCTTGCTCCGTCTGGAAGACACGGTTCTGCGACCGCACCACGCTGCCGCAACCAGTCTCTTGATGTGTGTCCAAGAAAATTATGCAGCGCCGCAGTTCCACCGTTCGTCCCGAACCACGTCCGATTTCGAACAGAGATCAGCTCGTCAATGGCGATGTGTGGAAAGTGAGCGACAAAGTATCGCTCTGCCTCGCGCCAGAGCTTCGCAGTCGGCGGCGTCATTCGACCATCGAGTATTTCAACAGGATGAGCGAAGCTGGCAGTCGATACGAAAGGGTAAGCGACCATCTCCGCAACAAGATGATCCAGCGACGTCAGAACTGTCCGGGCATTCGACATGTTCAGCGACTCTTTTTCCGACGAACACTCGTCTTCTTTTTCGCCACCGTCGTCCGCTTACGTTTTTTCGGTTTGGCTTTGGGAGCAGTACGAGCCTCTATTGATGCCCGTAACCCGTCCTCAGCCTCTTTCGCCCTTAAGAAGAAATACGCGTCACGCTCGCGTTCCTGTACCATCACCTCCCATGCGGAATCTTCGAGACGTTCACTTTCACCCTTGTCGGAAACCCTGCTGAGATTCCACTGACTGATGGCAAATCTTAATTGAGTACGAGGACGGTTCGGATAATTCTCCGCGATCTGTCGTGCTAAATCGAAACCCTTGCTGAAAATCTCTTTAGCCTGGTCACGACGGTTCGTTTGCAGGTAAACGTTACCGAGCCCTTCGCATGACGAGCAAAGATCTAATTGACGCTTCCAGTTTTCCGGTTCTCTCTGAAAGATCTGCTGACTAATGTGGTGACTTTTGTCGAAGGCCTCTTCGGCTTCTGACAGTATTCCTGATTCTAGTCGGATTTCACCGAGCAAGTCGTATGCACTCGCCAAGTCACTTTGGAATTGCGTGTTGGCAGGATCGCGTTCCGCTAATTGCGTGAATACATCGAGTGCGTTAACTGCTGATGTCTCGGAGACAGTGAGACGTCCGGTCTGAAAGTACAACTTACTCAGCAGTAAGTATGCGACTCCCAATTCTCGCCGAAAGCTGGAATTGTCGGGTTCCTTAGAGACTAGTTTCTCAGATGCACTGAGTTCGCCATCATACGCTTTCTCGGCCTGAATCAGGCCATTCGACTCATAATGCAGGTTGCCGAGTCGATTATAGGCAATACCGAGGTCGCGCAATGCATTCAGGCTATCTGGATCGGCTTCGACTGCCTGAGTACTCGAGTTAAAATAGAAATCAAAGGCTGCTTCGGCCTTGTCTCGAATTGCAAATCTCTGGTACGCATCGCCAAGTCTCAAGTTTCGAATAGCGTGAGTCCGTATCGCGTTCTTGTCATTGGCAATGTCAGTAATTCTTTCCGACATGTCGACGATATATTCATGCAACGAAATTAGGATCCTCGGCGTTCCATTTTCGTAAATGGCAGTTGCGGCTTGTTCGAGTTCGGTGAGTACGGTGGATTCGAATTCAGCGTCGCCTTTGGCGTATTTTACAAGTTCATCGGTAACGGAGATCACCTGGTCTGCCATTGCGTTGGCATCTTCTGGTTCCGCTCGTTTGTCATGATCGGACTTATCGGTCGACGACACCTGTCGAATCAGCGAATTGAACTTTGACAGGAGGCTCTGCCGTTTCATTTGAACTGTAAGACGACCAACGTCGCTCCGAAGTTCGGCAACTGTTTCGCTCGCTGGCTCCTCAGCTCGCAGTTCGATCCATGAATCCTTCGTAGATCGTTCATTAAGGAATGTCCATAAGCCGGAATGCTTGTTCCATAGCGATGCGAGTTGCTGCCCTCGCCGAACCAGAAGTTCCGATCGATGCCAGTCCAGCAGATCATCAAAGTGCTTGACAGCGGTTTCAATGTCTGCTGGCAAGCCGCCTTTGATTGGGTGAGTTGTGAGTTCCAAACCGCAAGCTTCGGGCATCGTGAGCAACACCAGGTCGCAGGCCCACTCTCTAAAGAGCGACGGCGCGACGTGGTTTTTATCGCTCAGTTTTTCAAGGAGCTTGATCAGTTTTCCCCAGTCAACGGAGTTGGTTTTTCGGGTTGTCTTGCCCGCAAGGAGTTTTGTTCCCATCTCAATCCATTGATAAATCAGTAATTGCGTTTCAGGAATCGTGATCGGTTCTTCAGTTCCCGAGCCAAGAACATCTGACTGCCCGGATGCAACAGAAGCGAAGAAATGTGTTTGGCGGGCGAAAGTTGGCACCGGTGGCAGCGGCCAACGAACGTCAGAGCTGTCACTAACCCAGCTCAACGAAACAGGAGACGTCGCTGTGACTGGCTGTTTTGCGACTCGGTTTGAATCGTCGTCAATTAACAATCGTTGCAGGTCGTGCATGAGCACGAAGGCGCAGCGTGTTCTTGGTTCTTCGATTTCGACGCCACCTCTCCCTTTCAATTTGACACGCGGCACACCACTACCCGAAGTGGCCAGACTGATTCGCAGGACAGGACGGTAGTTCGAAAGACGACTTCTTTTCGAGAGCTCAGCACCGTCAATTTTGTGTTCTGCAAAAGTCTCTGACGGATCACTGGCGATTACTTCGCAGGCGATCGTGCCTTCACGCTGCAGCGTCTTTCGGTCTTCGCGTTTGAGTTGAGGGTCGTCGTCGACGACATGGTGCCAATACCTCATGAAGACGTTCAAGAAACGTTCATTAGAACTGGTCTGGGCGACCGGAGTTGCATGAATCGCCTCGGACAACCATCGCCAGAGATCGACCAGTCTTCGAGGTGCTACTTCAAAAGCACCCAGCCCTGGATACTGATCTCGCCTGAAAGATCCCGCAGTCTGAGGTCCAAATGACTGGTTGGCGCCGAGTTGAAGCAGCTCGCGGAGATTCTTGATTGGCACACCGGGATCGGACAGTTCTACTTGAGCAAGCAGTTCACCCAGTGTCGGCAGTTTGTCGGGATCTCCGGCGATGCTTCCCAGCAAAGGTTTGAATTCGAGAACAGAATTGAGGTCGATCGGCGGCAGTTCAACAACAGACGGAATTTGCTTCTGAACATTTGCCGCGGCAATCTGTCCAAGTTCTTTACGAAGTTCGTCAGGAGAGACTGCCGACAGAGGTGATTGCGGGTCTGCGACCGAACTGAATTCGGATCCGATCTTGAGCTTGACGATCGACTCGACCAGATCACGCTGGCCCATCAGCAGGAAGAAGAACTGAGGGACTGAGTAGTGACGCAGCAGCCGCAACAATTCCAGGCAGCGTTCCGGGTTCAAGTCAACATCGTCGATTGGGACCAGAAACAATCGCTGCTGTTTTTGAGAATTTGCTGATTGATAGAAATCCGAATTGCCGGGTAGCGCTGCGGAAAGCAGCGCCAGCGATTCGGCAAGAAGGGTTGGGAGCATCAATCGGTCGTCTTCCTGATTGAGGACTTCCTTCCCGAACTGCTCGCGATCCAGCCCGCCTTTTCTGGCTTCCAAATTTCCATCAAGCGAACGAGCGATCCGGGCCTGCAGCTGAGTAAACCGGACATACTCCGGTTCGTCGGTCAGTTGATTATCGAGCAATCCTCGATGTGCTCGACCTGGCTGCTTCCCCATGCGGGTGGCGGCCAATGCCGCTCAGGAATTGAGTCGAACAAGGAAGCCAAGTAGTTTGGCTTTGCG
>CALDJX010000133.1 GCA_937899075.1 uncultured Planctomyces sp. | reverse complement strand
ACTATCCGGTTTATTACGACCTGATTTTCGGGTCAGACTGGCGAGCGGAATTCGATTTTCTGACGGGGTGCTTCGACCGCTTTGCGGGTCGTCCGGTTCGGCGAATCTTTGAACCGGCGTGCGGCACTGGCCGGCTGCTTTACCGCATGGCTCAGGCGGGGTACGAGGTTTCCGGCAACGACCTCAACGCCAACGCGATCGATTTCTGCAACAAGCGTTTCAAGAAGAAAGGCTTCCCGGAGACGGCCGTCGTTCAGGATATGGCCGACTTCAAGCTGAAGCGCAAAGTCGACGCCGCGTTTAACACGATCAACACGTTCCGGCATCTGCCGACCGAGAAGCTGGCGCAGGCTCACCTGCAATGCATGGCCGACTCGCTGGTGAAAGGCGGGCTGTACATTCTCGGTCTGCACCTGATTCCGTCGAAAGGCGAGCGGCTTGAGGAAGAAGCCTGGCACGCTCGACGCGGAAACCTTGCCGTCAACACTTACATGTGGAGCAAGGGGATCGACACGAAAAAGCGGATGGAATATCTCGGTCTGAAAATCGATGTCTACACACCGACAAAGCACATGAAGATTGAGGATGAAATGCTTTATCGGACCTACTCGGCGCGACAAATGACGTCTCTGCTGAAAAAAGTTCCCGCGTTCGAGTGCGTCGGTGTTTATGATTTTGCCTACGACCTCGAGCAGCCGATTACGATCGGCTCGGATACGGAAGACGTCGTTTATATTCTGAAGAAGAAGTAGCATGCGAACCCCCGGTCCGGAGTTTGTGAACCGGGCGGAATTCATTGCAGACAATCTTGTGACCGGCGGGCGATGCCTGCCCTGTGCGAATGACGGCAGACTTATGAGTGACAGCCCTGAAACAACGAAACCCGAATCCGACGGCAGCTCTGATGCTGAGCCGTCGAAAGACGCGCCCGTCAGTTTCGCTCAAGCCGCCGAAGAAAAGCAGCCGGGGCTGCTGCGGGAATTCGCCGAGTTCCTCATCGAGAGCAAAGCCTGGTGGCTGACGCCAATCATCATCGTACTGCTGCTCGTCGGCCTGCTGGTCGTGCTGAGCGGTTCGGTCGTTGCCCCATTTATCTACCCGATCTTTTGACGGTTGATGAGGAGTTGGCGGCAAAGCCTACTGATTGGGTGAAAGCAGATTCGACAGGTCGGTGTCGGTGAACGTGTGCGGCCGTTCGCTGGCGAGGCGAGTGAGGGCGAAGGCGCAGGCCGCGGTCGATGTTTCGGCCGAAAACATTTCGGTGAGCGAGTGCCGCGGAACGTCCTTCAGCTTTGAATGGTTATCAAGAATTTGATTCGCCAGGAAGCTGCCTTCACCCGAGACGATGACTGCTTCGCACGGGGCATCCAAAGTTGTCAGCACGCGGTCGATGGCTCCGCTGATTCGCTGACGCTGGACGTTGGCCAGGAAGTCGGCGACTGACTTGGCTTCGTTCAGTGAAAGTTCAGACCGGTCGCAACACAGTTGTCGTGCCAGACGATCGTGAGCGCCGGTGATTGTTGACGGTCGACCGTTAGCCGTGTCGAGGTCATCCGAATTCTCGGCGATGTTTCCCTGCAGAAGGTAGACGTCCTGCGTGGTTGCGAAGAATTCGGCGGCGAGTTGCGAGTAGCCATTGCCGGTGACTTTACGCTCGATCGGGACAGAATAGGCAACGGCGCAGACCGGTGTGCGGCGAACTCCTGAATAAACGAGTTCCGCAGAGATTAATCGCTCCGAGTCGGTGCGGCCGGTCGGGTTCGGGAGACCATCTTGCAGAGGGATGATGTCGGTGGTCGTTGAGCCAATGTCCAGGAGCAACGCAGTTCCCTCGGGAGCGACTCGGCCGACGAAAGTCGCCAGCGCATGCCAGTTGGAAGCGGCGGTCAGTTGCCAGAACTCGCGAGCCGTTGGAGCGTCGACAAATTCTCCGACCGTATGCCACACCGAGATTGGAGTCCGGTCGGCGGCTTTCTCGACTGCTTTCAGGATTTTATCGACGCCTTCGGCCTTTGTTTCAAAGCAGTCTGCCAGTTCACCGGTCATTGTGACGGCGATGCCAGAGCAGGGCAGCCAGTCTCTGATGAGGCCTGCGAGCGTTTCCGCCAGTTTTTCGGGGGACTTCCACAGCGGAAACGACTGAGCCCGGCACTCGCCGTCGCTGTGTGCGACTTTGATATTTGCTCCGCCAATGTCGAGTCCAACGAGGTGGTTCATTATTTTTCCAAAGTTGAATGCTCAGTCTGAGCGATTGTCTGACGCAAAGTCGCGAAGACGCAGAGGTTCGCAAAGGTGTTCAAGCCTTGAGCGTTTACAGTTGTTCTTACTTCTTTGAAGTTGGCTTGATCAACTCTTTGCGTTGCTTAGAGGGCATCTGGAAAGTTACGCGATGTGGGC
>CALDJX010000132.1 GCA_937899075.1 uncultured Planctomyces sp. | reverse complement strand
TATGTCAAATCTCTCGACGAATGCGACGGCAGAGTCGCTTGAAGAATGGCGGAACGCGGTAGTGCCAGGCACTCACCGTTGGTCGTCCGAGCCAGTCGATTGGGTTTGGAACCTCCGTCGGATTTCAGGAAGAGAGATTTGATTTTCGCTCTAACTCAGTGCTGAATTCATCGGCACTCGGTGGACGTGATGATTGTCGAAATTCGACCCGCACCAGGATTATTGAACACATCTTCGAATCAGGCCAGACGGCTTTCGGAAAACGGACCTTTGGCCCGATTTCGTTACGAACTGGAACGTTTTTTGTCGTAGGTTCGACGGAATTCGACTCATGTGGCGCGGCCAGGCTGCGTCCTCCGCCCGACTCGCCGCGTCAAACGGTCGAGTTTGGCGGGACTGCGTGCCGGACCGTCTGTTCGAAAAAGTGTGCCACTGGATCTGCCAGCGCTTTGCCCGATCAGCATCTCGCCGGAGAATTCGCACTGGCAGAGCCCGTGGCGCGCTCACGTTAAAGAACGGTGCTGATCTTCTAACCGAAGTTTGGCCACGCTCGAAATACGCCGTTCAGCGAGTAACGATCAGCAGGCCGGAGTGGGCCAGTACGGCGACGGTTTGCTGATTTGGAAGCTGGCGTGTCGAAGCCTGTGGTTCCCTGGCTGCTCGCTCGAAATTCGGACCACATTGCGGGCATTTGGCAATGTGCTGACTGATTTGAGCGGTTTTCTCTTCGTCCAACTCGCCTTTTCGGAAGGCCGCAGCGTACTGAGCGACGTCAGAACAGCAGATCGATCCAAACTGAAATTCACCGTCGGGGGCCGTTACCTGCTGCGAGTCGTTTGCGGCTTCGGGATTACTCGGTTGGGACAGCCAGATTCCAACTCCGATCAGCAATGCGGCTGCGCCGGCCGAGAATTTTCCGGCTGCCGAGAGTTTCTGCTGTCGCGCCAAGCGGTTAACCATTCCCGAAATTTCACCGCTCGGGCACTCCACCCAGCCGGATCCATCTGGATTGTTGTCTGGAGATTGTTGTTTGTTTTCAGCCATTGCCGGGCCTTGTTCTGAGACAAGCGATGTCACAGTGATTTTTCGACGGTCTTTAGATTATCAGCGTTCGCAGGGCAATGGTTTGTGAGATGCCAGACAATCTTCGGATTTCGTCAAAGTCCAGCGACATTCCTCGCTGACGCATTTGACGAGAGCCGCCAATTTCCTGAAAAACTCGCCCGGCTGCCCGATCCCATGATCGGGCAGCTCCGGACGGAATCGCTCAGACTTCGTACTCGCGCTTCTTCGTGATTCCGGGCATCGGAATCGGATATTTGCCATCCTTCAACAGAAGCGGCGCGGGGCCGTCGAACGACAGGTTCGCAAGATCGGGAGCGAACTCGTGATCGTGCTTCATCATTTCGTCCATCGTGATGAGCCGACCGGTGTGAGCGGCCATGCGGCCCATCGAGGTGACGATACTCGCCATCGCTCCGCGTTCGACTTCGCTGTACGGAAGGTCTTCCCGAACGGCGTGAATCATGTCGTCCCATTCGACCTGGTACGGATTTGGTTCCGGCTGCGGGTAGGCCCAGACGAGATCGTCTTTGACAAAGTTCTGACCTTTGTAGATTCGGCTGCGGGCTGGCAGGTGGCCGCGTGACGAAAACACCGCCGAGCCTTTCGAACCGTGCACGTAAGTGGCAAAGTCCTGGTGGCATCCTGGAATCGTGCGGCCATCGACAAACAGTTTGGTTCCGTCGGCAAAGGTGTACTCGATCGAGTAACTGT
Source organism: uncultured Planctomyces sp. (assembly GCA_937899075.1). Taxonomy (GTDB): domain Bacteria; phylum Planctomycetota; class Planctomycetia; order Planctomycetales; family Planctomycetaceae; genus JABMPE01. The sequence goes on along the minus strand of CALDJX010000132.1, from coordinate 2,730 downwards.
CAAAGTTCTGATCGATCGCCGGGTTCCCGAGCTTATCGAATCGGTAGTGCCGACCGCCCGAAGCCTGCGCTGACACCGGCCACGCGCCTTTCGCCCAGCAGCCTTCGTCGATGTTGTGAATCAGGAAGTCGCTGACCGCGCCACCACTCAGCCAGAGGAACCCGTGAAAGTTGCGAATCTGCCACTCGAGTTCGTTCGTGCCTTCCGGAGCCGGGCCGACCGCTGCTGAACCCGTTGGGCCGGCCATGCGGTACGCTCGCAAGGTCAGTACGTCGCCAATTTCGCCGGAGTGAATTCGGTCGGCAAGTTCACCTCGAGCCTTACAGTGTCGACACATCAGGCCGACGCCGACTTTCAGATTCTTCTCCTGAGCCTTCTTGCCGAGTTCAAGCATCCGGATCGTCGTCGGCGCGTCGATGGTGACAGGCTTTTCCATAAACACATTCAGGCCGAGTTCGATGGCATAGCTGAAGTGCAGCCAACGGAAGGCAGGCGGCGTCGTCAGAATGACAATGTCGCCTGGATTCAAGCAGTCCATCGCTTTTTTGTACGCGTCGAAGCCGAGGAACTTTCGTTCGTCCGGCACATCAACTTTTTCTTTGAACCGATTGCTCAGTCCGACAAAGCTCTGATGTTGACGATCTTCGAAGACGTCAGCGATGGCGACGAGTTTGATCGGACCATTGTCAACGGACAGAGCATTTGATGCCGCTCCCGTTCCTCGTCCGCCGCAGCCTACGAGGGCCAACTGGATGGTGCTGTCAGAAGCCGCGTGAAGATGAGAGCCCGCCGCTCCCACAAGTGCGGCGGCACCGGCAATTCGGCCGGAATCTTTCAGGAAATTACGACGTGACGATGATTGAACTGGAGTGTCGCTCATGGCAGAAACCCTTACTGGGAAATCAGGAGTTACGATCAAGCAATACGTGACTGAAGAGTGAACATCGGCCACTCAACGTGGAACATTCAACATCGAACTAATTCTTTTTGTATTTGTGCTCGGTGTGGCAGGCTTTGCACGAAGCACCAATGCCGGCGATGGATTCTCGAACTCCGACGGCATCCTTCTGAGCTGCTGCCTTCAAGCCGGCATCGGTTGCCTTGCGAAGTATCGAACAAGCGTCGGCCCAGATTTTGTCCGGGCAGCGATCGTCTTCCATCATTGTGTAGCTGGATTCGTTGAGCAGAGCGAGGCTCGTCGTGAGTGACTTCCAGCCGTCCTCGCCTTCCGGAGTTTTCTCGTCAGCGACGTGCCCCTGAATGGCGACGAGCTGTGGCTTCACCAGACCGGACATTAACTGAGCGGTCGTCATCGGCCGCGACTTGCCCTTCTTCTGAGCCGTGACCTGAGACGAAGACAGTGTAAAAGCAAGACCTGAGAGGGCGATGATTCCGGCAGCGAAGGCAAACGACTTTTTCACGGGAAGGCTCCTGATTGTAGTGAGGGATTAGTTGGGCGGGACGATAAATGTCGGGCGGGTATTGTGGTGAATTGATTTCCGAACGGAAACCGCACGGCCGGAATTCGATAGTTGCCAACGGGTCGTCCATCGTTGAGCAAACGACGTTCTTACAGGATGCTGCCCCTTGTAGAGTGCCGCCTGCCGCAAATCTGGAGTTGAAATCCGAAATATGACAAAGTCCGCCACCTCGATTCCCATCGTGATTGGATCCCGTTCGCCTCGACGATTAGAGCTACTCCAACTGATCGCTGATCCCGAGCGGCTGGTTGTGCTGCCGCCGCGTGACGCCGACGAACCAGGCTTTGACGGCCTGGTCGAAATGTCAGAGTTCGAAGTCCGCTGCCAGGAAATCGTCGAACTGAAACGGCTGGACGTCATCCGGCAACTCGCTGATGGGGCTGCTCCGGGCGGTGATTGCGTCGTCGTTTGCTCGGACACAACGGTTGTTGTGAAAGACTCGGCGGGAGCACTGCTGGCGCTCGGCCAACCGCAGGAGGCAGGTGACTGGCAAAACGAAGTACGAGGCTGGTTTCACGATTACCTGGCCGGGCGAACCCATTTCGTCCTTTCAGCCGTGTCGGTGTCACTGTGCAGCGAAGCAGGCAATGTCACCAGGACTCTGAGCCAGTCATGCGTGACGCGTGTCACGATGCGAGACGATGTCGACAAATGGCTGGACTGGTACATCGCGACTGGCGAGCCTCTCGGAAAAGCTGGCGGGTACGCCGTCCAGGGAGCCGGCAGCGTGATGGTCACCAAAGTCGAAGGCAGCTACAGCAACGTCGTCGGCCTGCCGATCGAAAATACCGTCGAGATGTTGAGAGAGATCGGTGCATTGTCGTGATGAACCAGCTTGTTTCTGCCTGTTTGAAATTGGGAACGTTTTTCGAACACGTTGCCTTAGGTGAGGATGTCGTGGACGACGTTTCCGTGGACGTCGGTCAGGCGGAAGTCTCGGCCCTGGTGTCGGTAGGTCATTCGTTCGTGGTCGATTCCCAACTGATTCAGAATCGTCGCGTTCAGATCGTGGATGTGGACAGGGTTTTCAGTGATGTTGTAGCTGAAGTCGTCGGTCTCACCGTAAACCGTGCCGCCCTTGATGCCGGCTCCGGCCATCCATTTTGTGTAGCAGCGAGGGTGGTGATCGCGGCCGTAGTTTGACTTCGTGAGACCTCCCTGGCAGTAGATCGTGCGGCCGAATTCGCCGCCCCAGACAACCAGCGTATCTTCCAGCAGGCCTCGTTGTTTCAGATCCTGAATCAGCGCA
>CALDJX010000131.1 GCA_937899075.1 uncultured Planctomyces sp. | reverse complement strand
AGTAATGCGTATTCCGCCAGAGCCATGATGCGAGTGCCTTCTGTTCGTCAGTGTCGACGCGCTGCCCGGTGACTCGCTGATACGCTTCAGCCTGAGTCGCAAAGAGACGGTCGAATGTCGAAATGGCGAGCTCCCCGGGATACCACGGATGATCCGAGCGAATCTGAGGGTCACCGACTTAGGCACAGGCCAGGGCAGCAAGACCCAGCGAGATCACCACAACATAGGCCGCGTGAATCAGGAAGTTCATTAGCCGTCTCCGAATACGGGAACACACACGCCAGACTTCGCAGCGTCACTGCGAAAGCTATCATAAGGCTGCCGGACCGAGGACCAGGACGGGCTGAAGCGAGTCTTCAGTGTGGAGTTCGGTTGACTTTTTTTGACCCTACGCGTCCTGCCCACCGCATTCCAATCCGCCAATGCTCGAGTATCACGCAACTTAGCTGTCCCCAGTTGGTACACCGCGAAAGGAAGAGTCAGTCATGAAGACGATCCATGTGTTTGCGATTATCTGCGTTCTTTGTCTTGTCGCCCCGTCGCTGACGGTCGCACAGGACGACGCAGCAAAGCCTCAGTACTTCAATCAGAAAGTCGCCGACTCCAACCCGCGTCGTACCGAGCAGGCGCGTGAACTGGACGAGTATATCCAGACGATCGCCTCCGATACGTCGCTTTTCCGGCAGCTCTTTCAGCCGGACTACTCATCGACGCAGGCGTTCGAGAAGTCGGCCGAGCCGCTTCGGCACGCGTTCTGCCAAAGCATCGGCTACCCGCCGCCAGGCCAACGGCCCGCGAAGCCGGCGACGATGCAGCATATCGGTGAGGATTCGATCGGAACTTACTTCAGAGCGATGTTCCCGATCCTGCCAGGAGTTCACTCCGAGGGGATTTACATCGTCCCGAAAGCGTTGAAAGGGAAGGCACCGCTGGTGATCTCGATGCACGGCGGGGGCGGTTCGCCGGAAGTCGCGCTGTTCAACGGCGGAGCCAATTACAACGACATGGTCCGCGGTGCCGTCAAACGCGGGTACGTTGTGTACGCGCCTCAGCACCTGTTCCGGGCAGAGGAATATCCCAGCGACATTCGGCGGCAGATTGATGATCGCATGAGGCTCATCGGGACGAGCATCACGGCGGTGGAAATCGCCAAGATCACTTTCGCCATCGACGAACTCATCAAGCGTCCGGAAGTCGACAGGGACCGGATCGGCATGGTCGGTCTTTCGTACGGCGGGTACTACGCACAGGTCACGCCGGCGATTGACACGCGGATCAAGGTGTCGGTGTCAAGTTGCTACTTCGGCGTTCAGGAGGGCCGCTACGACAAGGACGAACTGTCCGTCCCCTCCGACTTCCGATTCATGAATCGCTTCACGCTGTTTAATGATGCGGAACTCGTCGCACTGATCTGCCCGCGCGCTCATCAGATTCAGGCCGGTTCAAAAGACAATGCTTCACACCGCGAAATGGGAAAAAGCATTGTCCCGCGATCCGCCGCATTCTTTGAAAAGCTGAATCTGAAAGATCGCTTTCAGCACGTGGTGTTTGAAGGCGGTCACGAATTCAACGATGCGGCGGCGTGGGCGTTCGTCGAAAAGCACCTGTAACGACGAAACGCACGCTGTAGTCGTCACCAGTCCGGAGCGGTAGACTGAATGAGCGGCCACCGAGTCCTGTTTTCAACGGAAGATCAGATAATGCAGTTCAGTCGTCGAGAAATGCTCGGGCTATCCGGATTCGGACTGGGACAACTTGCAGTTGCTGATCTTTCGGGCGGTAGTCTATTCGGTGCCGGGGATGCGGGCTCGACTTCGAACGTGCCGATTTACGGCGACCTGAAGGCTCGAACAACGCACTTTCCGGCTCAGGCGAAGGCTGTGATTCAGCTGGTCCAGAATGGTGGACCAAGCCAGATGGACCTGTTCGATCCAAAACCGGAACTCACACGTCTGGCAGGGAAACCTCACCCCGATGGCGTCGAGATTCACCAGCCAAACAACGAGAACAAGCTGCTGCCCTCGCCGTTGAAGTTCCGCAAGTACGGCGAGTGCGGCATGGACGTTTCCGAAGCGCTGCCCCACGTGAGCACCATCGTCGACGACCTGTGTTTTGTGCGGTCGATGCACACGGAGCACAACAATCATCTCGAAGGTCTCAACATGTTGCTGACCTGCAAGATCTTCCCCGGTCGGCCGGTCATGGGAGCGTGGATCAGTTACGCGCTCGGTACGGAGAATCAGAATCTGCCGGCGTACGTCGTGCTGCGGGATCCGGACGGTTACACAGTCGGTGGCAAGCAGCTGTGGGCGAATGCTTATCTGCCGGCTCTGTATCAGGGTGTTGAGTTCAGCACTCGCGGAGCGCCGATTCATCACCTCAACCCGCCGGCCTCTCTGCCACCAGGTGCTCAGCGAGCCAACCTGGACTTCCTGCAGAAGCTCAACGCCGCGCACCTGCGCAATCGTCCTGGCGAGTCGGAACTGGAAGCGCGTATCGAGAACTTCGAACTCGCCGCGCGAATGCAGCTGGAAGCCCCGAGCGTGCTCGATCTTTCGGGCGAGACGAAAGCCACGAAGAAGCTTTACGGACTCGAAGATCCGAGCACATCGAAATACGGCACGAGGTGCCTGATGGCTCGCCGTCTGGTCGAGTCGGGCGTGCGTTTCGTTCAGGTGACAACAAGTCCCGGCCAGCCGTGGGACCATCACAGCGACATTCGCGGCGGCATGAACAAGATCGCCAAAGAAACCGATCAGGGAGCGACGGCTCTCATCCAGGACCTCAATGCACGCGGACTTCTTGACAGCACGATCGTCATGTGGGCGGGTGAGTTCGGCCGGCTGCCGACGACTCAAAACGGCAAAGGCCGGGACCACAACCGCAACGCGTTCACACTGTGGTTTGCCGGCGGCGGATTCAAGCCGGGCCTGATTTACGGAGAGACGGACGATTTCGGTTACAAGAGCGTCGTGAACCGGGTCAGCGTTCCCGACATGATCGCCACCGTGTGTCATCAGCTGGGACTGGACCATCGGCAAATTCAATTTCCCCACAGCGGACGATTCGAAACTCCCGCCGACGTCACGGTCACCGGTGCCCAGCCCGTCGGCGATCTGCTGAGCAGTTCCGTTCACACTTCCTGATCAGATGAGCTTATGAAACTCTGCTTTGCAACGATTGTCTTCACGGTTACTGCGATCGCCCCGTTGACCGCCGCTGAAGATCCGGGATTCGAAAAAGACATCCTGCCGATTTTCACGAAGTACTGTTTCAACTGTCACGGGAAGAGTTCGCCGCAGCTGGGGCTCGATCTTCGTTCGGCAAGGCTGACCATGCGCGGCAGTCAGAACGGGGCGGTCATTGTGCCGGGCTCGCCGGAGAAGAGCCTGCTATGGAAGAAGATGTCGACGCGAGAAATGCCGCTCGCTCAGTTCAAACTGACACCGTCTGATGCGGAAATCGAAACGGTCCGCAAGTGGATCGAGGTCGGCGCTCCGGCTGAGGCCGTCAAGCTCCCGGCGGACGTGCAGGCGCAGTTGGCTCGTTTCGAGAAGGACATCCGTCCGAGTCTGACGAAACGATGCGTTTCGTGTCACGGCGCAGACGACCCGGAAGCGGAACTCGACCTGCGCTCGATCGAGTCGCTTGTGCGAGGCAGCAAAAGCGGGCCGGTGATTGTCGAGGGTTTTTCCGACAAGAGCGTGCTCATTCGAAAAGTCACGGGCAAAACCATGCCGCCGCCGGACTCGGGAGAACCGCTGACTGCCGCCGAACTTCGTACGTTCACGCGCTGGATCGACAAGGGGCGGTTTATCGACTTTGTGGATGTCATGCCGCGCCGCAAACCAGAGACGGAATCGTCCGAGTCTTCGACGGTGTCTGACGAGGACCGGAAGTTCTGGGCGTTTCAAAAGCCCGTCGCGGTGGCGCCGCCTGAGGTGAAAGCGGCGCACCGGATTCGCACGACGATCGATCGTTTTGTGCTAGCGAAACTGGAGGCCAGCGGCCTGTCGTTCTCGCCTGACGCCTCGAAGCAGACGCTGTTGCGGCGGGCGTATTTCGATCTGACGGGACTTCCGCCCACGCCGGCGCAGGCACGTGAATTCCTGGATGACCAACGGTCCGACGCTTACGAACACCTGATCGATCAGTTACTCGCATCGCCACACTACGGGGAACGATGGGGGCGGTACTGGCTGGACTCCGTTGGCTATGTGGATACGGCGGACAAGGACCACAACCCGACCACGCCGACGCTGTCCGAAGGCTACTGGAAGTATCGCGACTACGTTGTGACGGCCACGAATGAGGACATGCCGTGGGACCGTTTTCTCACCGAGCAGATTGCCGGCGACGAACTGGTCGATTGGCGAAACGCGGATAAGTATACACCGGAAATCCGCAGGCTGCTGACGGCGACCGGCTTTTTGCGAAACGTGCTCGACGCCACGAACGAGGACATTTCCAACCTCCCGTTTGATCGCTACGAAGCACTTTTCAAGTTGATGGAACGTGTTTCGTCGAGCACGCTGGGGATGACGCTGGCCTGCGCACGGTGTCACAGCCACAAGTTCGATCCGATTCCTCACACTGATTACTACCGTTTTCTGTCCGTGTTTACGCCCGCCTACAACCCGTCCGCCTGGTTGCCGCCCAAAGAGCGGCACCTCTTCAGCGTGTCCCGGTCCGTGAAGGCACAGATCGATCAGCGGAAGTCCGAGCTGGACGCTGCGAAGAAAAAACTGAAATCCATCCGCGACGGATACCGTAGCCAGCTCTTCGACGCGAAGCTGGCGGCATTGCCCGAGCCTGTCCGGGCCGATGTCAAAGCCGCCGTTGAAACGCCAGCGAAGAAACGCTCGAAGGAGCAGATCGAACTCGCAGGCAAATACGAAGAACAGGTCGCCGTCACCGATTCCGAAATCGGCGACGCGTTGAGTGGCCCGGATCTAGAGTCGCTCGACCAGCTTCGAGCACAAATCAAAGCCGCAGAAACCGAACTGGCCGCACGGAAGGTCGAAAAGGTTCAGGCCCTGTGGGATGTCGGTAAAGCTCCGACGATCCGACTGCTGCACCGCGGCGACGTGGACTTTGCCGGGCCTGTTGTCGCGCCGGGATTTCTCTCTGTGTTGAGCCGGCCTGGTCAGACAAACGCGCAGGCCTCACCCAACGCCGTCGGAGAAACAACCGGCCTGCGTCTGGCTTTTGCCGAATGGCTCACGAGTCCCGACCATCCGCTGGCCGCGCGAGTCATCGTCAATCGGTTCTGGCAGCACCATTTTGGAAAAGGAATCGTCGACACCCCGGGCAACTTCGGCGCCACCGGTTCGCTGCCGACTCATCCGGAACTACTCGACTGGCTGGCTGTCGAGTTCATGCGGGAAGGCTGGAGTGCGAAGCGGATTCACAAGCTGGTGATGACCTCGACCGTTTATCGGCAGACGTCGCAGAGGGTCCGAGGCGACGGATCGGCCGATTTGGAGAACCGTCTGCTCTGGCGAATGAACCTCCGACGTCTCGATGCTGAGGCCCTGCGCGATTCTGTCATCACAGTCAGCGGCCAGATGAACCTCAGCGTGGGTGGGGCTCCTGTCATGCTCAAGGTAACGCCGACCGGTTTGCAGACAGTCACCAGCCAGAAACGTCGCAGCATCTACCTGCTGGCTCGCCGGTCGAACCCGGCGACTTTCATGCAGGTCTTTGATTACCCGGTCATCGATGTCAACTGCACGCGCCGGTCGACGTCCGCGACGCCGCTGCAGTCGTTGACGATGATCAACAGCGAATTTCTGACCGACAGTGCTGGCCATCTGGCACGTCGAGTGGCATCGCTCGCTGGTGACAACGCATCGCTTCCGAAGAAGATCGACACCGCTTATGGGCTCGCGCTTTCAAGAGGCGCGTCTGACAACGAAGCACGCATCGCCCAAGAGCTGATCCAGCAGTTGACGTTACTTTACGAAAACTCCGGCGTCGCCAGCGAAGACGCGTTGAGGCGATCCTTTGAGAACTTCGCCCACATGCTGCTCTGCTCGAACGAGTTTCTTTACGTCGACTGATTCTCTGTGGCAGCTGACAGAAAGGATCCGTCGCGGTAGGGGAGCATCGACTGGTTCTGCTACGTTCAGCAGCATCACCCGTAACGAAGACATCGACGAACTCTTTGAAGGATCACTGCTGCCGGAATTGTTGGAGTTGTGATGCCCGCGAGCCCGAAGCCGTCCTGTCGTCATTATGATGGCGCAAGCAAGTGGTCCCTGGCCTGTCCGACATCAATCCGTGCGCGCTTCGGTCGACCAGATTGCGCCAAGAAGCTTGGGGAAGGGGGATGAGATGTAGGATG
>CALDJX010000130.1 GCA_937899075.1 uncultured Planctomyces sp. | reverse complement strand
TTAATACCTTTGACGCGTCTCATTTGAGTGTTCCTTACTCGAAATTGCGGCTGTAGAGGGGCTTCTTTGCGTGGCATATACCGCTCGTCGTTAGTGTATCGGCATTTCAGCAGCCAGGCAGAAGAAGAATTGGGAAGGGACTGAGAGTATTTTTTGTTTAGTCTTTCTCAACAAGACGGCTGGCGTGCTTTAGGCAGGAAAACACGCCGTTTTGTCGATATTACAAGCCGTTTTGCATTGGGCTTGAGCGATGCCGCACGATCTAACGAGCCAAATTCGGTCAGATGTTGGTGTCGAAAGTGCTGTCAGTCGGTGCCCGATCAATTGGGTGAAGCGGGATCTCGACCGGCGGGCTGGTGGCGGGAAGCTGATCGCTTTGTGGTTGAGTTTTCTCAGGATCGTGGTTCATAAACTGTTGCTTGAACAGTTCACCGGAGAACGAGTCTCGCGTGGCTTTGGCCATGTCCGTGATGAGAATTTCGTCCATCTGGCTTTGAAACATCACTTCCGCCTGTCCTCCATGCATGAAGGCGGGTTTGCCAGTGGTAGACCGCAAAGACTTGAGCATTTGACGGAAAAACGTGTCCCCCACGAACTGGTCGAAGGCTTCCGGTAGAAGGGGACGGGTTGGTGTTGAGTCGCCAATGGGGTTGATGGATTCGGTCATGGGAAGCCTTGAATGGTAGCTACTGGCGTTCGATGAATTCGGCATGCAGCCTGCCGCTGTGGTGGAGTTCTCGAAGGATGCCAATGATGTCGTCGGTAGGCACTTTGAGCTGATTCAGTGCGTTGACCAGGTCAGCCAGTTGCTGCGGAGATTGCTCGCCGTCTTGATTGCGGACCTCGACGAATGGGTTTGTAATTTCGACATTCAGATTCTTGTGAGCGATGACCGCTGTGCTGATCTCAACTTCGCCGGTGACGATGATTGTTCCCAGGCTCGAGTTGACCACGACTCGAGCGGCGGTCCCCGCACTTTTGAGAGTGATCTCGGTGAGCAGCCCGAGAAATTCGATGTGATTGTCGTATTGTTCGGGAATGTTGACGTCGACCGCGACGGCCGAGACAGCTTGAGCGATGTTCACATTGCTGGCTTCAAGGTAGAACCGCGTGTTGATGGCTCGTTCCAGTTCGCGAGCCATTTCATAGCCGGCGTACTGGCGGTTCAGCAAAAGTCGAATCTGATTTGGTTTTCGCAGGATCTTCATGTCGATGGTTTGTTCCATCACCAGACCAAATGGCACTCGGGCTGTGGTCGGGTTCGCGAGGTCTTCGATGATGAGCCGCCCCTCAGCCAGACCGACGACGGTATCGTCAGCGATCCCGGCCAGTTCGAGCGGTGAACTGATCAGGTGTCCGCCTTCGAGACTCTTGGCCCCGAAGAGAGCGCTGACCTTGCAGTCGAGTTGTTGCCCGCGACTGATCCCCGTTCGTGGGATTTTTGCGGTGATTTCGACGGCCGCGACGCCGCCAAGATTGCTCAACTCTTTCACATCGAGGAGCGGATTGTTCGACAGTTTAAGAAAGGCGGCGAACGCTCGCGCGGTTGGTCCAGTTCCGTCCGGATCGCCCGTTCCGTTCAGGCCGACGACGAAGCCGAGCCCTCGAACTGTGAGCGGCATCTGACCATCGATTGTGCAGACATTCCCGACGCGTGTGACGGCTTGTGCCGGACGGCCATCGGCCAGTAAAGCGACCGCGGCGAGAACCAGGGCGACGCTTCGGATCGTGAACAGGCTGCTGGCGATTTGTCGTATGGTCATAACAGGATTCCTGAAGCGAGCAGGTTTGTCGCGAAATACTGAATCGATGTCGAGGCGAGGTTTCGCCGGGCAGCCAACGCGAGTGTTCGATGCCGAGTTGGCTGCGGCAGCTGTCAGAATGGCGAGAGCAAGTCGTAGAGCCGGTAGCCCCAGTTGCGTTTGGTGCTGTCGTAGATTCGGCCGGTTTGGTTTTTGACGATGTTCAGACTGGCGATGTTCTCGCTGCTCGCGGTGTTGTCCGGCGCGACGTCGCTGGCCCGCAGTTCTCCGGTCAGCGTGTACTCGGAGACGTCGTCCTGAGTCTGGATTTTCTTCTTCGCTTCGAGTTGCAAAACGCCATTCGGCAGAACGTCAACGACCGTCGCGGCGATTCGGTACTTGATGCCTTCCTGGTCGGTCAGTTGCCCGGTCGAGTTCAGAGTTCCCTGCAGCTGAGCGTCGACTGTCGGAGCGTTTACAGCCGCCGGGGCAAGATTGCCGGTTTCGCCAAACCGAATGAACTCTTTGAGTTCCGCTTTCAACTTGGACGTCCGTTGGCGGTTGAACTTTGAATTCATGATCACTTCAGACTTCTCGTCGACAATGATCGTCACGATGTCGTGCAGCTTGATTTCTGGCGGAACCGGCGGTTCGATGTAGATCCACGAGTAGTCGCGGATTCTTTTGCGATGAGTTCCCAGCATCACGGGGCCGGTCGGTTGAAGCTGAAACGGATCAACGGCGGATGTCTGTTGAATCTGGCCAGCGTTCGTGGCGAAGCGATTGTTGGTCGAGTATTGCGAGGTGCGGGCCGTGGGTTGTGGTCCCGGCCATGCCCCGGATGAGGCCGATGATGTCACCGGAAACTGAACCGGTGCGTTCTGGGATGAGGCCGCCTGGCCGTCATTGCGGCCACGAAACGTGAACTCTGGACCTGCGGCTCGGTTTCGCTGCTGGCTCGACAGCCTGGTTTGAGCCTCGGCCGAAGTGCTGCCGTAATGACCGCTCAGAACGATTCCACAAACGAGGACCGCCGGGATCAGAAAATTTCGACTGGTGTGCATGGCTAGTTTCCGATTTCCGAGTTGTTCGCCAGCGGCGTGAGGTGTTGCGGTTTTTCAGCTGCGACCGAGTTCAACTTAACCTTCGTTCGCTGTCAGTCGGAGCCGCGTGTCGTCATCGTCGTCCGATTCGAAATCGAGTGGCTCGGCCTGCCCTTTACCCGTCACACGAACAACCAGCGTGTCTTTGTTGGACCCATCGAGTGGAACCAGCTGGATCACGTCGTGCAGAATGCCGTCGCTGCGAGCCTTCATTTTTCGGACGGCCTGGATGTTGCCAAAGGTGACCGCAACTTTTACCACGTCGTCGCGTTTGATCAGCGTCGGTGGTTTGACTGAGCTGACTTTTACGAAGTCGCCTTGTCGAATGGTGCGGCGAGCTTCCATGCCGACGAGAGTTTCCGGCTCGGATGTGCCGTTGCGTAGGTCGTCAACTTCCCGCCACTCAAGGTCGGCTTCGCGAATCATCTGTCCCTGAGCAATGGACCGCCGAGCGGCCAGAACTTTTGGACGGCGAGTCACGCGAACTCGGACGTCGACGTTTTTAACGATCGACGTTGTTGAGACAGCCGCGGTTGCAGTGCCTGTCGCGGGCGAAGTGCCTGTCGTGAGCGCGGCCTCACCGGTCGGCACGGCCACTGTCAGCTGAAAAATGTCGTCAGACACCAGCTTGCCAGCCACGATTTTCAGATTGCCCGAACGTGCGGACAGAATCGTTGGGACGGTCGGAATAGCCAGCAGCGGACGAATGATTGGCGTGCCCCAGTCGGGTGCCCATTCGGCGAGGTAGTCTCGGACCAGATCGTGAATCACCGTGTCGGCGAGGCGAATGTCAGCCGTCGAGATGTCGCGCAGATTCGTAGTCGTTTGGAGCGACGTGCTTGAGTGCCCGGTCAGTTCGGTCTGCCTGAAAGGCCGAGGAGCAGCCACTCGGTTAGTGGCGCCAGCCAGCGTTGTTCTGGTCGTGGCGACACCAGCCAGCGTTGTTCGAGACGAAGCGGCAGCCGATGTCTGCAACTGGCCGCGTCGAGTTACGAGCACGATGCTGCTGCCCTGGAACTCAAGGCCTCCAACTTCGACGTTGAACTTCAGCAGTCGAGAGCGAATCTGGTCGAGTTTGAGTCGCGTCGAGTTGCCAGGGATCGGCGAGGTGCTGAGCGTGATTTGTTGCAGTTCGGCGGCGGCCAGTTCGTCATCCGCAAATACGTCGGCGACATCGCCAAGATGAATCAGAGCTTTGTCGACGGTTGCTGAACTGTGCAGGCGAACGATCGTCGCGTGTGTAGACGAAGCAACGGCGGACAGACCAATTGTCAGGCAAAGCGTCAGGATTGTTTGCTTGAGTGTCACGCGTCTCCTCCTTGAGATCGCTGTCTGCCGTCTGGCCGGGGCGCCCATTGATGAGTGAGTTGTTAAGTCGGGTGGTGCAATGCCGTTTGTGGTGGGTAGAAGTTTCAGCCGGCGTTAGAACTGCCGCAGGTTCGAGATGAGCTGCAGCATCTGGTCAGCCGCTTTGATGGTCTGGCTGTTGAGTTCGAAATTTCGCTGAGTCTTGATCAGGTCGACCAGTTCTCGCACCGGTTCAACGTTGGATGCTTCGAGGACTCGGTGGCGGATTGAGCCGAGACCATCCTGCCCCGGAACAGACGAAACGGCCGCTCCCGATGCTGGAGTTTCGACGTAGAGGTTCTCGCCTTTCTGCAGCAGACCCTGGTTGTTGGCAAATCGGTAGAGGTTGACTTGCCCAACTTCCGTAATCTGCCCTGCGGACAAAACGTTGACTCGTCCGTCTGCCGAAATGGAGACATCGGTCGCGTCTGTCGGGATTTCAATTTGTGGCTGAAGGATCCGGCCGCTATCGGCAGACCCGACGACCAGCAGACCGTTGGCATTTCGCGTGAAGTTGCCTGCCCGGATGTAGGCCGGTGCCCCGTTGTCGTCGACCTGAAAGAAGCCTCGCCCGACGATCGCCATGTCATAATCGCCGTTGGAATCTCGCAGTGACCCCTGGCTGAAATCGAGCGACGTGCTGGCGACTCGCGTTCCCAGACCAACCGATGTTCCGACCCCGGTCTGGCCGGCAGTCGAATCTGTGCCGGGGAGTTTTTCGTTCTGGTAGAAGAGGTCTTCGAAGTTCGTTCGAGACCGCTTGAACGATGTCGTGCTGGCGTTCGCCAGGTTGTTCGCGACAACGTCCAGACTGAACTGGTGGGCTTCCATGCCCGACGCTGCTGAATGAATCGCTCGCAGACTCATGTTCTGCCTCCGTGCTTTCGTCAGTTGATTCTGTGCTGGCTGGCAATGCCCACCTCAAGTGAGTTGCCGAAACGTGACTCAGAGTTAGCCGCCGACTGTTTGCAGTAGCCGCCCGAGTGATTCGTCCTGAATTCGGATCATGTTGATGTTGGCTTCGAACGATCGTGAGGTCTCAATCATGGCGATCATTTCCTTCATCGGACTGACGCCGGATGCTTCGATGAAGCCCTGCTTGACCTCCAGATTTCGTCCGGCCGGTGTCAGTTCTGCCTGAGTGTCGTACAGGCTGTCGCCGATCTTGCGGAGTTGATCGGTCGGAGCGGAAACGAGGTCGATCTGGCCGAGCGGGACTCTTTGATTGTCACCCAGAACGGCCGCGACTTTGCCGTCCGTCGAGATGTCGACTCGGGTCGCGTTACCAGGGATCTCAATTGGCTGGCCGCCAGTATTCAGAACCTGCATCCCTTGATCGAGCGTCACCAGCTGTCCGTCGATGTTTCGGTGAAGCTGCCCGTTGCGTGTCAGATATTCGTTTTGCCCGTCTGAGACTCGCAGGAATCCCTCGCCGGACAGCCCGATGTCGTAGTCCTGGCCGGTCTTCTGCAGCGAGCCGGTTGTGTGGTCCGTCGAAATTCGGTCGACCGAAATCGCTCCGACCTCTTTCTGCCGATCGCCGTCCATCCGAATGGGAATGTTCTTCCGAAAATCTTCCGGCTTGAAGACCTGAAACGTCGCGATGTCCCGCTTGAATCCCGTCGTCGAAGCGTTGGCAAGGTTGTTCGCAATGACATCCTGCCGGAGAGACTGAGCTCTGGCTCCGTGCGATGAAAGATAGATTCCGTGGATCATCCTGCCGTTCCGACTGTTGATGACTGGCTGACTGCGCAGGAACGCGCGCTTAGCCTTTCATCGATTTATCGGCAGACTGATGCCGGAAAGTTCAGCCTAATCGGAAAAGTTTCCCAAATCGGAAAAGTCAACGCAGACTACCAGAAGTGTGTAGTCTTGCGGGATTCACCTCACGACTGACGTGCTGACTTCCCGCGATGGTCGCGTTCCGCTGAGCGTTTCCAGCGTGATCAAGCGAAGCTGAAAACGGGCACTGGTTGTGAGGGCCGCGGTGTTCGCCAATAATTCAGCGATCTGGTGATGCCGATACGCGGCGTCACGAATTCTGATCAGACTTCCTTAGACAGGACCGTCCGTGATGCGAGTTTCAGTCAGTTTCGTTGCGACGATGTTGTGGTGACCAGCCTGTTCGGGTGCAGCGGAGGAGCCGATCCAGAACCAGCG
>CALDJX010000129.1 GCA_937899075.1 uncultured Planctomyces sp. | reverse complement strand
GCATGACGAGTTCTCATTTCGAACGTTTCGATGCTTTCAGGATTAAAGCCACAGAGGTCACAGAGACCACGGAGAACTCACTTCTGAAAATCTCAGTGCCCTCTGTGATCTCTGTGGCTCAAATACTTTCTGCCCGGACATGCTCAGGAGCCGGCGAGTTCGGCCAGCTTTGGGAAATCGTTCTTCAGCGATCGGTAAAGCTGCCCGTACATCGGGTAGGCCTTGTCGTAGGCCGCTTTTGTTTTCGAACAAGTTGCCGTGCTGTTCGTCACGCTGATCGTGGCGGAGCAGGCTTCGACGACGTTGGAGTACGCTCCGGTTCCGGTCGCGGCCAGCAGGGCGACTCCGTACGCCGGGCCTTCGTCGGAGTTCGTGACGCAGACGTCCTGGCCGTAGATGTCGGCTTGAAGTTGTCGCCAGAACGCGCTGCGTGCTCCGCCGCCGGAGACTCGGATCTGGCTGATCGGGATGTTCATGCCTTTGATGATTTCAAGACAGTCCCGCATGGCGTAGGTCGCTCCTTCCATGACGGACCGAATCATGTGCGAGCGTCCGTGTCGGAGAGAGAGACCGATCCACGCTCCACGAGCGTACGGATCGCAATGCGGAGTTCTTTCGCCAGTGAGGTACGGCAGAAAATACAGACCTTCGGAACCGGCAGGTGCTTTTCCAGCGGCGGCGGTCATCAGTTCGTAGGCTTCGGTATCCATGCCGGAAGCGACGGCAGATTCCATTTCGCCAAACTGGTTGCGGTACCACTGGAGACTTCCGCCTGCTGAAAGCACGCAGCCCATGACGTGCCACTGACCGTTGACGGCGTGGCAGAAAGTGTGGACTCGGCCTTCGGGGTCGGTCTGAACTTCGTCCGAATGAGCGAACACCACGCCGCTGGTTCCCATCGTGGCCGAGATTGTTCCGCCGCTGACGATTCCGTTGCCGACGGCTCCAGCTGCCTGGTCACCGCCGCCGCCAACCACCGCGACTCCAGATGGAAGTCCGAGTGCCGTTGCGGCCACGTCGCTCAATGTTCCGCTGACGACTTCCGACTCGAAGACTTCTGGCAGAAGTGAGTTGTCGATTTCCAGTTTGTCGAGCAGCGGTTGACACCACGCTCGTTTTTTCACATCGAGCAGCAGTGTTCCGGAAGCGTCGCTGACTTCCGTGGCGAATTCGCCGGTCAATCGGTAGCGGACGTAATCTTTCGGCAGTAGAACCTGCTTTGTTTTTTCGTAGTTTGCGGGTTCGTTGTTACGCAGCCACAGAATTTTCGGAGCGGTGAAGCCGGTGAGCGCCGGGTTCGAGACCATGTCGATCAGTGCGGATCGGCCGCCAGCTCGTGATTCAATTTCTTCGCACTCGGCCTGAGTCCGCTGGTCGTTCCACAGCAGAGCTGGGCGGATGACATTTTTGTCCGCATCCAGAAACACGCTGCCGTGCATCTGTCCGCTGAGTCCGATGCCTTTAACTTCGGCCGGAGCGATGCCGCCTTTCTTCAGGACGGCCTGCACGCTTTGCACGGTCGCCTGCCACCAGTCCTCGGGATTCTGCTCAGACCAGCCGGGCTTTGGTGTGTAGAGCGGGTATTCGACCGTGTGTTTGGCCAGGATCGCGCCGTCTTCCCGCATCGCCAGAGTTTTCGTGCCGCTCGTTCCAACGTCGATGCCCAGGAAAACGCTCATCGCAGTAGCTCCGTGAAGTGTGATCATGCCAAAGTCTGCGGAAGATTAGCGGACGGATGCTGTGTTTTCGATGGTTGAGGCGATAGGGAACGCAGAGGGCGGAGAGGACTCGCAGAGGCGCGGAGTGGGATCAGGAATGTGTTTAGAACGTCCGACCAATGTGAACCACAGAGGCACGGAGTCACAGAGTTTGACGGGAAAGATTTTCCTCAGTGTCAATGAGCCTCTGTGGTTTGCTTCTTCTGAGGCTTAGAGATTGTTCGCGATTCTTGTGATCGTTCATCGATCGCCACTAATGTCTCGCAATCCTCTGCGAGTCCTCTCCGTCCTCTGCGTTCAATTTCTTTTTTAGCGACGCAGAATTTTGCGACACATTTTCGCCCGCCGCGCAAATGTCCTTCCAGAGAAACACCGTCGTCGGTTGACGGCTCTTGATTCTGAAAGCTGGAACTCATCCTTTGACTGCACGCCCGGAGTCCTCCGACGACGTGGCCGGACTGCGATCGGGCAGCCCGGAAGCATGGGGTGCGCTGTGTGAGGCGTACAGCGAAAGGCTCTGGCGGTATGTCGCTCGGCTGGTTGGTTCGAAACACGATGTCGTCGCTGACACCGTGCAGGAAACATTTCTGGCGGCGGCGCGTTCGGCTTCGAAATTTGATCCAGAACGAGGCACGGTTTGGAGCTGGCTGACCGGGATTGCTCATAAACAGGTCGCGTTGTACTGGCGAAAGGTGTCGACACGTCGGATCGATCCTGCGGAACCGCATTTTGACGACAGTCCCGGCGGTGGAGCGTCGCCGGAAGCAAGGCTGCTGACAGACGATTCGGTGGAGCAGGTGCGGCAGATTCTGGCGGAGCTTCCTGCTGATTACGCGAGCTACCTCGTGGCGAAATACAACGACGGACTTTCGATCGAAGAGATGGTCGGGCGGTTCGGAGGGACGGTTGAAAGTGTGCGATCCAGGTTGGCTCGTGCGCGGCGCGAATTCAAGAAGCGGTATGAAGCGGCGACGGTGGAAGGGGCGGGGCGGAGATGATTCCAGGAAACGGGTTCTTCGATCGTGATGAATTATGACTACTGATTCGAAACACGATGATGATGACAGATTGCTGAGCGAGCTGTTGCGGCCGCTCGATGCTGACGCTGCGCCGGTGGATGCCGGTTTTCTGACTCGGCTGAAGGATCAGTCGACTGAGGAGTTTCGGCGGACGGCACGCGAACCAGGCACCGGCCACGCAGACGCGACAACGGCAAATGACACAGTGACAATTTTTTCCGGCAGGGACAGAACGATGCTCACACTTACCGCGCGTTTGGCGTTCTCGATTACGGCTGTCTGCATTGGTGGCCTCGCGTGGCTGACTGCCTGGTTTGGAACGACCGATGCGGTTGGCAGTGTCACGTTTGACGTTGTGCTGCGACAGGCGGTGCAGTCGGAGACGCTTCAATTGAAAGTTGTTCGGGACGGCACGGAAGCTGACGTCTGGGTCAGGAATTCCGGGAAGCAATCAAGCGATGTGCGTTGGGAAGAATCGCCGACGCTCTATCACATCGCGACGGGTTCGCGGTTGTGGGAAATCGACGAGGATTCCAACACGGTTACATCGGGGGCACGTAACTGGCTAAAGGCTGATGGAAGCAGTCAGAAGGTTGACCTGCTGGCAATGCTGGGCGTCGAAGATCTTGCGGGACGGTTCCGGAAAGTACGTGCCGTCGGCACTGTGCGGCACGCGGATCGCGACTGTCGAATGTTTCGTATGACCGCGAAGCAGGACGACGTTCAACTGCTGATCGAAGCGTTCGCGGACGCTGAGACGAATGAGTTGCTCACCATCGCCGCGTGGCCGGACGGTTTGCGAAATGTAAGAAAGGCTCCGCTTGCCGAGTTGCGGCTGATCGCTCGAAACGAGCCCGTTGACGAAGCGAAGTTTGTTGTCGCGAAGTCGTTGTCGAACGATGGGCGGATTGGACGCGTGCTCGATTCGCAGGGCATCGTCATGCTGCGGCCGGTGATGCGAAGCCGTTGGACTCCGATCGCCAGGCAGATGCTGATTCGACCGGGCGACTGGTTAAGGACTGATGTTCGAGGTGCCAACGCGGCAGCGGTCGCGATGACTTCGCAGTTCAAGGTGATCGCCGGGCCGGGCAGTCTGGTTGAGATTCAGAGTCCTCGGCAGATTCTGCTGCACGGCGGCGAGGTTCAGATCACAGGCCGTGATCATGCGGAAGAAGAACTGACGCTGCTTGCTCCGAATGATCAAAAGGTTGTCCTGAAAGCCGGCGAGTCCGGGTTGTTCCGGCTGCTGGCAGATCGGACGTTGCGGAAGATTGAGAAGAAGCCCGTCTGGCTGGCGGGTTTTGAAGGATCGTCGAATGAAGAGTCGATCGGTTCGCTGATCGCGAACATCGACGGTCGCAATGTTCCGCTGACGGTCGGGTATCACAAGGTCAGTGTCGAGATCCGCGACCAGATTGCTCGCACGACGATCGAAGAGTCTTTCGTTAATCGAACGAAGAGTCGACTGGAAGGTGTGTTTCATTTTCCGCTTCCGCAGGACGCGTCGATCAGTGGGTTTGGGATGTGGATCGGCGGTGAACTCGTCGAAGCCGACGTGGTGGAGAAACAGCGGGCCCGCGAAATCTACGAAACAATTCTGCGAGAACGTCGCGATCCTGGACTGCTGGAATGGGCTGGCGGAAACATTTTCAAAGCTCGCGTGTTCCCGATCGAGGGTCACTCTGAAAAACGGATCAAAATTGTCTACACGCAGGTGCTGCCGGTTCGAGCGAATCAGTATCGATATTCGTACGCGTTGCGGAGTGAGCTGTTGCAGAAGACTCCGCTGCGGGAATTGTCAGTGAGCGTGCTGATCAATTCCGAGTTGCCGCTCCGCAGCGTGAAGAGCCCGACTCATTCCGTGCGATCGTCGTTTGGTGGACCCGTCGGCGGGGG
>CALDJX010000128.1 GCA_937899075.1 uncultured Planctomyces sp. | reverse complement strand
GCGCAAGTTGAGCCATTGCGATGAGAAGGAGCGAGTAAATCGTTCGGAGCGGGGATCGGCGAGCATCCGGTTGAACTGATCCTGCAAAACCTTGCGATCTCGCAATTTCCCGTTCTCAGCCAGAGAGAAGAGTTCATCATCTGGCATCGTGCTCCAGAGCAGATAGGAGAGTCGCGTTGCCAGCTCCCAATCGTTCAGTTCATTTCGCTCCGCCTCTTCACTCCCTTCGGCGATAAACAGGAAACTCTTGGAACAGAGAATCGCCACCATCCCCGTCTTGACCGCATCTCGAAACGTCTCGCCCGCGTCCAGTTCGCCTTTCACGATATTGATGTAGGTCTCGAGTTCGCCGTCATAAAGCGGTCGTCGGAAGGCACGCCGCGCCAGTCTGGAAAATCCTTCGCGGACGGCGTCCAGCGACTCTTCCTTTGCGAAGTACTCGTTGCGTCGTCTTAGCTCCTCCTCCGTCACGATGGGGCCGCGCATGGTGAGCGAATCGATGATCAGGATTGGATACCGTGGACTGCCATCCTGATTTGTGATTTTCATCTGCCACGGCGCGCGTCGATGCTTTGTGGTGATGAATGGAATTCGGCTGGAGGCGTTGGTTCGCGGATGACGCGGCACCTTGTTCTCATTGGTAACGTAAGTCGTTGGCGACCTGCCCGGTGGATTCGAAAAGTGCGCTTGAAAAGTGACTGTAATTGGCTTGTCTTCCGGCGCGATGATGTCCCGTTCGAACAGCACGCGATCGAGATCCGCCTCGACGACCTTCATCCGAGGCGCCATTCCGTCCTCCGGTTTCAATCCGCAGACGGTGTAGCTGATTTCGTACAAGCCGGGGCCAGGGAACTTCAACTCTGGACCGCGCCATGGATTGGAATAACGATATATCTCACCCGCGGTCGTCAGCGGCGCTCTCACCTTGTCGAGCAAGCCCGCCGCTTTGAGCCGTTCGTAATGATGGTTGTCTTCGCGGACTTCCATCGCCCGTTTGCCGGCTTCGAGGTACTCGATTGGCTCTTGTGGATAAGCTTCATCAAGGACCACCTCAGCCGCCTTGATATATTTTTCGATATGCGATGGGGAGAGTGTCAGGACCGAACCGATCCGTTCGAAACCGTGCCACTGCGGATCTTCGAAGAGCCCGCCCGGGTCGGTTGCGTCGTATTCGACTCCAATCAAATCCCGGACGGTGTAGACATACTCTTCTCTCGTGAGTCGTCGATACGACACACGCTCGCGCCTTGCCATTCGAGCCGACTCGCCCTCCTTGATCCGTGCGGCAATCCATTCGACGATTCCGGCTCGCTGATCAGCGGTTGGCTGTTTCGGCTCATCTTCCGGCGGCATCTCACCGGAGTTGATCCGCTCCATGATCTCCGCCCATTGCGGCGTATCTTCGAACCCGACTTTCGGTGACAAGGTGTCGATCCGAAAATCACCTTCCTTTAAATCCTTGCCATGACAGCGAATGCAATGCGTATCGAGAAACGTCTGCACCTGGGGGGCAATACCATCGGCATGCACCGGCAACACAAGCAGCCAGTACGAAAACAGAAACGCCGCGATGGCTCTTGTGAACGAATTGTGCATGAGTTGATTCATTTTCGTCTTACTCGCGGAACAGAAACTCGCTGGAGATCAGCAGGGATTGTGACAGCCGCGACCACGCCAGTGATTCGCCGATCGGGGTCGCGGAGCCATTTGCCGCAGTACTTTGAAGCTCGCCAACAAATGCCTGGGCATCGTCGGCTTCGGAGTCGGTCGGCTTCCGGCCCAGGATGTCGCGATAGGCGTGGATGACTCGCTCCAGCGGGGGCGACGACTGTTGCATCACGCGATCGGCCACGGCCTTCGCACACTGTTGAACGAACGGAGAATTCAACAGGTACAACGCCTGGGTCGGGACGGTAGTCGCATTGCGGCGGCCGGTCTCCTGGCTGGGGTCTGGCAGGTCAAACGCACCCAGAAAGTCGAGGGCATCAAAGGGGCCTTTACGTTTTTGAGGCAGGTAGATCGTGCGGCGAAACTTGATGTTGTCGGGCAATCGGATCCCGTCGCTCATGTTGCCCGTGCCGCCCGGATTAAGGTTCCCGGGGACGTCAACCGGAAGACTCGGTCCCCCGCGCGTCCGATTGAGTTGTCCGCTGGCCAGCAGCATCGAATCGCGAATCACTTCGGCCTCCAGACGCCGACGATCCGCTCGCGCCAGCAACCGGTTCTCGGGCTCACGATCCGCCGCAACACGAGGATTCACCGAGGACTGTTGCCACGTTCGACACAAGACGATGCGGCGAATGAGTTGCTTCGTGGACCAGCCGTTCTTCATAAACTCCGAAGCGAGATAATCCAGCAATTCGGGATGGCTGGGCGCTTCGCCGGTGAAGCCGAAGTTATCCACCGTGCGAACCAGGCCTGCTCCGAACAGGTGATGCCACACCCGGTTGACCCACACGCGGGCGGTGAGTGGGTTGCGAGGATCGGTCAGCCACTCTGCTAGTTGAACCCGTCCACTGCCGCCACGCGTCAACGCAGGCTTGTCTTTCGGAGCGATTTCGACAGGGAAGCCTCGCGGAACGAGTTCGCCGAGTTGATGGGCGTTGCCACGGATGTTGATGTGGCTGTCCTCGGGTTCGGGCCCGTCCATCACGGCCAGCGCCAGCGAGCGAGTCCGGTGATGTTTGAGGTATTTCAGCGCGGCAATGCGGTCGGAGTGTTTTTTGGCAGCGGCCGTCGCGGCATCCCGTTGTTTCTCCAGTTCGGCATTGGTCGTCGCCTTGTCGCCAGTCGCCTCGCTCTCTGTATCTGCTGCTTCCGAAATCGACTCAGAGAGCCGAGTGATTTGCTGCTTGAATTCGTCGGCTTGGCGATTGGCCTCGTCGCGTAATCGCGTTTCCTCCGCCAGTTCTGCTTCATAGGCACGAACGCGTTCGGCCCGGGCCAGCAGATCGTCGGTCGATTCCGGCAACGGAGTCTGATTGATCGCGCTGAAGACCCCGTTGATGCGGCCATTCAACGTCACCGTGCTGCCGAACAGCCCCGCCAGTGCGTAGTAGTCGCGCTGTGAAACGGGATCGAACTTGTGATCGTGGCATCTTGCACATTCAAACGTCATCCCCAGGAATGCTTTCCCCACGCGGTTGACCTGACGGTCCACAACATCCATCCGCAATTGGACCTTGTCGCCGCCCACCAGTTCCCAGGGACCGATCGCGAGAAAGCCGGTGGCGATGATGCTTTCCGCTGTCGGCTCCGGACCGAGAGGAATTCCCGGAGCGGACGGAACCTGGATGTCGCCAGCGATCTGCTGACGAATGAATTCGTCGAACGGCTTATCCGAGTTGAAAGCGTTGATGACGTAATCGCGATACCGCCACGCTTCGAGCGCGGGAATCGAGCGGCCCACTCCGATCGTGTCCGCGTAGCCCGTCAAGTCGAGCCAGTGCCGCGCCCAGCGCTCACCGAATTCGGGTGAATCGAGCAAACGGTCCACAACCGCTTCGAAGTCTGGGCTCTGTTCGAACGCCGCGACCTCTTCCGCGGTTGGCGGTAGACCGGTCAGGTCCAGGTACAGTCGCCGCAACAGCACTCGTGGCGGCGCTGGATCGGCTGGTTCTAGACTTTCCCGATGCAAACGCTCACGGATGAATCGATCGATCGGATCGGACGCGCCATCGACCTCCGGCGGCTCAACCACGCTCAACGGCTGTAGCGACCAGAGCTGCGTCGCGTCAATCGTGTGCTCGGCTCTCTTTGCAGCTGCGGACTCGACGCGAGGATCGGGAGCCCCCATCGCGATCCATTTGGCAAAGTCATCGATGATGCGATCAGACAACTTGCCCTTCGGCGGCATTTCGTAGGACTCGTACCGCAAAGCTTCCAACAACAGGCTGGCGTATGGTTTAACAGGCACAATCGCCGGACCGCTTTCACCACCGCGCAGCAACCCTGCTCGGCTGGTCAGTGAGAGTCCCCCCTTCTGCTTGTCGTCGTTGGAATGGCAAGCAAGACATTGCTCGACCAGCACGGGACGAATCTTCGTTTCAAAGAAGGCGAGCTGTTCCTGGGAGAACTCGCGAGCGTCTTCCGCCTGGGCCCATGATGTCGAGCATGTCAGAGCCAACAGCAGCAGGACCAATCTACTCATGTCGTCTCCCTCGCTAAGCGATCAAGAACCGCCTGCATGTGCTGCTGCATGGCGTCAGCGGCAGCATCAGGATCACGCTCCCGAATCGCCCGGAGAATTGCCTTGTGCAGCTTTCGCCCCAACGCGTTCTCCCGCTGCGAAGGCGTGGTACGGACCATCTGCGTCAGGACAAACTCGTAGATCACCTCGATCATGTTTTGCATCAGCAGATTGCCCGCGATGTCGATCAACTTGCGATGAAAGCGAAAATCCAATTCGAGCGCTTCGGGATACGGCAAGTCTTCGTCGTCGAGCTGCTTCAACAAAGCGGCAAGCTCGGCGACGTCGTCCTCGGTAGCCAGTTCCGCGGCCTGCCGTGCAGCCTGTACTTCGATCGCCGTCCGCAACTCGGCATAAGAGCGAAGTTCCTGCGGCGAGATCGTCACCGCGGATCGCAACAGACGCACACAGTTTGCCAGACTCGTCCGATTCCCAACAAAAGTGC
>CALDJX010000127.1 GCA_937899075.1 uncultured Planctomyces sp. | reverse complement strand
TCAGAGTTTCCTGTTCGTTGTGAATCAGGTCGAGAGCAAAATCCTGCTCGTAGTTATCCGTGCCGAGTTCCGCCGGGTGAGTCGGGCTTCGCGATTCTTCCTCACGCCCGAAAGCGCCGTCGGTCATATTGTCGACGTCGCCGCGTAATCTGTTCGAAATTGACAGCAGGTGGTTTCTGAATTGGGCGAATTCCATCTTGGACAAGGCCATAGGAGGTTCATTCTCTGCTGCGAACTTTCCGGAGGCATCCGCCTCACGAAACGTCCATTCAAGCCGGTTGCCATCCTGGCCACCTGAAATTTGAAGGGGACATTATTGCCGGGTTTTCTCACTCATTCAAGCAGAGGCGGCTACGAACGACACGCGTCAATTGTCGGCCAAATTCTCGTAGGATGTTTCTACCACACACGTTAAGACGATTACCTGCTGGCGATCACCGATCGGCAACGATGGATGCAGGTCTCGACAGTTCCATGAGTTAGCACGAGTTTTGCCTTCTTCCGACTGGAAATTCCAGCGGCGGCTGATTCAGTCCTCTGCTGACGTTTTCAGCTCTCTCGTCAGCCGCAGCCAGGGAAAAATCCAGTGCACGATTCAGTCTGCCTTGTGCAGAGGTGCTTCAGCCTTGCTGAGAAAAGACATTGCCAACGCGACGTCGCCAACGAGCTGGCGATCACTGGTTAGCGTCAAGCGTCGGCTGAGCCGAACGTCAGAATGAAGACGGATCCACCACCTTCACGAGGAATGACTCGGCACCCTCCGCCGTGTCGTTCGGCGATGCCTCGAACGATAGCCAGGCCAGCTCCGGTACCTTCGACGTTACGGCCGACAGCTCGCTGGAACAGATCAAAGATTCTCTCGGCGTGCTCAGGATCCACCCCGATGCCTCGATCCCGGACAACGATGCCGGCCTCGGCACCGGCAAGCTCGGTCGCATTGGCGGTTGCGATTTCAACGTCGGGCGCCTCATCCGGGAGCGCAAACTTCAACGCGTTCGCCACAAGATTCTGCAACGCCTGAATGAGCCACCGGCGATCACCCAGCACCACCGGAAGCGGCTTCTGGACAGTGACCGACGCTTTGGTCTCTTCAATTCTCGCAGAAAGAATCTGCAGAACACTTTTGATAAGTTCGCCGAGGTCGACCAGTTCGGATGCGTCAACGGTCCGCTGGGCTCTTGACAGCAACAGCACGTCGTCCAGCAGAGCCTGCATCCGGCTTGACGCGTCGATTACTCGTTGCAGGAATCCGCGGTTTCGTTCGTCGAGCTGTAAGTCTTCCTGCTGACTGATCAGCATCGAAAAACTTTGGATGGCTCGGACGGGTTCTTTCAGGTCGTGCGAGATCACATAAAGCAGAGACGTCAAATCGCGGTTTCGCAATTCCAGCTCTTCCTGAGCTTCCTTTCGAATCTCAGCTGCTTCGACCTGCGGAGTGATATCCCAGAAGACGAGTTGCGTTCCTGAGATTTCGCCATGCAGATTCCGGATCGGCGTCTTCATCGTCTGGATGTGCCGCACCTCTCCCTGAAATTTAGAGGTCTCAACAAAGTCGAGCTGCTCCCCGGTTTCGATGACTCGTCGATCGTCGTTGCGGTACTGGTCGGCGAGTTCTTTCGGCGAAAAGTCGTAGTCATTCCGCCCGACGATCTCTTCAAGCGACTTTCCGAACGTGTCTCGAAGCGCCTTGTTGACGAAGACGAAATCGCCTTCGAGGTTTTTTCTCGCGACGCACAGCGGAATCGTTTCGACGAGCGATTCATAGAGCACCGTTGACTCCCGGAGTTTCATCTCCGCACGCAGTCGTTCGGTCACTTCGCCCAGAAGCTGGTCGTTGGCAGCTTCCAGTTCGGCCGTTCGTTCAGCAACGCGGCGCTCCAGTTCCTGATTGAAAGATTCAAGCTCGTTCTCGCGCAGCTTGCGTTGCGTGCAATCAATAATTGTTGACTGAATGGCTGGTCCGCCGTCCCAGCCAACAACGCGAACATTATTTTCCAACCAGACTGTCGTCCCGTTTTTCCGAAGGCCTTTGTATTCGTAACGTGTCGGAGCCGCCTCGCCGGTCATGCGGGCTTCGCGAAAGCTTTGAAGTCGTTCGTGCTCTTCCGGAGCTGCGAACTGGAGCGTTGTAGTGGCGTCGCGAACTTCCGCGGCCGAGTAGCCAAAGATTTGCGACCACGCTTCGTTGACGAACAAAGGCTTATCGTCGCGGTGAATCAGGATTCCCTGGATCGAGCCTTCGACCAGATTTCGAAAACGACGTTCGCTGGCTTCAACCGCAAGCCTTGCCTGGACACGGTCGGTGACGTTTTCGACCAGCGTCATGCGGTATGCGGTTTCGCCGTCTCCGTCGAAAATCCAATGAGCCGACAAACGCACCCACACGATGCCGCCGTCTTTTCGAACATACTTCTTGCGAACAGAAAAGTTGGCGAACTCGCTGGCCGTCGTGTCAGGTTGCGGCGAGTCTGAATTGAGATCCTCGGGAAGCGTCAGCTCGGTTGTTGTCAGATGAAGAAGCTCGTCTTCCGAGTAGCCTGTCATGTCGCAGAAGGCTCGATTGACCCGAATAAAATTCAGGTTGCGATCGACAAATGTGACTCCGATCGGCCCGTCTTCAAAGCCGCTGCGAAAGTGAGCTTCGCTCAGTAGCAAAGCCTGTTCTGCTTTCTTACGCCGCGTGATGTCGATGACGGTCGCCTGAATGGCCGGCTCGCCGCACCAGTTGATCTGCTGAACCAGGTTCTCCAGCCAGAACACCGTTCCGTCAGCTCGAACGCCTCGGTACTCGTACTGAGTCGGTGCCGCTTCGCCGCGCATCCGCTGCTGCATGTAGCTGAGAAGTCGCGGACGTTCGGACTCATGAATCAGCGGCAGGACGTTGTCCATTCGCAGGACATCGTCGACCTTCAGTCCGTGCAGCCGTGCCCAGGCGGAATTGAGGTACAGCGGTTTCTGATCACGATGGACGAGAATTCCCTCGATCGCTCCTTCGACGATCGCGCGAAACATCCTGTCGTCAGGAGTCTGCTGAGAGCTTGCCAAATTGGAAGGCTGGTCTGGCATGAGTCAACCGTTTCCGCCGTGCGATAATGAATGCCTGCCCGTCCCGTGTGCCGGCGACTTTTCAGAATAACCGGTTACGTTCCGTTTGCAGAGTCGTAAAGTTGAATCATGTCAGCACGCGTCGACGAAGACCTGGTGCACTCAGAACGGTTGCCGCGGTTCAATCACGTTTTGCATCAAGAAGTTTTTCGACAGCACCCATCAGGACGCCTTCCACTTCCGGCGCAACTCGCGACGCTCTCGCACTGGCTTCGTAGCCGCCCTGGCTGTAGGCGATTTCGGTCCCGATGTAGCCGGGCGAGTAATCGCCGTAAGCAGCCATCGCGACGAAGAGATCCGGGCGGAGTTTCTGAGCGGCCAGCTGATACTCAACGAACAGTTCGCCGGGCATGTGCAGGACTCTTGAATTCCCAACGGTGAGGCACGAGATGTCGATCGTTTCTCGATTGTTGCAGCGGCGCAGCCAGATCAAATGCTTGGCCGCGAACCAGCGATCCGCCGATTTCGCGTCTTTGTTCTGGAGAGTTTTCAACAAGTCCGCCTCGACCAGGTGGGAAGCGACCGGCAACGAAACCGGTGCCGTCGACCATGCAACGTCAGCCTCGGTGATTGCCGACTTCTTCGTCGCGTTCCAGGCGTCTCTCATTCCGGCGGCGACCTTGTCGGCAAGTACGTGACGATTCTCTTTCGAGCCGTCGTTCCACTTTCCGGCTCCGATGTTGCCACCGGCTCCGTTGAAGTGGATGTGCGGAACGTTCGTCGCTGCCTGTCGCGAGTTTCTGGCGAGGCCTGGGAAGTCGGGACTGGCCATGCCCGTGCGGTAATAACTTTGCGGATGACAGGCGTAATAACTCAGAGCGGCCAGCGGCTGGTCGCCGTTCCAGAACGAGATCATTTTCAGTTGCGAGTCGATTGTGCCGACCGGCATGGCTCGCAGTTTTTCATCACGCGTCGCAGTCCACCGCGTAAATTTAACCTTGCCATCTTCGCCGAGAATTCGCCGGTTCGAGGCAACATCTTTCACTGTCCCAATGCCAAGACCGAGATGCGTGACCGGCCTTGCGTTGACGATCGATACTTTGATCGCGGCCGCGGCTCGACGAACAACGTCTCTGGCAAAAGCATCGTCGAAGCCCGCGTTTTCCAAGCCGGCGTCACGAAGCAGTTCTTCGACGGCGAAGTCACATCGAGGGGCATCGTGCTGGTGCAGCGTGTGAACAGCGACGCGTTCGGGAATTGTCCCCGCGGCTTTGGCGAGACTTTCTTTAAAGACGACCTGCCCGCCCGTTCCGATCCCAATCCAGTCGACGGCACACAGCACGATCGGCCTGCCGGCTCCGGTCAGGACAATGCCGCGGCAACTCAGCGGCGTTTGCACGCCGATCGATGGGTCGTAAGCCAGAGCCGTGCCGACCGGCGGCGAGGCGTCGACGTCGAACGTTGCCAGTTTCAGTTCAGCGTGGCTCGTGGAAGAGAACGTTCCGACAAGCAGGAACAGTGCCGCAGCGATAACAGGTCGTCGCATCTCGGAGTCTCCACGCAAAGCGGGTGTGAGGCGGTTGTGGTCAGTCGGGCTGCCACATCATGCGCCACAGGGACTCGTCCGGTGAACCGTCCGAAGTTATTTTCTGGAGCCGGGCAGTGCCTCGAAGCCGCATCCCCATCAATCGTGTCGCGAGGGACCCGTCGGCGGACTCCAGCAATTCGAAATCGCCTCGATCGATTCTGACAACCGAACCGCGGTTGCCGCTGACCGGGCCTTCGTAGTCGAGGTACGCCTTACGATGATCGGGCAGCGACGTCGCAGGAATCTCGTCGGCTTCGGCGGGGATGCGGTCGAGACGCCAGGTCAGCAGAACGTCGCCGCTTTCGAGCATGAAGTCCCAGTGAAGTTCCGGGTGGTCATGTTCGAGCAGGACGAACTGCGGCATGAGTCGATGCTCACCTCAGATTGAAACGTAAGCCGACGGCGCTAGCCGCGGGCCTGAGTTGTGCTGCGTCTTGCCTGCTGACGCCCGACGCTAGCGCGTTCGGCTCAGTCCTCTTTCAAAACTGAGGAACACTCTCGCCCCCAGCCGCTACAGCAGTGTTTCGAGCAGCAGTCTCAACTTGCGCATTTCCAGAGCGAGCGTTTCGCTGTCCATCTGCCCGCGGTCAAAGTCGACGGACAATGCTCGTTTGTAATCTTCGCGAGCCAGCAGTTGCATAATGCGAGCGTAGTCGACTTCGCCCAGGCCAACCTGCACCTGAATCTGCTTGTCGGTGCTGTCTCGTAAAAGCGTGTGGTAGACGTAGGGGAAGACCTGATCCCACGACTGGTTGCTGTGCACGCCGCAGATGTAATAGCTCGGGTCGAGCGACAGCCCCAGGCCGCGTACCGACTGACAAAGTTCAACCGCCGTGTGCGGGTCTTCGGTCAGTTGTCCGCCTTTGGTGTGAATCGAGATTCGAATCCCGTCTTCGTTGCCGATCGCGACGAACTGTTTCAGTCGATCAATCTCGGAATTGAACGGCGTTCCGATCGGCGAGGATGGAACCGTAATCTGAGTCACGCGGAGCAACTTGGCGGCCGCGCACAGGCCCCTCATCGTTTCGGTGTCGATGTCGTGAGCGACGGTGAAGGCGACGGGCGTCAGCCGGCTTTGATCGCGGTACCGAAATACGAAAGACTCAGGATCGCCCGCGACCTCGGACGGTTTCAGGTGGTTTGATGACTCATCCAGCCAGATGTCGATCCGGTCGTATTCCAGGTCGACAATGTTCTGGCAGGCTTCTTCAAACTTGAGATCCGAAAAGCATCGAGAAGATGCAGCAATAAACACGGCGACACTCCCTTGATTTCGTGCTCGCCCGAGATTCGCAGAATGCCCGGGCGAAGACTCTGCGGCAGACGCCACAGACCAAACTTTCCGCCGTTCAGCGAGTGCTCCTCGGAGATGCTATCCCATTTCGTAAAAAGCAGTTACGACCTGGCTGACATATCCGTACGCCGTTCGACCGGAAGGTGGGTGGTAATCTACTGAGAATGGGTTGGAGCTGCAATATCGGTGGACTTTCACGGTTAATCCGGTTGTCCGCCTTGCACCGATTCTCCGAATTTCGCGGCCGACATGGTCGATAAGACCCTTTGAGCAGCGAGCTGTGGTCGGATCAGCCGATCTTCGGTCGTCATTTCGTTCAGGCGGAATGGATCCCGTTTCGTTGCCATCAGGATGCACGAATCAACTTTGCTTTGCCTCAGGGCGTCGTCCGCGGCGAGGCAGGTTTCCAGAGACATGGAAGGGATTTCCAAATGAGACAGTCCGTCGTTTTACTCGCCTGTTGCGGAGTCGTGTTGGCATCAGTCGGGTGCAGCCAGAATATGGGCACTGTGCGAGGCCAGGCTCCCGGCCAGTACCAACAGAACCCGCACCAGATGGCGGCGAACAATGCCGGCATGGACATGCGGATCGCTGGTCCGAAACCTGGAGTGCAATACTGGGACGGGCCGGCCAATGACCCGAATCAGTTCAGCGCGGCCGACTGCCCGACGTGCCCGCAAGGCAACGGCTGCCCGGTCTGCCCGCAGACTCGCGGCTTCGATTCGTGGCGACCGACGCACCACCACACCTGGCAGTACAACGCTCCAAAAGGTCTGACTTACCCGGACCAGAATCAGCCGCCAGCGACTGTGCAGTACCCTTACTACACAATCAAAGGTCCGAGCGACTTCTTCATGAAGTAAGCCGGTGAGCCAGAGTCAGCTGAACCAAAACGAAGAAACCGACCATTGCACCTGCGATGGTCGGTTTCGTTTTTTGGAAGCGAGCAATCTTACCGACTCAATTGACGGCCGAACCGCAGAATATCGAACAAGGAATGTCGAAATCCGAAGTATGGCACGACTCAGCTTTGTACTTCAAATTTCGACATTCCTTGTTCGATATTCGATATTCAACTGAGTCCGCAGTAGGCCTGGCCGCTTTC
Source organism: uncultured Planctomyces sp. (assembly GCA_937899075.1). Classification (GTDB taxonomy): domain Bacteria; phylum Planctomycetota; class Planctomycetia; order Planctomycetales; family Planctomycetaceae; genus JABMPE01. The sequence goes on along the minus strand of CALDJX010000127.1, from coordinate 2,355 downwards.
GATTACTCAGCAAGCGAAGCAGCGGCTTCCACCAGCGTTCTCACCATGCACCCCGTAGAGCCACCTTCGCGGTGCGACGAGTTGCTTGAGGCGAACGACGGGCCGGCGATGTCGAGGTGAACCCACGGAGTCTTCTCGACAAACTTTTCGAGAAACTTCGCGGCCGAGATCGCTCCGCCCCATCGACCGCCGATGTTGCGGCAGTCGGCGACGTCGCTTTTCAGCAGGTCGCCGAAGTGGTCGAACATGGGCATCTGCCAGATATTCTCTCCGGCCGTCGCCGCGGCAGTCGTGATGGTGTCGCACCATTCCTGGTCGTTGGTGAACGCTCCGGTGACTTCTTCGCCCAGAGCGACCACGCAGGCTCCGGTTAACGTCGCCAGGTCGACGATTTTGTCAGCACCTTTGTCGACGGCGTAATTCAGGACGTCAGCCAGGACGAGTCGGCCTTCAGCGTCGGTGTTCTGAACTTCAATCGTCACTCCGTTGCGAGCGGTCAGGATGTCGCCCAGCTTGTACGACGTGGCGCTGACCATGTTCTCGACGAGGCCCATATAACCAACGACGTTGACGGGCAGTTTCAGTCGAGCGATCGCGGCGACGGCTCCGAGCGCGGTTGCCGCTCCGGCCATGTCGCATTTCATTGTGATCATGCCGTCCGACGTTTTGAGCGACAGCCCGCCGCTGTCAAAAGTGACGCCCTTGCCGACGATGGCCAGCGTGGGAGCGTCCTCCCCTGCCCCTGCATAACTGACCGAGACGACCCGCGGGCCTCGGTCGCTGCTGCTGCCTTGCGAAACGGCGAGCAACGCTCCCATTTTCTCGGCTTCCAGATCCGACTGACCAAGCACTTCGACCTTCAAACCAAGTTCTGCAGCAACAGCCTGTGCGCGCTTGGCGAACGACTCGGGGTAGATAATTTCAGGCGGCAGGTTCACCAGGTCTCGCGTCAGGTTGATGGATTCTCCGAGGATCGTTCCTCGTTCAACCGCCGCAGCCGTTTCTGACTGATCACCGTCCGACACAACAATCGACGCCGCTGCCAACGGGAAGTGTCCGGGTTCTGCCTTCAGCGAGTCCTGCCCTTGCGAGCCGACGACGATTGCCGTTGCTGCAGTCTCGGCGGCGACCGAACTGCTGACCGCGCCGATTCCCGAACCGAGCAGGCAAATCGCTGCCGAGGTATCAGCTTTCGACGAGACCTTCCGCACAGCCGACATCGCTGCCTTTTCGAAACGGGCGCGAGTCAACTCGTCGGACTTCCCGAGCCCCACGAAAAGCACTCGATCAGCCGCAACTCCCGGTGCATCGTGCAGAGGCAACAGTTCGGCGAGTTTGCCTTTAAGGTCGCCCGCTTCGATGAGTCGAGAAATCGTACCGCTCAATGCCGTGTCGAGTTCGCCGAGCGGCCCGGAAAGATCGGGCGACTCAGTCACCCCAACCACGAGCCAGTTGCATTCGACGTTTTTCCACGCAGCGTCGCTTGTTGAAATATCCATCCGTGAACTCCGCTTCGTTAAAATCAATGATTCATGTAAGACCGAGCGTTTCGGCCAGCATCGGTGACGGCAGCTTGTCTACTCAACTGGGCAGCGCATCACGTGGCAATCGCTCGGCGAGAGATCGTGGCGGCTGATCGGGGATTGTCAATCCGCGCCGATCCGGAAGCGTCGCTGAGAGCGAACCTGCCCGGCGTTAAGAATCGCGAGTTCGAATTCGGCGATTCGAATCAGAAAACGATTTCAAGCTTCTGATCTTCGTTCAACATGCGCGACTTGATGTGGATCGTGTCGCGGATCTGGTTGTCGCCGCCTTTGACGGGAATCATGATCTGAACGTGATTCTTGATGACGCGGAGTCGCGACGATGATCGCAACTGGATGATCTGCCCGCCGAGTTCTGACCGAGCGGCCAGGTCTTTGCGGTTTGGGTCGAACGGCAAATACTGCTCGTACAAGTCGGAGCCTTCGACTTTGCCCGACAGATCAGAGATGCGGTACAGCTTCGTTGTCTCAGGCAGCTTGATCCGAATGACGATCATGTAGTCTTTGCGAGGCTCCGGATCTTCGGGCACGGTCCACGCGCTGAAGCTGCCCCTGCTGACGACCTTCCCGCCCTGAGGCATGCTGAACATAAAGCCGAAGCCTTCGTCAGTGTCGCCGCCTTCGCCGTTGTTACCAGCGTTGCTGGCCGTGCTGTCGAGCAGGCTGCTGCTGATCTCCGCCTCGGCAGTGGTGATCGGAATCTTCGTCAACTGCGGCAGTTGGTTCTGCGAGCTGCCAGCAGGTTCCACCGTCAGGTCCATGATCTCGGTAAACTCGATCGGCATCGCATCTGCGTCGGTGATGATCATCG
>CALDJX010000126.1 GCA_937899075.1 uncultured Planctomyces sp. | reverse complement strand
AATGGGCCGACCCGAACGGACAGTTCAACATGCTTCAAGCCGCGGATCCCGTTTATCGATTTCTTGGAGTCGACGGCCTGAAAGACGGCGCGAAACCGGAAATGGGAAAGCTGATCGACAGCCGTCTCGGCTATTTCATTCGTCCGGGCGAACACTCAATGTCTGCGGAAGACTGGAAGGTGTTCCTCGACTTTGCAGATCGACATCTGAATTAATCGGTTGTTATCCACGTGAGATTTAGAAACGAAAAGAGCCGAGCTTCCCCGTGAAGCTCGGCTCTTTGGCTTTACTGATTCAATAGTTTTAACGCGTACGTGGTTGCGGCGACCGTTGGCGGAAGCGAGCTTCCATGGCCTTGGCTTCTTCCTCGTCAATGGCGTCGTCGTTGTTGCTGTCAGCTCGGTCCAGCATGCGGACCATTTGTCGGGGCAATTCGTCTCGGCTCACTTTTCCGTCTTTGTTCTCGTCAAAACGCATGAGCCGCGCGACAGAGAATCCGCCGGGAGGGCCTCCCTCTGGATTTCCAGCACCAGGTGGTCTGCCGCCGGGGCCTCGGCCACTGCCTGATCGACGAGCCTGGCCGCCGTCACGATCCTGCTCAAGGCTCACCGTGTATTTTTGAGTGACCGGGATGCAGAAACCTTGCTCGTCATTACAGGCGAAATACTTGACGGTGATTTCGATTGGTCCTGCGTCGCGTTCCGAATCGACCTCAACAATGAACTCACGTGGATCGATATCAGCTTCTGGTTCTGGTTGCGGGCCAACACCTTTCGGCGGAGTCACGGAAACTGATTCCGCTGACGTAACTTCCCAGGAGAGTGGCTTTGCCAGGTTGTTCCAATGGACGTGGTAGATCGGATCCAGATGAAATCCGAGGTAAAGCTGTCCCTTCCCAGTTCGTAAGAGGTCTTTGTCAGCCTCGGCCCGCAGCTTGACGTAGTACGGAGTTTTCGATTCCTGCGGTGTGACGAGTAACGGTTGCCCCTGTTCTGAAAGGAGAACTCGCTTCACAACACCGGATGCCGCAGGCTTGGGAGTCGTTTCAATCTTCAGATCAAGATCCGAAACTCGTGTCGGATTCGCGACGGCTCCAACCAGCTTTTCAAGATCGGCTCGCAGCGTTTCCGGGTTGCTCCAGTCCCGCATGACGACGATTTTACCATCCGGATCGATCACGAATTCCGAGTTTGGTCGATCACCAAGAGCATGCTTCAGGTCGTTTGCGATCGTGTCACAAAGCCACGGCACGGTTGCGCCGAGCGTTTTCTTCGCTTCCTGAACATGCAGGAGTCGCTCTTTCAGCGTGAACGGCGTCACGTACGGACTGCTGCCGCCTTCCGGGTGAGCCAGCGCTTTATAAACGAAGAAAACCTGCACGCCTTTGGGACCGAAGTCCCGATGTATCGTCTCCAGACCGGGGACGTTTCTGATGAAAGGTGGTCAGGTCAGACATCCGAAAACGAGGACGGCGTGTTTGCCCTTCACGCGGCTGAGCGAAAACTTCTCACCGTTCTCATCGTAGATGGTTACGTCGGGCATTTGCTGACCGACCTTCAGACCTGATCGTTCCAGAGTGCTGGAACCGGCACTGCCAGGCCCACCGCCGCCAGGCCCACCGCCGCCAGGCCCACCGCCGCCGGGAGCTCGGCTGGCTCCTGATTGACCGGGGCGTCTTTGCTGTGGCCGCTGACCGAATACGTCGCCGGCATGGGCCATTGCCAGAGCGATTATCAACGTCGTGGTAATCCAGGGTTTCATCGAGAGCGTCCTTCCGGATGTTTCGGGATGGATTGCGAATCTCTCCAGCGGCGTGGGGACCGCTTGTGCTTAAAGAAAGAACCCCGAAGCTCACAAAGAGTTTCGGGGTTCGCTGAGAAAATCTGTGACGGCGAGGCGTTATGCCTTCAGGCCGATATTAATATAAGCATGGACGTGCGGGTCACCTCGGAAGTGCCACACGAAGGATGGGCCTTCGATTCTCCAGACGTCCCAGATCTTGTCGTCCTTGAGGTCGCCATCGGCGTAGTACGACATGTGCAGACTGTCGAGCCCGCCGCCTTCCTTAAGAATCGACATGACTTCCTGAACGTCTTCTTCGCGGTAGATGCCGAGCAGAACTTTAAGCGTGTCCGCGACGAGCTCTTTCTGGTCGCTGCTTAGGTTAGCCACGGCGAGCCCTGGGAACTTGCCCTTTTTACCTTGAAGGTCAACCTCGTCCTCGGAAGGAGAGCTTTCGAGCAAAGCCACTTTGGCCTGCTTTGCATCGAGAGCCTTGAAGACTTCATTGACCTGCTTCGTCTGGTAGTAAAACAGGTTTTTCGCGGGGTCTTCCGGACTATGGCCGTAGACGATCGGGCCACCAAACGCCGCTCCGGGAGCGCTGTTTCCATCGGCTCGCAGCGTCAGATGCCGTCCGGTCAGTTCCCATTGAAACTTGTCAGTCCCGGGTTCTCCGAAGATGACCATCGAGTAGTTCCTGATGCCGCCACCGTCAGCTTTCATCTGACGGCTGAGGCGATCGTAGCCGTCTTCACTGGTGATGCCTTTGACGATTTGAGTGATCAGGTCTTGCTGGTCGTTCGAGTAAAAGTCGCTGCCAATCGCGACCTTGGAAATCTTCCAGTTGGCATTGATGCGGTGCCGCAGTTTGTGATCAAACGGCAGGCAGATCATCGCGGCCTGCTGATCACTGAACGAGTCGTAAAGTGCTTTGACTGCCGTTTCAGCGGTGCTCTTTGCTGATGGGGCGGCTTGAGCCGACAGGACGTCTGGCAGAAGTTGGGCAACCCCCACCGCGGCGGCAGTTCCGCCGACAGTTCTGAGGAATCCGCGACGGCTTACGGGAGTTCCGAAAGCGTCAAGGATCGTTGAGTCGGAAGCGGTTTCGCAATCGGGGCAGTGACGTTCGGGCCGTTGATTCATCGGAAGGTCCTTTATGAGGCGGGAACTGGACAGTACCAATCGTCATAGTAGTACCGCATTGCCCGCTCGCTCGTCCACCGGACCGCCGCATTCTTCGCCAGAAATCTTCCACAGGCATTCAGCCGCGAGCGGTGTTGCTCAGGACAGTCGCCGCAACAGCACCTGGTAACCGCCGTCGGACGGGGAACCCGGAATGAACTCCTGAGTTTCGACCAGTTCGAAGTCGGAAGACTTCTGCAGAAACTGGGTGACGACGCCGGAGTTCTCTTCGGGTTCGACGCTACAGGTTGAGTAGACAATCCGTCCGCCGGGGGCGACGAGCGACGCGGCTGCATCGAGCAGTTTTTTCTGGGTGACGACCAACTCATCGATGTCTTCTGGCGTAATTCGAGACCGAACCTCAGGACGCTTGCCAAGAACTCCAGTGTTGGAGCAGGGGACGTCGATCAGGATGGCATCGAACGGGCCTTCAGGCAATTCAGACAAGTCCTCGCGAATCACCAGTGGCTGAATCATCGACGAGAAACCGAGCCGGTCGGCGTTCTCTTCGATTTTCCGCAAGCGGCCGAGATCGACATCCGTTGCGACGATACTCCCTTCGCCTTTCATCAGTTCGGCGAGGTGCGTCGTCTTTGTGCCCGGAGCAGCGCACAGATCAAGAACTCGTTCGCCCGGTTGCGGATCCAGCAACGCCGCTGCCGACATGGCCGTTTCGTCCTGCACGGTAAAGCGTCCGTCAGCGAAACCGGGCAGATCAACAATTCGAAACGGGCCTTCATAACGGATTGATTCCGGCCGATCACCGGCTTCCAACAACGTTGTTGGGTCTCCGGTTGCAGCATCCCGCATTTCGGCCAGCAGTTCGTCTCGAGTTATCTTCAACGGATTAACCCGCAGCGTCAGAGGTTGTCGAAGATCAAACCACTTTGCCATTTGAAGCATCTGGTCGGCGGAAAACCTGACGCTCCAGCGAGTGATCAACCATTCGGGCAGACCAAACGCCGCTGTGATATACCCGGCAAGATCTGTTTCCGGCGGCGGAAAAACGTCTTTGCCGATACTTCGATATCGGATCTCCGTCACGCGGAACTCGGGAGTCTTTCGCGGATCAATTTCTGATGCTTCTGCTTCCACGATGACAGGTTCGGGTGTTGGTTCCTCGACAGGAGCGGGGGCCGAAACAGGGACTGGAGCAGAAACTGGGGCTGGCGACTTCGCAGCCGTGGCCATGGCCCAGGGCGAGTCAGCCACGACCGGAGTGATCGGCACCGACGGAGCAGCTGGTTCTGAATTTGAGTCTCTTGTATCTGCTTGTTCTTTCGCGGCAGCCCGTGCTTTCAGCAATGCCGGACGAACGCTGACCGGTACTCGACTGGAAGAAGGTGTCTCTTCAAAGGAGTCGGCGATCTCGCGGGCGATCGACCGAAAGACGCCGTTCATAAAGCCGCACCAGCGAGGCTGCTGAGCCCAGCGCCCAAGTTCAACGGTCTCGTGAACGGCAGCGTGAGGCGGTACGCCGTGCATGAACACAAGCTGGTACAGCCCAAGCTGCAACAGCGTCCACAATTGATCTTCAATGCTGTAGCGAGGCCGCGTGACGAAAGCACCGAGCAACGCATCGAGCGTCGCCTGCCTCCGCACGACACCGTTCACCAGCTCAGAGATAAAGGGGCGATCGTATTTCGAAAGGTTTTTGACCGTCGTCGCTGGCCTGGAAGGCGTCTTCCAGGGCGAAGGTTCGGCAGTGGAACTTTCGACGGTGGAACTTTCACTCTGGCCACCAACTTTCGAGCCAAGCGGTTTCCGCCCTGGAAAGCTGCGTCCGAGGCCTTCGATCTTCTCGTCGAGTAACTGGCCGACGAATGTTTGAGTTCGCTTATGCTCATCGAGAATGACGAGTGCGAGCTGCCGATCGGTAGTTGGCCTCGGCAGCCCTTCGACGACCGACGGGCCTCGCTGATGAAATCGTTTCTGGCCAACTTCGCTTTTGCGGAATCTAAGCGGGTCACGTTTCTTCATGAGTTCGTACCGCAGAGCTTTTCAAGGTCGCTGAAAAAGTGGGGATAGGTTTTGCCCGTACACGACGGATCGGCAATGCGAATTCCCTCGGTTCGAAGCCCGGCGAGTGCAAAACTCATGGCCATGCGATGATCGTCGTAAGTTTCAATCGTCGCGGGCTGAAGCTGTCCCGGAGTAATCGTCAGGCCATCGTCGTGCTCTTCTGCCTCGACGCCCATCCGACGGATTTCGTTGACGACAGCCGCGACTCGGTCGGTCTCTTTGTGACGCATGTGGCCAACGTTGCGGATACGTGTCGGCCCCTCTGCGAACAGCGCGACGACTGCCAGTGTTTGAGCCGTGTCGCTGATCGCGTTCATGTCGATGTCGACGCCGGAAAGTTCGCCACCACGGACAGTGATAGAATCGTCGCCGTAATCAACTTCGCAGCCCATTTTCTCCAGGGCCTCGACAAAGTGAACGTCACCCTGCAAGGCGTAGCTGGTCAGGCCTTCGACCGTCACTTCACCACTGGTAATGGCGGCGGCGGCGAAGAAGTAGCTGGCGGCAGAAGCGTCGGGTTCGATCTCGTAGTTCGTCGCTTTATATTCTTGGGGAGCGATCGAAAATCGGTGTGTATCAGGGCAGAGCACTGTTGCTCCAAACTGAGCCATCACGCCCATGGTCATATCGATGTACGGCTTGGAAACCAGATCGCCGGTCACTTTAATCTCGACCGGATTCGATGCACACGGGGCCGCCATCAGCAAGGCACTCAGGTACTGGCTGGAAATGTCGCCCGCGATGGAAGTTCGTCCGCCAGAGAATCCTTTGGCCGTCATCCGTACCGGCGGGCAATTCGTTCCCAATTCGCACGCGGCATCAACGCCGAACAGGTTCAACGCTTCGATTAGATGAGCGATCGGGCGTTCCCGCATTCGCTCGTTGCCGTCGAGGCGGTATTCGCCATTTCCCAACGCACAGAACGCTGTGAGAAACCGAATACTTGTCCCGCTGTTTTCAAGCCAGAGGTCGGCCTTCGCAGCCGGCGGCTTGCCTCCGCAACCGGAAATTTCCATCGTGCGGCTGTCGACGTCGTGAGTCACCTGAATGCCCAGACGATTCAGACTTTCGACCATGACTCGCGTGTCATCGCTGGCCAGAACTCCGGTGAGCTTCGTCGTGCCCGACGCCAGCGCAGCGGTAATCAACGCTCGGTTGGTCAAGCTTTTGGAGCCGGGCGGCCGAATTGATCCTCGAACGGGCTCGGACACCGGTTTGACGAGGTACGCATCATCCATCGTTTAGAGAAATCCTGCGTTCAGAAAGAAAAAGAACCCGGTCTCCCGAGGAAACCGGGTTGTCATGTCAGATTGTCGCCTGTCGAACTGTCAGCCTACTTCGTTTGCGTTTTGGCGGCTGGCTTCTTCTGCAGATCAGCTTTCGTCAGTTTCCGGAGCTTAATGTCTTTCAGAGCTGCCGTCGTCTGCCAGGTACAAAATCCCAGCGGTTTCGACGCATCGACCTCGATCCGTACTGAAAATTTGTGATCGTTAATCCCCACGTCGAGAATCTCCTCGTCGTCAATCCATGCGTTGATCTGTTCGTCTGTGACGCGAATTCGAATCTTGTACCACTGTTTGGCTTTGAACGCGCGATACGACGTTGTTTCGTTTTCAGAGGCGTCGTAGCTGTCGATCGACGACAGCCCACACACTCCGCCGCCCCAGCCGCCACAAATCAGAGTGCCGTAGCCTTTCTGAATTGGAAGTGTCAGCCCGACAAAAAAATCGAACCCGTCGACTCGCATGGCCTGAAATGTGATCTCGTAATTCGATCGCGGAATCACCTTGGCATCTTCCCAGGTGATCCCGGTCAGGTCGGAGCCGACTTCCAGAGTGAGACTGCCGTCTCTGACCAGAACTTCGCCTTCTCCGCCGAAGTTGGTCGACTTCCAGCCTTTCAGAGTCTTGCCGTCGAATAGCTGGACGACGTTTTTATTATCCTTTGGCTTCTTGCTCTTCGCTTGATCTTTGGCCGCATCTTCAGCAGCGACGGACCCCGCAAGCAGAGCAACGCACAGGCAGACGACAGTTTGAAGTCGCATACTTTTCTCCTGAAATTCAGAGCCGCACTTCATGAGTGCGACGGAAAGTCGGGTTAGGAACAAGACGGACGCGTTCCAACCACGCGTCAACGAGCATCGTGATCTTGCCAGAGTCGGAAGGCAACGCAAGCATCGGATCCGCTGAGGAACGTGTCCGAAATAACTTCCCGGAAAACTGCCACGTCATTCCCGCGCAGGCGGGAAACCAGTTTCTCTGCGGTACTGGTTTCCCGCCTGCGCGGGAATGACGGAAATCACCGCTCTAATCGAAATCGGGAAGTTATTCTCGACTCATTCCTGAGGCTATCTCGGAACCGCGGAGTGGACGTGAACCTGGTCGTGCATCGTGTAGAAGCGAATTTGTTTTCCATCATGGATGAACAGGCCGCTGGATTTGTTTTCAGAGATCGGCCTCAGAGGGTTGCCGGGATATTTCTTCCAGGTTCTCAGGTCGTCCGACACGGCGATGCCATTGGCCCAGAGTTTCGAACCCGCTTTCGAGCCGTGGATCGAAGCGTAGTACCGCCCCTGGTATTTGAAGACCTGATTCATCGCGATCAGATCGAGGTCGAACTCGTCCGGCCCCGGAACCATGACTGGATCGTCGCTGACGTTCGTCCAGACTTTCATGTCGCGAGAGGTCGCCAGCCAGATGCCGGCGTCCCGCCGTTCGTAAAACAGATTCCAGACGCCGTCCTCGTAGAACGCGGTCGGCGTTCCGTAAGGGCCGGGCTTAATCGGTCGGCCGTTCGCTTTTCGAACATCGAGGATTCCGACGCTATGCCAGACAACGCCGTCCTTCGACGTCAGCAAATGGGCCTGGTCGCCTTTTCCCTCGGCAAACATGTAAAGAGTTCCGTCGTGCGGAACGATCATCAGATCTTCGATCCAGGCGACATCGTAAATCGGGTTGCCAGGATGAGCGGCCCACTTCACGCCGTCGTGCGACGTGGCCAGCCCGAGCTTCTTTTGCCCCTCGCGCGTTCCGTCGTAGCCGGTGTACCACATTCGCCACGCAGGAGTTCCGTCTTCGGCTTCCTTGTCGAACAGAATCCAGCCGCGTTCGCGAATCTTGACATCCCAGTGTCCATCGCCCTGCGCCGTGAAAATCGGATTCCCGGAAGCCGGAGCAAAGGTTGTTAACTCACGGGGAAACAGATCCTCAGCGGTCGTTGTCACCGACCATCCAGTAAACAACGTCGCTGCGAACACGAGACGAGACAGGTTAATAAGCTGCGGCATTCCTATTCCTCGATGTCGTTCTGATTCCACGGCATGGGCATGTCGGGCTTCGACCGTTGATGTCGAACGCGGACGTCCTTTGGTCGGTCCTGAAAATACTTGACGATGGCGTCGAGCTGTTTGACACCCTCGTGGTAAATCTTCTCGCCCTTTTCCTTTGTCGCCAACTCGGGCTCGCCGATTACTCCGCGAGTCGAGTAGCTGCTTGTCCAGGACGTTAACGCCGCCGCTCCGGAGCCCAGCAAATCGACCCACATGTAAGGGTTGTCTTTGGTGACCGTACTGATGTGATTCTTGATCCGGTCTTTGCGGACTCCGTCTTCGTCGAGGTAGAGATAAAGTGACGTTTCCAGTTCGCAGGCGTGAGCACAACCGCCTGGGAAAGTGCTTTCACGCCATGTCGCGTTGAAATCGGGGTCGACGTTCAGCAGGTGCCACCAGGCAATCAGCAGGCACTCGGCGCTGGTTTCCAGATTCGTTCGCCTGGCGGCAAAGTCAAGATTCGGCATGTTGGAGCCGTGACCGTTGAGCAGAATGATCTTTTTGAAACCGTGATAGGCGAGCGACGTCGTGACGTCGAGAACCTGTTTGATGAAGGTTTCGTAGTGCGTGTTGATCGTGCCTGGAAAGTCCATGACGTGACCGGTGTAGCCGTACGCGATGGTCGGCAGGACAAGCACCTTGTCGGGGTTGGCCTCGCCCACGCCGCGAGCGATCGAGCCGGGGCACATCAGGTCAACGTCCAGCGGAAGATGATCCCCGTGCTGCTCGACGGCGCCGCATGGAATGATGCAGACCTGGTTCTGCTCCACGGCGTCGTTAATTTCCGGCCAGGTCAGTTTTTCATAGCGGTATTCGGTGGTTGCTTTACTGGTCATCGGATTGCCTTGTCAAAGAGAAAAGGAACAGGATGGACACAACAGCTCCTGACGCAAAGTTGCGAAGACGCAGAGTCCCGCAAAGAAACTTCGTGACTCATGACGCGGTCAATTGGTAGTCCCATTTGAGCATCAGCCTGAGTCATCATTCGACTCTTTGCGTTGGTTAGGAACGTGTCGAGAAAACTTCCCGAAAATCGATTCATGGTGAGTCGTAGGCTGGAACAAGCTCCGCGCAGTTCCGGC
>CALDJX010000125.1 GCA_937899075.1 uncultured Planctomyces sp. | reverse complement strand
CCTGTGGAATCCTTCGTCACTCGGCTTCGAAGATGGCCACTTCACTCTCGGCGTGCACATGCTGCCGAAGCGGCTCGACGAAGAAGTCGCGCGACTTCACCTCGAAAAGCTCGGCGTGAAGCTGACAACCCTGACCAAAGAACAGGCTGCCTACATCGGCGTCCCCGTCGACGGCCCCTACAAGCCTGAGCACTACCGCTACTAAGCGCTCGGTCGATTAACCAATTGCGACAAACCGTCGTTGTGCAGGATTCATGCACGACGACGGTTTTTTCGTTGGGCGAAACAAACTCTGCATTCGGCACAAGCAGACCACGCATTCGACGCATTCCGTAGGGGATACCTGAAGTGGCGACCGGACTGCCGCACGTCCTGAAAGCAATCGTCGACCGCTCGATTCGTCACAAGGCCCGCAAAAACTCGATGAGGACCGTGCGTTGTGACTCGGACAGAGCGTCTTTCGATGGGTGCGAAAAACGAATGAGCACATCCTCAACGGAGCGGGCTCGTCCGTCGTGAAAGAGCCGGTCACGCTGGCTGACTCCGCTGAGAGATGGCGGGTTGAACTGTGAGTTCCCGTGAGCGTCGCTTAGACCGACATCGAAGGTGTCATCGGTCGTGTAGCTCGTGAAGCCGTTATGGCATGCCGAACAACCAGCGGATTCGAAGAGCTCGCGAGCTTTGTACTCGACCGTCGGATGTGGTCCTTCGCCACGAGCAACTGCGACTGAAGGCGGCCGTTCAAGCTTCGTGACATACGCCGTCAAGTCGGTAATGAGTTCCTCGGTCGACTCCGCAGATCGCATCGTCGAGCTGACCGACTTTTGAACCTGCCCGTGCAGCAGATGTTGCGAACCGTTCCACGCCCACGGGCCGGTTGACCAGACACCTCGAAGAGTGGGAACCCGCTTCGCAGCACCGAAATCGCCATCCCCCAACGTGTCGGCAAGGCCGTTATTCGTGTGTCCGTCGGTGTGGCAACTCTGACAACTCATCCAGCTTTCGTGCGACAGCTTCGCGCTGAAGAATGCAATCTCGCCTCGTTCAACCAGTCCCGGTGACGGACTCGGCCCAAGGCTGATTGTGTCAAGAAGCCGATTGTCGGTCAGATCAACAATTGACACAGAGTCTGAAAGCGAATTCACGACATACGCTCTGTTTGTCGTTTCATCATGCGTGATCGAAATCGGCCGGCGACCGACTGGAACGCGGACCTCCCGAACGCCGACCCGGTCAACGATTGCAAGCTCATCAGTCCCGGCCAGCGACACGACTAACTGTTCAGCAGTCGCGAAGATCGAACCCGGATCCCCTGCCCCTTCGCCAGGACCTCCCAGACTGATTCGCTCGGGATGCAACTCTCCCTCGCCGCGTGGATTGATGAATGAGTCGGCACTGATCGCGAGCACCTCGTTCTCGATCAGGATTCCCCAATGGATATCCTCGTAGTCTGCGTACCCTTTCGGATTGAGACGCTGGCAGGTCAGGTAAATCCGTCCGTCGCGGCCAACAGCGATGTCGCGAATATTGTGAACCGGCAGTTCATGTTCGGAACTGATCACGCCAGCTTCGCAGTCAACAACGGCCAGCCTTCCGCCAAAACAATCCGCAACCACAACGCGATCTGCGCTGACGAACGCCGCAGCTTTGGGTGCGAAAGGAAGATCGATCTGATGAAGCACCGCGAAACGCTTCGTGTCTCGGTTCGCAGACTTACGACGGACAAGAACGCTCACCCGTCGCGACCACAGAGAAGCCACACACGCAAGGGTCCCACTCTGGTTGACCACGACCGATTCCGGCCATGCTGCAACTTCAACGCGATCAGAGATTCGCAGGCCATTTTCTGAATGACTGACCACGACAACCGTGCTGCCTGCAAAGTCAGTCACCAGCAGCTGATCGCTGCCTGGCACAGCCACAACATCTGAGAGCTGTTGGCCGATCTGTTTTTCGGAAACACGTAGGCGTTCAGTGTCCACAAGACTCAGCGTACCGCTGCGCCGATTTGCGACGCAGAGTATCCGTCCGTCGTTAATCAAAGCCGCCGCGGATGGACGGCGATGCTGAACTCGCAATTTGGGTTCGGCACCGTCAGCCAGCAAAGGCGTTAACAGAAGTGTCATGAGAATAGCGAAGGCATTCTTCATTCATCGCTCGCAGTGGCCAAACGGATGACGCAACCAACGGTCAAATTGGCCGCACACAACAACGCTGACCGCAGCCCCCTCACTTTTCAGAGGCTCTCCCAGTAAGTCAGCGTACAGCGTCTTCATGTCTCATCTCGATCAACCCTGCCGCCGGCCACAACAAAATGTGCTTCGTCTATGCCTGGCCGAAATAAACGCCAGTCTTCAGCGACTGCCCCGGACGGGAACACCGCAATCCGAATCCCGTGGGTTAGCAACAGTACAAATTGACCATGTAGAGTAAGCTCTACAGATTCAACCACGGCCTTTTCATTGCTAGAGAAAAACTCGGTAATGACGTCGTCCTGTTTGTTTCCGTCTTTCTCGTAGTCCCATTCGTCATAGCGAAACTCGTCAGACTCCTGGACAGGTTCCCAAAGGTCGGAACGACCAGTAAGAATTTCGTTTTCAGTTTCAATACGCCATGGACATTGAATGTGAAGTGCAAAATCACCGACCATTCCTCTTGGTTTATCTTTCCTCGACGGAATGATCGACGGTGCTGCGGGTCGCATCGTACCGAAGTGAAACATACGCATGTCGGCGGCCCTGTGCGCAGCCCCCAGTTCCAGCCCAGTCAGATTTGCAAGCGCCGATTGAATTTCTGCGTTGTCAGTATTTGATCGTAAACTCATAACCAAATCTCAAACAGGAAATAGATCTGCTCAGATGAGTACAGGCCGGAAATCCGGGTTGTTGCAGAACTCGGGTGGCATTCCAAAGTTGTCGCCAACGAAGTCGTCGATCCAGCCTTTCGTTTTCTCCGAAAGCACTCCGTTCAATTCTTCAATCGCGACGCCGGAAATCATCAAAGGAAAGACATGATCCACTCGCATTTGATCACCGAGGCACCAGGCCGCAATCTGCTTCTCACGACTTTCCGTCGCCAGCGTCCCGGAGAACAGACAGCGGTCCATCAGTTGCGAGGCGTTGTCGCCGCCCTCTTCAGCCCATTCTGACAGACGTTCCAGTCGCCGACCAACGTCAAGATTTGAGAGCATGTAATCCGTCACCGCCTGTCGAGAATCGGCGGAAAGTTCGCCCTGAGACTCAAGGACGCAGGCTTCGCACATGGCGTACTCGACGATCGGCTCCTGCTGCACAAACACGCGTTCGATGAGGTACGGACTGCCCGAGTTGAGCAACTCCATTTCGCACTTCAAGCATTTCTCAAACAGGCCATCGCTTTCCAGCGAATGAAAATCCTGCGGAATCGGGACAAAGCTTGGTTCCGGTGGCCGGTTGGGTTCCACGTGTCACTTCTCTCGAGCTGAATCTCTGACATGTCCAGACGACCGCGTCACCTGAATCAACGAGAGATTATTGACGACCCGAGCGTGCCCTGTCGATGACGGCGCGTTGAGCCGCGTGACAATCAACCATCGTCTCTGTCATTCAGGCACGAAGCCATAAGCAGGTCAACACCGTCCGCAGTTGGCTCGCCGAAGGCGTCCCATCGACACTGACAGACACTCCCCGCGTCTTTCAGGACGCACTTGGCGGTGGAAGCAGCGCGACGTCTCTGAGTCGATCAAGCTTGGCAAGTGTTTCTGGATCGTCGCTCAATCGCGGGTCGGTTCTTCGGGGGGCCCACCGTTCCATCGCTGGCCGCTTTCCGTTGTCGACCGCTTTGCCATAAATCCTGGCAATAATCAGGACGACAAGCATGACAGCCCCAAGGATACACATCTTTGTCAGGCTGCTCATCGACCCGGCCTGATCGCCGGTGACGAATTTGCCGACCAGTCCAATGCCTGCCAGGATGATCCCGCGAGTGATACGGTTGGTATTGCCCATCGGGACGATGCAAATCAAAACAGCAATGACGCCGTAATAGATGAGTTGGCGATTCATCTGCCGACCCATGCGACTACTGAGTTCAGCTTTGAACTCGTCAGCGCTCATCGAGTAAATGTCTTCAGGATTGAATTGCTCGGGACCTTCGGGCTCCAAAAGAAACAGAGTCGCAAGCGTCGCCACAATCAACATCATGACAAGGAACGTTGGGCCAACCAGTGATCTCGGATCCATGTTTCGATTCCTCTTACCCGCGGCAGCAAAACCGAGGCTCAGCGTCGAGAGCCTGGCAGTCAATGCCTGAGTATTACCGCTTTGAGAATCGACTCCGGAAGAAGCACACAACCGAGGCTCGGAATCTCGATCCCGGCTCGACCGCAAACGCAGCCACTTGTCACATCCGCACGTCATGCAGGTCGTGCCGGATAGACTGCCTCGAATTCGCCGGGATGTTGCTTTTCGGAAACACGCCGCGCGCCAGTGGCAACATGTCGCAAAGCGCAAACAATCAGCCTGGCTCCACAAGAAGCCAGGCTGTTTGCCACCGGTTCTCCGGCGTCTGAACTCGAGAATTTGCGTCGTTTAGTTCTGTCGACGGACCACCGCAAAACGAGTTGCGTTGCCAGACTTGATAAACAGGAACAGGCCCTTCTCCGAATTTGCTTCACCGAGTCCTTTGTTGAAGTCCTCTACACTTTCGATTCGGCGATTGCTGACTTTCAGGATGACGTCACCGACCGACAGAACCCGAGCCGCCGCTCCATCGCTATCCACCGAGCTGACGACAACGCCTTCGTCGGAATCGAGACCGAGCTGCTCGGCGATTTCAGGGGTCAGCTCGCGCACCTTGAACCCAAAGTCGCCCACATCAACGACATCATTGTTGTCGTCGGCTTCTTCTTCCGGCTCTTCGCGCTCCTGACGACCGACGTTGGCCATCGTGTATTCGTTCGGCATTTGCTTGAGCACGATCGGCAATTTCATCTTTTTGCCATCACGCAGAATTTGGACAGAGTAAGTCTTATCGACTTCCAGTCGCTCGACGATGCCCTGCAGACTGCGAGGGCCGCTGACGGGCTTGTCGTCCAAAGAAAGGACCACGTCACCCGGCTCAAGTTTGGCGGTACTGCCGGGAGACTTCGGAAAGACCTGAGTCACAATGGCACCTTCGCCTACCTTGAGATCAAGGTGCCCGGCAAGATCGTTGGTTACTGGTTGAATCGTAATGCCGATGAAAGCTCGCTTAACTTCATCGTGCTCGATCAATTGCTGAACGACCCACCAGGCCATGCGGCCCGGCACGGCGAATCCGATCCCGTCAAATCCGCCGCTGCGTGACGAAATCGCGGTGTTAACACCGATTACGTTCCCGTTGAGATCAAGCAAAGGCCCGCCGCTGTTTCCCGGATTGATCGCGGCATCGGTCTGCAAGAAATCTTCACGTTCGGCAATGCCAGGGCCTCGTCCCTTTGCCGAGATGATTCCCGAAGTCACAGTCAGCTCGTGACCGAACGGATTTCCGACGGCAATCACCCAATCGCCCACGCCAATTCCATCGCTATCGCCGAACCGCAGAGCCTGCAGCGGCTCTCCAGCATCGATTCGAAGAATAGCCAGGTCAGTTCGTGGATCCGTCCTAACGTCGCTGCCTTTGAATTCTCGACCATCGTGCAACCTGACGACGATTTCATCCGCGTCCGCAACCACATGATTGTTCGTCACGATGATGCCCGATGACTCGATAATGAAACCAGAACCCATTCCTGTCCGCTCCGGCGACTGCTGTTCCCGCGGCATCTGTCGAAAGAACTCGCGGAAACGCGGATCCGCTTCGAACAGCCGCTCAAGTGAGTCCGCCCTGTTTCCCTTTCCGACTTCAATCTTGCGGGCTTTCTGACGCGTCTCGATCGTCACGACACAAGGAAGTGCCTTGTCAGCCACGCCTCGAAAGGCTGTCGACAGTTCATGCACACTCTTCGCCGAAATCGGCGCGGGTAATTCCGGCTGCTGTGCGATCGTCACGGCAGCCGCCACCAGACAAAAACCTCCGAAAAGCGCGATCATCCAATGTGTTTGACTTCTCAAAGTTCTCATCAAATTCTCCATTTTCAACTTCGAATACATGCACGTTCGATAGCCGATCGGTCAGGCTGCGACCAACGTCGACCAATCGAAAACTGCCAAAGCTCTGTTAATAAGTACCGCAAGAGCACCTGTCTGCGCCACGCAGCAACACCCGCATCGGGCCATCGGAGTCGCTGAAATTAGCAGGACCTCGATATCATGGAAAGATTTCCCAAGGCACAGGTCGCGATTGTTCTTCCGTACGTTCCGTCCCCCCAAACTGTTGAAATCCCGTTTAGCAAGTTTTGAAATTTTCGAGGCGACTGGCAACCAAAGCCCTCGCCAGGGCAGCACCCGTTTACGCAAGGAGCCGATTGGATGCAAAAAAGACGAATTCCGTAACAGCAAAGAGACTTCCCATTGCCCGTCGAAACTTCCTGGCGATGGCGGCGTCAGTTGTCGCCTGCTCCGCGGCAAAGGCACTCGGGAAACCCACTCTCGGGAAATCTGATGATCTCCTCGTTCCGCTGAAGGACGAAGTCGGCATCACCACGTCGTCGTTTTCCCGTCACCTGGTTGCCCGTCCTGGCGACAAGCAGTTCTCGTTGATCGATCTTCCGCGAATCATGCGCGACGAACTCGACATGCGAGTCATCGATCTGAACACAACTTCTCTCGGAGAAACGAACCCGGCCTGGCTCGACAAAGTCCGGCATGCTGTCGACAAAGCTGGCTGCGTAATGATCAACCTGAAGATGAATCAGAAGGGGCTCGACATGAACAGCCCCGACCGCGACATCCGCAACAAGGCACTGACTGTCTACAAGAGATCAATCGATGCGGCCTCGCATCTTGGAATTCCATACGCACGACCGTTGCCTCTCAAACCGACTCCGGACATGAAGATCCACGTCGATTCTTATCGTCAACTGGCAGACTTTGGAGCCGCCAGGAATGTCCGGATGCTGGTCGAAAACTACGCCTGGATGGAAAGCGATCCGCAATCAGTCGTCAAGCTGATTGCGGCCGTCGATCGAGACGTCGCCGCGTGCCCGGACACCGGAAACTGGGCCGACAATGAGACACGATATGCGGGTTTGGCAGCATCGTTCCCACAAGCGGTAACGTGCGATTTCAAAGCAAAGGCTCTCAGCAAGACCGGCGAACATCCGCAGTACGATCTGAGGCGATGTTTCGACATAGGAACAGCAGCCGGATTCCGCGGCCCCTGGTGCCTTGAACATGCCAACGCCGACCGCGACGTACTCCTTCGCGAACTCGCCATGATCCGCGACATGCTCCGAGGCTGGATAAAGGATGCGGCGAGTCGTTGAGAGCAGCCATCCCAGCGCCGTAACTCCTGACAAAACCCACCCGCGAGGCAGCGTCCGTTAAGGGGAACGCCTCAGACTCCGGCGCGCATCCCGATTCCGGGCTACTGTTTCAACACGGTGGGTTCGCATTGTGCAGATCTCCGTTGAACGTCGTCCGAAGCACGACCACTCCCGACGAAACAGTCAGCCGAATGTCGAACATTGCAGCCGACAATCCGCACGACACCGCACCACGCGGTGGAGCTGTCTGTGATGATTCAGCAAACGCTGCACATGCCACTCCCGAAATTTCGGGTGTAGGCATTCCTGCCGGACTGCTCACACGCACCGGAAATGGGGCATCGTGCAAAGTCGACACCAGCGAGCAGATCGAAACCCTGCTCAACAGAGTCAACGAGCTGGTTCCTGATCGTACGACCGAATTCTTCCCGAAAGAACCGCGTTCAATCGCAGCCACTGGCTTGACCAGCGAGGAAGTCGAGAAGCTTGTTCTGAAGCTGTTGAACGCGCGAGGTTCGGCGTCGGGACGCAGGATCTCATCACACCTTTGTCTGCCGCTTTCCATAATTGAAGACATCATTCGGCACCTCCGCGATGAACAACTTGTCGCTCTGAAAGGAGCCGCTGAAGCTGGCGACTACGACTATGTCCTCAGCGACAAAGGCCGTGCCCGAGCTGCCGAATACTCGATCGACTCTACGTACTTCGGAGCAGCTCCGGTCTGTCTCGCCGATTACCTGAACGCGATGGCCGCCCAAAGCATCGCCGGCCAGGAAGTAACCGACACGGATCTGAAGCGAGCGTTTTCTGACCTCATCATCAACCCGGCAATGCTCGATCGGTTAGGCCCGGCAATTAACTCCGGCCGAGGAATGTTTCTGTTCGGCGAGCCCGGCAACGGTAAAACCAGCATCGCCGAACGAATCACCGCGTGCTTCAGTTCGACGATCTGGATTCCGCGAGCCCTGGGAATCGATGGAGAGATGATTCGATTGTTCGACCCGGGAATCCACAAAGCGATCGACGCTCCCGTCTCCGACAGCCTCATCGATCTCTCCGACGTTGATCGACGCTGGGTGCAGATCGAACGTCCGACGGTAGTCGTCGGCGGCGAGCTGACCATGGCCGACCTTGAAGTCAGCCAGAATCCGGCCACTCGAATCTGTGAAGCGCCGGTCCAACTGAAGAGTAACTGCGGAACGCTGGTCATCGACGACTTCGGCCGCCAGCGCATGCCTGTCGATGAACTGCTCAATCGCTGGATCGTGCCGCTCGAAAAGCGGTACGACTTCCTGAACCTGCCCAGCGGCAAGAAGATTCAGGTTCCGTTCGACCAGCTCATTGTGTTCTCGACGAACCTCGAGCCAAAAGATCTGGTTGACGGAGCGTTCCTGCGGCGCATCCCCTACAAGATTCAGGTTCCAGACCCGACGGAATCGGAGTTCAAAGCCATTCTCAAAATTCTGTCACCGATGATGGGCTTTGAATACGAAGCGGCGGCTGTTCAATACCTGATCGACACACACTTTCACTCCTGCGACCGCAAGTTCCGATCGTGCCACCCGCGAGATCTGCTACTTCAGGTCCGCAACTACTGCACCTATCACCGGATGCCGCGTAAGATGACGCCCGAAGCTTTCGACTTTGCGACGGAAAACTACTTCTCCGTGCTTTGACGAATCGTTAATCACAGCCCAAGCAAGTTCACGAGAATCCCGTGGAACTACGACCGCTTCGATTTATCCGAAACCTCGGTCGAATGCGGCAAATTGTCAGCGTTCTGCTCAACCACGGATTCGGAAATCTCGTCGAACGCCTGCAGCTGGGTCGCTACCTGCGATGGAGTCGCGGCGTTCTTTTCAAACGGCGAGGCCAGCAGCAACCGCTGTCCCGAGCGCAGCGGATTCGCCTGGCACTCGAAGAACTTGGGCCGACCTTTATCAAGTTCGGGCAGGTCGTCAGTACGCGTCCCGACCTGGTTCCCGAGGACGTTCTGGCTGAGCTGAAACAA
>CALDJX010000124.1 GCA_937899075.1 uncultured Planctomyces sp. | reverse complement strand
GCGAGCAGATCGACGATCTTGAAGTCTTTAACCCCGACAACTTCGTCGACGCTCTGATCGACAAAGAAGCATAAAACGAATCGAAGAATGATTTCATCAGGAAACAATCACCATGCACTCAACTCATCGACCACTCGTGCGGCTGTCTCTTGTTTCGACGCTTGTTCTGTTTCTGTCATGCAGCGGGACGCTGACCGCAGCTCTGTTCTGGCAGGAGTATAAAAGCGGCATCTACTGGCAGGAGCCGACGATCGTTGATCCCGGCGGCCCGGAGCAGCCTCCGTCCGACGCGATTGTTCTGTTCGACGGAAAGAGTCTCGACGCGTGGAACGGCGGCGAAAAGTGGATCATCGAGGACGGAGCGGCAACGACCGCCGGAGGCAGCATCAACACGAAGCAGAAGTTCGGCGATTGCCAGCTGCACGTCGAATTCGCAACGCCTTCTGAAGTGAAGGGAAACGGTCAGGGACGAGGCAACAGCGGCATCTATTTAATGGGCCGTTACGAGGTGCAGGTTCTCGACTCGTACGAGAACACGACGTACTACGACGGTCAGTGCGCGGCGATTTACAAGCAGACTCCGCCGATCGTCAACGCCTGCCGAAAGCCGGGCGAGTGGCAGACCTACGACATCCTTTTCACCTCGCCCCGGTTCAATGACGACGGTTCGCTGAAATCACCCGGCTATGTGACTGTCCTGCAGAATGGAATTGTCGTGCAGAACCACTTCGAACTGCAGGGCGGGACGTCGTACGTCGCTCCGCCGAGCTATCAGAAACACGGAGAGAAGGACTCGCTCTCGCTTCAGTTTCATGGAAACAAAACGCGGTTTCGGAACATCTGGATTCGCGAGAATGTTCACGCTCCAACGGGAGAGCAGCTCGGCGGCCGTCCAGAAGCACCGTCGGTGGCTGAGAAATCCTGATTCGATTTTGGGATGGCAGGCGCGGGTCTGGCTCTGGCTGACGAAATCGGAATTCCGTAAAACGTCCGCATCAACATTCCGAAAACAAGCCGGGAAGATGATTCGTGCACAATCTTCAGTGAACAATCCTGCAAGAGTCGGGTACCTACTGGTCGATGAACTTCGTCAGGCAAAGCCTGACCTGCTCTGTGCTCGACTAGCGATTGCTCCTGGTCTGCGTTGATCCGACGGTCGATCACTGATAAAGTTGCCCGTTCGCGCATCGGCCGCTGGCTCGATGCCCTTTTCAATTCACAACAAAATTCACAGGTGCATCGCACCGAGTTTTTCAGATTACCGAGGAGTTGCCCGAAATGGGGACGAAGAGAACTGGCAAAGGCCGTCGTAAAATCGGAAGCACAAAACGTCGTAATCGAGCTAAGATTCGACACCGTAAGAAGTAATAGCGATTTCGGACTGGCCCCGTGCCTGCTGAATCAAGCCTGTCACTGGTGGTGACTGGCTGAGCGGCGCGAAGCAGGCCACGCGGAATCGAAATTTGATAACAAATGCCCCAACGGAATGACTGGCCATATTTGGCCGTTCTTTCGTTGGGGCTTTTTTGTGCGCGGATCTGTTTGCAGGCTCAGGACAGGGCGACGAGATTCTGAACTGTCGAGGCGTATTAGAACGGCCACTCATAGCTACACGTCTGGCAGCGAAATCCGACCAGCGTTGCGGAACCCGGCACCAGACGTCCTGAGCCGTCCATTCGCCCATCGTTGAGCATCAGCGGTAAAACGCCAGCTCGGCTGCAGTCAGGACACGTCTGGTTTGCGTTCAGACGTTGTGCTCGAAGTGCGGCGGAGTTCGTACCAGGTCGATTCAGTTTGTCGACCCACTCGGCAAACGAGTAGATTTCCGGTTCGTTCGAGCCAGCTCGGGCTTCTGCCGGGCTAGTCGGCGTTGCTTCCGAAATGGCAGGTTCAGCGTCCGGCCAATACACCTTAAGGTCGCTCATCCTTGAGCCTTCTTTCCGGTTGTCGCTAGTTGATTTTCGCACGTATCAGCGTTGAACTTCCTCGCGGCAGTCACTTCCGTGTGAGCTGACTTTCGATTTTCGTCGCGAAGGGCGGGAACGGTAGGAAACGATCATGAATTCATCAAGACTTGCGGCGGAACTTCCCTTGGGTCTGGCAATTTTGACTGGCGCGATCTGGGGTGGATAGGTAGTCTACTGTTT
>CALDJX010000123.1 GCA_937899075.1 uncultured Planctomyces sp. | reverse complement strand
CGTCTTTGCCCTCCTGAATCGCTTTGAAAACAGCCGCTCGTCCGTCCTTCTGCTCCTGCTGAAGCGCTGCCATGTCGGCGTTGAGCTGCGCGACTCGTTCCGGCTTGATCGACTTGTGGTAAACGGGCAGGCCCGCCTCGGTCGGAAGCGGCAACGGATCGCCACCGACTCGGTTTGCGGGGGAGACCGCCGTGCCGAAGTACGTTTTCGTGCTCGCGAAGATGCCGGCCAGCGCGTAGTAATCCTGCATCGAGAAGGCATCGAACTTGTGATCGTGGCAGCGGGCGCAGGCGATGGAACTTCCCAGGATCGCTCGCGTGGAAGTATCGATCTGCTCGTCCACGATGTCCGCCTGAAATTGCAGCGGATTCATCTCGTCAAGATTCTTGGTTCCGACAGCCAGAAACCCCGTCGCGATCAGCAGCCGTGCTCGTTCCTGCGGCGAGTCGAACGGCAACAGATCTCCCGCGAGTTGTTCGGTCAAAAAGCGATCGTACGGCACGTCGTCGTTCACACAGTCAATGACGTAATCACGATATCGCCACGCGTAGGGGAACGAGATGTTGGCATCTTTCCCGCTTGATTCGGCAAACCGAGCGACGTCCAGCCAGTGCCGTCCCCACCGTTCGCCAAACTGCGTCGAAGCCAGCAACCGGTCGACTTCGACAGTCATCGCCTTGTCGACTCCGGCCGTTTCGGCTCGACGGACAAACGCATCGATCGCTTCCGGTTCTGGCGGCAGCCCGATCAGATCAAAGTGAAGTCGGCGAAACAGAGTTGGCAAAGCAGCATCGGCTGACGGGACAAGCCTGCTGTTTCGCAACTCGGCAAGAACAAAGTAATCAACGTCGCGGCGTGACCAGACATCGCCATCGATCTTTGGAACCGGTGATTGAACCGGCGGCTGATACGCCCAGAAGTCCCGGCCGGCTTGCTGATTCGCAGTCGACCCATCCAATGTTTCATCACGAGGGTCGGGGGCGCCCATGCTGATCCATTTTTGCAGATCAGCGATGACAGAATCCGGCAGCTTCCGTTTTTGCGGAGGCATCCTCAGGTCAGGATCAACATGCGTCACGGCCGTGAGCAGCCAACTCTTTTCGAGCGATCCTGGCACGATCGCCGGCCCGCGATCCCCGCCAGTTCGAATTCCATCTCGAGTATCGAGACGTAGGCCTCCCTCCGCCGCTCCCGATTGATGAGAGTGGCACTCGTAACAATGCTTCACGAGGACCGGGCGAATGTTCGACTCGAAGAATCGGACCCCGGCTTTTTCGTCAGGTGCCTGATCGTTTACCTGCGCGTGCAACGTGCACGTCGCCAACCCTGCTGCGAGCAGCGTGACTGACCGAAGGACGTGCACAAGGCGATCGATTGACGACATGGGCGGCTCGCCGTTCTCAGAGCAAAAATGAAACGCGGCAAATCCTGGAGGGTGTAACTTGACGCACCCTCGGTTTACCTGACGCTGTGGTGCGTCAAGACGCACCTTAGGGAGTTTCTGACTGGCCACACGGTATTTGTGAGACGCTTACAGAGACACGACGATGAAATTACCGTTGAAGACGGGAAGAAAACAAATCAGTCGCCTTCGAATCGAAGATCGCTCAGCGTGGCACCTTCGTCGTGAACGATGAATTGAGCCAGGCATTCAGTATTCCTGATTGATGCCGGCCTGGCCGCGTTGATTTTCATTTGCCCGTCGACGGCCACCAGAACTCGGTTCGGCGTCACCGTGAGTCGGATCTCAACTTCCGATGGATCGTTCCCTGCTTCTCGGGCGACCGATCGAAGTCGACGCAATTTCGACAGGGCTCCGACACCGGACTTTGATTCCGCAAGGGTGATACTTTCCAGGCTGAGTGAAAGACTCGTCCATTGCTGAGTGCTTTGGTTGAGCAATCGTATTTCGATTCCCACCGGAGTTCGATTTGGTTCCGAAACTGCGACAGTGGATGTGCTGACACGGCATTCAATGACCGCGTTGCGGTACGGTCGCAGAAACGTCGCCGCTTGCCCCGCGTCGCCGCCGCTTGTCATTGATTTCTCATCGATCCGCCAGCCTTCGCACGACCACAGTCTGGCGCGAAACGGATCTTCCCAGCTCGTGCGGGCCAGGTCGGATTCCGTCAGTTGAGGCTTTGCAGAATCGTTGTTGCCAGCTGCCTCTTCGCTGACTTCGTCGGTCGGTTTTGGATTCTCTACTTCATCAAGATTCGTTGGCGGTTGTAAACGGATGACCGGCTTGTCGCGATCAGAATTTGCATCCGGAAGGCAGCCAGCCAACGCGAAGGCAACAATCAACAAAACTGCGATCACGATGTGAAACGAACGAGTCATCAAGCGGTGTCTACCTTGTTCGAAATAAATCGCGAAGTCAGGATCACAGCATCATCGCGGCATCAAGCAGGAAGGCGCAGCTCAGTGCCCTTCATACCTTGCCAGCAGATACGGCTACGATAGCATGGCCGGCTGATATTCGGCGACGTCTTATTCCGGTTCACTCGGAGGCATTGCCAATGACTGCAATTTTACGACGCAATTGACAGGTGCCAGAGTGTCCGAGACTGAGATCACAGTTCGCGAAGCAACGCATGACGATGCGGAGACGATCGCTGAATTCAACTGTCGACTGGCAGCAGAAACTGAGGATAAGCCGCTTGATCCGGAGACCGTTCGCCAGGGTGTGTCAACTTTGCTGAGTGATGACCGACGAGGGAAATACTTCGTCGCGTGCACCAGCGACGGGCAGATCGTCGGGCAGTTGATGCACACTTTCGAATGGAGCGACTGGCGGAACGGAGACATCTGGTGGTTGCAGAGCGTCTATGTTCATGCCGACTTCCGCCGGCAGGGAGTCTTTCGAAAACTCAATCAACATCTTGAGCAACTTGCCGAATCAACTCCCGGCGTCGTCGGACTGCGGCTGTACGTTGAGAACGAGAACGCTCGCGCGCAGGAGACGTATCGTTCGCTCGGTTTCAAAGAGCCGGGTTATCGCGTGATGGAGCGATTGTTTAACTGACAAACGCGTCGCGAGCCGTAGAAATCGCAGCGCCGGCATAGCTTCGTCGAATGATCGCGATGGTATGCCGGCGCTCCGCTTGTCATCCCCTACCAATGCTTGCAGACGTGA
This sequence comes from uncultured Planctomyces sp., assembly GCA_937899075.1. Taxonomy (GTDB): domain Bacteria; phylum Planctomycetota; class Planctomycetia; order Planctomycetales; family Planctomycetaceae; genus JABMPE01. Next base: position 31,719 of record CALDJX010000123.1, on the reverse strand, counting down.
CACGAAAGAAGCCCGCTCAATTGAGCGGGCTTCGGAATCGTCGCAGGCAGAGTTGAGCGAACTCAGCAGGACTTAGACCTGATCAAGGGCCTGCTTCAGGTCGTTGATGATGTCTTCAGAATCTTCCGTTCCGATCGACAGTCGAATGAAGTCTGGAGTCACGCCTGTTGAAGCCTGCTCTTCCAGGTTGAGCTGCTGGTGAGTCGTGCTCGACGGATGAATGATCAGCGACTTGCTGTCGCCGACGTTTGCCAGGTGCGAGAACAGCTTCACGGCGTTGATCAACTTGATGCCGTTCGCTTTCTGCTCTTCCAGCGTGTCGCCCTTGATGCCGAACCCGAAAACAGCACCACTGCCCTTCGGCAGGTACTTCTTCGCCAGGCTGTGGCTGGGGTGAGACTCCAGGTCGGAGTAATTCACCCACGAAACCTTCGAGTGGCTTTCCAGAAATTGTGCGACGGCCAGAGCGTTCTGACAGTGCCGTTCCATGCGAAGGTGCAGCGTTTCCAGACCCTGCAGGAACATCCACGCGTTGAACGGGCTCATGGCGGCGCCGAGGTCACGCAGCCCCTGAATTCGTGCCTTCAGAATGTAAGCCAGATTCAGCGGGCCGAGTGCTTCGAAAATCTTGAGGCCGTGGTAGCTGGGATCCGGCTCGGTCATTTCCGGGAAGCGACCGTTGTCCCACGGGAAGCCGCCCTTCTCGATGATCGCTCCACCGATGCTGGTTCCGTGGCCGCCGATGAACTTCGTCGTTGAGTGCAGGACGATGTCTGCTCCGTGTTCGAACGGGCGGCAGAGCATCGGCGATGCCAGCGTGTTGTCGACCATGACGGGCACGCCTTCTGCATGAGCGATTTCCGAAATTGCTTCGAAGTCGGGCACGTCGCAGCGAGGGTTGCCGATCGTTTCGAGGTAGACCGCTTTGGTCTTGCCGTCGATGGCTGCCTTGAAGGCTTCTGGATCGTCCTGATTCACGAACTTCACGTTGATGCCCATCTTCGGGAACGTGTAGTGAAACAGGTTGTAGGTTCCGCCGTAGAGGCTGGTGCCGGACACGATGTTGTCGCCGACGGATGCGATGTTGAGAATCGCCAGCGTTTCAGCAGCCTGACCGGATGCTGCGGCGAGGGCTCCGGAACCACCTTCGAGGGCCGCGAGACGTTTTTCGAGAACGTCAGTCGTCGGGTTCATCAGCCGCGTGTAGATGTTGCCGAACTCGGCCAGCGAGAACAGGTTGGCGGCGTGGTCGGTATCGTTAAAGACGTACGACGTCGTCTGGTAGAGCGGCACGGCTCGCGCGTTGGTCGTCGGGTCAGGTACCTGTCCAGCGTGCAGGCAGTTCGTTCCAAATCCGTATTCATCGCTCATGGTGTGTTCCTCAAAAAACGACTGTTAAGTATTGGGTTGTTAAACGAAATCAGGGCGGACCGAACGGAGCGACAGCCAACCACGCGGTGTGGCGGCGGGTATCGCTCCTCTCAACCCACCCTGCTTTGCAGTCTGATCAGCATTTGAGCCGCTCATCCGCGAGCAGCACGCGGTCATCATTGTGCAACACTTTCCAACATTCAAGCGGGAAAGCAACCGACGGACCCCCACGATCGGCAGCGTTTCTCAGGCTTCCGCAGCTTTCAGGAAACTGCATCCGGCGGCCATGGTCGAGGCACACTGAATGGCTTCCAGAAGCTGATCGTCGGACGCTCCCAGGTCGCGGCTCTTGGTGACGTGACCCGAAGTGCAAGGCTTGCACGCATTCAGGTTGCTGATCGCTGTGTTGATCAGTTCGACAGTTTTCTCATCGAGCGACGTGTTCGTGAACGTGTGAGCTCGCAGGCCGACCGACATCCCGCCGAAGACTTCCGAGCCGCTCAGGTCTCGGAACTTGAAGAACGAGTTGTACATCGAGTTTGTCGACGCCACGGCCAGCACGTCAGCCGCCATGCCGTCTTCGGCGCCGAGTGATTTCAGACGCTCGGTAAAAAAGTCGAGCCACACCGTGCAGCCGTAGTGACCACTGACAGCCAAGCCAAGGATCGCTTTCGTCTTTGCATCCAGAGCCCCGTCGGTGAACACGAACTTTTTGAAGTTCATGTAAAAGTCCTGCAGGAAGGCTTCGACACGACCGTACGTCAGAAACGGCTCGGGCACGGCGTCGGCTTCGAGCATTTCTTTGATGCGGCCGTACGTGCGTTCGAGTTTGCCTTCGGCTTCCGACTCGGGCAACGGCTGAATGCGTGACATGAGAGAACTCCGATACCTATGAAAAACGGCAGGCCGAAGTGATTCAGCCTGCCGTGGCAATTAGTTGATAAGCAACGTAGGGCCGGTTCCCACCGGCCGATTCATCGCATTTCTTCTTTCGGCCGGTAGGAACCGGCCCTACAGATTCGACGGAAACTCTAGTTAATGGTCTCGTCGCCCTTCTTCCAGTTGCATGGGCAGAGCTTGTCGGTCTGCAGAGCGTCGAGGACTCGCAGAACTTCGTTGACGTTTCGGCCAACGCCCAGATCGTGAATCGAAATCCAACGAGTCACGCCCTGCGGATCGATCAGGAAGACGCCTCGCAGTGCGATGCCCTTTTCTTCGATCAGGACGCCGTAGTCTCGCGACAGGCTGTGGCTCGTGTCAGCGAGCATTGGGTAAGCCATGCTGGCCAGATCTTCGTGAGCGTCGCACCAGCCTTTGTGCGAGTAAACGCTGTCGGTGCTGGCTGTCAGGACGACGCAGTCACGATCTTCAAACTCGCCCAGAGCCTTGTTGAAGGCGACGATTTCCGTCGGGCAGACGAAGGTGAAGTCGAGCGGGTAGAAGAACAGGCAGGTCCATTTGCCCTTCAGATCAGACAGTTTGATCGTTGAGAATTGATCGTCGGTGCCATCTTTGGTGCGGTCGTAAGCCTGAACTTCGAAATCGGGAGCGGCCTGGCCAATCTGAACTGTCATCGCAAAATCTCTTTCTTGCAGTCTGGTAAGGGGTGGTCTATGGAAAAGCATCATCGCCCGCAAAGCGCGAAGCAGGCGGAATCCATCGCGAAACTTGCGGGGATTGTAGACCGTGCCAAACCCGTTTCAAGGCAGCCGAGAACTCACCTGAAAATGGGTCGCCCAACCAGCATGGTTGGGTGCCGCAGGCACACGAAGCTTCATCGTAAGCTCACGATGAAAACAACACTTTCAGTGCAATCGTACCCGGACGATGAAGCATCTTGTCGCTTCGTGATCGTGAAACACTTTCTGAGCGCGCTATTTCGATCTCGAACCAGATCGTAAACCAAGTGTGGCTCCAATGACCGCTCCCGCTACAGAGCCAAAGACAAGTCCGGAGATCCGGTAAGTACCTCGATTTGGTGTGATCATCCTCCCGAAAAACGGATCAACACGATTCCGTTTAACAGAAGCGATTGTGTATTCGACGCAAATTTCCGACACGGCAACACCACCGAGCAGCCCAATGATCACGCCTGCGAGTACACCGATTGTTACATGTTTGGCCCGGCCCCTGAGATTCCAGTTGGACTGACAGCCGAATACGCAACCGACCACCGCGCCAACTGAAAGTAGTAGACGAGTCTGCACGACTGAGAGCCTCGTCACGCCAAAAACCGAGCGAAGCAAGACGAAGGCAAAATAGATGAGAACGACACCAGCGAAAGCACCTAATATCGGCTGTTTTCGACCGGAGTTCATTCGGCGCGGCCTTCGCAGTATCTGCGTAAGTCGATCAGTCAGCCTTACCGAAGACCAGGCAGGCGTTGTGGCCGCCGAAACCGAAGCTGTTTTTCAGGATGCGGCGGATGGGCATCTGGCGGGCCTGGTTGGCGACGTAGTCGAGGTCGCAGCCTTCGTCCGGATTGTCGAGGTTGATCGTTGGCGGAGCGGTCTGATCCAGCAGAGCCTGCACACAAATGACGGATTCGACGCCGCCGGATGCTCCCAGCAAGTGGCCGATCTGACTCTTTGTGCTGGAGACGGCCATTGTCTTCGAGTGTTCGCCAAAGACGGTCTTAATGGCGACGGTTTCTGCTTTGTCGCCCAGCGGTGTACTGGTCCCGTGAGCGTTCACGTAATCGATGTCGTCCGGGTTCATCTTCGCGTCGCGAAGTGCTCCAGACATCGCTCGGGCAGCTCCCTGACCTTCCGGATCCGGCGCGGTCATGTGAGTTCCGTCCGCAGACATTCCGTAGCCGAAGACCTCGGCCAGGATAGTCGCTCCACGAGCGACGGCGTGTTCGTACTCTTCCAGCACGAGGATGCCAGCGCCTTCAGCCATGACAAATCCGTCGCGATCTCTGTCGAACGGTCGGCTGGCGGTTTCAGGACTGTCGTTGCGGGTCGAAAGGGCATTCATGCGGGCGAAGCCGGAAAGCCCCAACGGTGTGATCGCCGCTTCGCTTCCGCCCGTAACCATGACATCGGCCATGTCGAGCTGAATCAGTCGGAAGGCGTCGCCGATGGCGTTCGTGGCTGACGCACACGCCGTTGCGACGGCACTATTCGGGCCTTTGAGTCCCCAATGGACGGATACGTTCCCGCTGGCGGCGTTGACCATCAGCTTGGGGATCATGAACGGCGACACTCGGGACGGCCCTTTATCGAAGAGCGCGTCGTGCTGCATTTCGATTTCGCTCAGGCCCCCGATTCCGCTGCCGATCAGAACACCGTTCCGATACGGATCGCCCACCGAGAAGTCGATGCATGAAGATTTGACCGCTTTGCTGGCCGCGGCAAATGCAAACTGCACGAACCGATCAACGCGTTTCACTTCTTTAGAAGTGATGTCGCCGTGCTCGGTGCAGTCGAAATTTCGAACTTCGCCGCCGAAACCGACTTTGAAATCCGAGCAGTCGAACCGCTCGATGCGGCCGATTCCGCTCTTACCGGCACAGATCTTGTCCCACAACTCGGGGACTTCAAATCCGAGAGAAGTGACAATCCCTGTTCCAGTGATGACAACTCGCCTGGCCATCCAGAAATTCTTTCAGAAACTGAGCGTACGTTTCGACAATTCAATGCGTAATCACAAAGCTGTGTCGGCAAATTGAGCCGGCTGAAAACACCCATTGAGGCACCCAGCCGGCTCAGTGTCAGCCAGTTTAGCTCTTATCGTCAATGTAGGTAATAGCGTCTCCGACAGTCTTAATCTTGTCGTAGTCGTCATCCGGAATGGTGATACCGAATTCGTCTTCGAATTCCATGACCAGCTCGACGACGTCCAGCGAATCCGCTTTCAGATCGTCGACGAAAGATGATTCACGGGTGACTTCTTCTTTCGGAACGCCCAATTGTTCGCTGACGATTCCGATTACTTTTTCTTCAGTCACGAGAGTTTCCTCCAGGAATTGTTCATATTCGCGTCAGGTGGCACATCATGCTGCCACTCAGTTTTGAGCAGGCAAGTGAGCGTTGCACCGAAGGCAACCTCGCCCAGCCAATCAGCGGCCCTTGTTCATTCAAAGAAACCTCTGACTAACAGGCAGACACGTCCAGGGAACAGGCGCAGTCTCTGCCCGAATGCAACGCCGCGAACATATAGTGAGAACCCGGAAGCGTGTAAACTCAAATCCAGAGTCGCATTACCCGCTCGGCACAGGGCATCCATCCCGAATCGCCTGATTTCCGCAGTCTCGCTGAACTGTTGCGTGGGTTTTTCGTCGACAGGCCAGATTCTGAGCCGGCTAAGAAGCACGCCACTTTCTCTGACGCAGCCCGCAAAAATCGCCAGATGCGTCCTGCCATGTCATCAGACAGACTGCCGCTGCGGTCGCTCTGACATCCGCCACACTCACCGCCGACTGCATCGCGAAAATTCTTTGAAAGGTGCTAACCCTCTTCACTGAAGCATGTTGTGCACCCTACCGAGTGGCTCTGCAGCGTTTCGGGCATCGGTCGTGCCTTCTTTGAACCCTCGTCAATCCGGAAGTAGCCGGAGCGTCGGCTGAGGTGTTCTCTGGCCGGTGCCGAACAAAGTGATGCTTCGAGCACGCCCGTGCTGAAACTTCTTTAGAAGCCTGGCCGGTCCGTTCTCGCGGCACGATGAAGAAGAGGAAATCCCCATGACGAACTCAGCCACACAGACGAAACAGAAAGCCGTCCGCGAAATTAAATCGCTGCGGACTTCAGAACGAGCGAAAAAAGCAGCCGAGCGTCACTGCTGCTGCCGCTGCTGCCGTTGCCGTCGGTAACGCCAGAAAATGAAACGACTGCCGGGCTGATGCCAGACCCCGGTTATCAGTCTGGCGGTCGTGTTTTCTTTGAGCCTGTATCTTGAACAGCCGCCCTCACATAAACACCCGATTGGAGATCACGGTGAATCATCCCCCCGGAACACCCGCCATCGGCTACGCGATTCGCGAGCAGAACCGACCGATCATGGACGACCCGGCCATCAACGCTGCCGAGATCACCTTTGAACGAGCCGACGATCCGCTCCGAGTCGACACGTACATCCAGGACCTCGACGTCGAACACGTCAGCGTTCACGCGTTGAAACTGTCGGTCGCCAGTCCGGAACCACCAAATCAAACATACCTCGAAGCCTTGCGAGCGATCGCGATCGAAAACGGAGCGTCATCCGTCAGCGACCACCTGGGCTTTACCCGCGACGGCGACAACGGCGTCGAGATGGGCCACTTCGCTCCGCCGCCGTGGACCGACGCCGCGCTGACCGCAACGTGTCGAAACATCGACCACATTCAGAAGCGGCTCCGCGACACTCGCTTCTACGTCGAAACAATCGCGTACCTGTTCGAATTCCAAGGCACGATGTCCGAAGCCGACTTCGTTTCAAAGATGCTCAAGTGCACGGGCTGCGGCTGGCTGCTCGACGTCACCAACGTTTACGCCAACGCGACCAACTTCAATTTCGACCCGTACGAATTCATCGCGTCGGTGATGCCTCACGCCGAAACCGTGCAGATGCACCTGGCCGGCGGCTACTTCGACGAACGATCGAACATGTACATCGACAGCCACTCCGAACCGATTCCCGACGCGGTGTGGGGCCTGTATCGATTTTCGCTGGAGCAAGGACGTGGCAAGGTCGACGCCGTCTTCGTCGAGCGTGACCAGGATTTCCCGGACGAAGCCGGCTGGCGATCAGAAATCCGCCGCGTTCGCGAGATCGCGGAACAGGTCGAGGTGCCGGCATGAGCAGCGAAACCATCCTGAAAGATTACGCGGCACAACTTGCCCGCATCGCCACGTCGCTCGCCATCGCGGACAACGATGTCGTGCACGGTGACGTCGCCGCCGGGCAACCGCATGACCGAGTTGGCATGTTCACCGAAGGGAACCTCAGCAAGCGTGCCGACAAGCTGACCGATCAGTTTGAAGACTTCGAGGAAGATTTCGACGCGCTGCCGACATTCATCAGCCGGTACATTCACGAGATTCCGCTGGCCGCTTACGACACCGGCGCGAGCGATGCCGATCGATTCGTAAGATGGCTGCCGACCGTCACGGAACTCACACCCGAGCAGCGCGACCTGACGCTTGTCATTCGCAGCCGCTTTGCAGTGGAAGAAGCCGGGCGACGTAATCGGCTGGGCCATGTGCGGTTTCAGGAACTGGTCAGCCTCAACGACCAACTGGTTAAAGAACTGACAACGAATCCTTCGTTGGGCATTCATCTTAACCCGCTGCGAACGCGAGCCGTTTTCGAAACAGGTTTGCTGATCGGCGAGGACGACTATCCACCAGACGGCGTCGAAGTTCTGTTCTTCGCGTTTCAAAACGAAGTGCGAACGGTGATTCTCGAACCGGAAGGTCGATCCCTCGTTCAAACACTTTCCGACATCGGCCAGTGCAGCCTCGCAAGACTGAAGAAGCAACTCGAACTGACAACTTCGCTCGACGACGAATCGCTGATGGAAATGCTGACCGACTGCAGCGAAGTCGGCCTCATCGCGTTCAGCTAACGGAAGAAAAACAAGAGCACGCAGGGGATGACAAGCGTAGCGCCGGCATACCATCTCAAACTGTACGACACACATTCAGGTATGCCGGCGCGGACCTTGTCATACCCTACGAATGCTGACCCTGCAAAACCGACGTGGCGAATGCTGACGCGACATGAATTCAGGAGGACGAGCCGTGCCTATCGACATCCCCGTTATTTCTCGAATGGACGTCGGTTCGATCCCAACCTCACTTAAGTCGCAACCCTCAATAAGACGCCACTCGATGCCAGACACTTCGCAGTTTCGGCTGCAAACACTTTTTTCTCAAAACCGCGTCCGAATTCTCGCAACGTACACGCTATTTACGATCGAGAATCTACTCCGGCTCGCTCAGCCGTTCGCGCTGGGCTGGGCGATCAACGACCTGCTGGCCGGGCAGATGCTCGGAGTCGGCGTGCTGGTCGGGCAGCATGTTCTGCACTTGATCGTCGGGCTTGTCCGACAGGTTTACGACACGCGAACCTTCGCGGCGATCTACTCGGACCTCGCGACAAAGATGATCGTTTCGCAGCGAGCATCCGGCGTTGACGTCTCGCGCGTCACGGCCCGGGCATCGCTCTCTCGCGAGTTTGTCGAGTTCTTCGAAAATTCGATTCCAATGTTGATGAAGGTCGGATTCTCCGTCGTCGGCTCGGTCATCATGCTGGCCTGGTACGACTGGTTCATCGTCGCGTGTTGTCTGGCATTGCTGATTCCGGCGGCGCTGCTCAGTCACCATTATTCAAATTGGACACGTCGCCTGAGCCGAGGTCTGCACGACGAACTGGAACGCGAAGTCGACGTCATCAATTCTCAAAACGAGATCGGCGTACGAAACCACTTCGACGAAGTCGCCCGCTGGCGGATCAAACTTTCAAATGCCGAAGCCATCAACTTCGGCCTGATGGAATGCTTCATCCTGGGTGCGATCGTCGCTGTGCTGTTCCGAGCGTGTCAGCTTCCAGCCGTCCAGGCGGGAGACATTTTTGCCGTCTTCCGGTACCTCATGCTGCTGCTGATGGGGCTCGACAATCTGCCACGATTGATCCAACAGGTCAGCCGACTCCGCGACGTCAGCTCGCGCCTGCATAAACCGGTCTAAGGATTGCTGCGTCTGAGCAAGCAGGCTTTCATTAAATGGATGCTTGCATTTCACGGGACCGGCAGGTTACGTAACGGTCGTTCCGACGTTAACTCGGTTACACGGAAGTCGGAACGCAGAGTTCGCCGAGGACTCGCGGAGAAAAAGGAGACCTCTCCCTGTACTCTGCGTTTTTCACCTCTGCGACCTCTGCGTTCAAAAAAAACGTTACTGACAAAGCACGGAATTGATCCTCCCGGATGCCAGACTCGAACGACCGAACCCTCACCTGCCCGAACGGCCACCGCTTCGAAGCCCAGTCACAGGCATCTTCGGATCAATGCGTTGCGTGTCCAGAATGCGGATCCGACGTGAGTATCGAAAACGGCACACCTTCCTCTGGCTCCGGCCGAAGCCTCTGGGAAGTGATGGGGCGACCGTCGAGCGACGATGCAGCCACTGCCGACGCATCTTCAGGCGACGCAGTATCAGCAGACAGTCCGAAGGAAATCGCTCCGGCTGAAGCCGCATCCGCCGAGCACGATCAGCCCGAGACGACTGAACGACCTCGCGGCCTGTGGGCGATGATGGGGGCAACACCAGCAGCAGATGCGGCCCAGACAGAAGACCCGGCCTCGGAGTCCGCAGAAGAAGTAGACGAAACTTCGATAGACGACGACTTCTCGGAACTGGATTCGGAGTTTTCTGAAACGTCCGATTCGGATTTCGACGACGATGAATTGGACGATGACGACTCGCTCGCGGATGACGACGAAGAAGACGGTTGGGAAGTTGAATCGCCGCTCCATGATCTCGACACGGCCGACTCTTCACTTTCAGCCGATGATTCATCGCCCAAATCTTTGAGTCCGCCAGCACTCCCACGCGGCACGGGTTCGGTCGTCGCGGGCGGCTTCGCTGTTCTGCTGTGCGGGTTGTGCCTGTTGCCGTCGATGGTCGCCAAATTCCCCGCAACGATCGTGGGCGGCTACGCACTTTTGCTCGGCTATCAAACACTCGGTTCGAATCGTCGACTTAAAGAATCGATGCCGCAGGTTCTTGCGCCGGTCGGAATGTTGCTCGGCCTGGTCGGCATTTTTGCCGGACCGGTTTACCTGAACGAACTCGGCGACTCGTGGCGAAACCGGTCGGCCAAAGAAGTCACCGAATCAAACCTCGGCAGCATCCACAAAGCTCTGAATGATTATGCGATCGAAAAAGGCCACTTCCCTTCAGGCGGAACGTTCGCCGTTGACGAAGAAGGCCTGGAAGTCGGCATGCACAGCTGGATGACTTCGCTGCTTCCGTACCTCGGGCAAACGGAACTTTACAATTCGATCGAACATTCAAAACCCTGGAACGACGACGCCAACGCATCCGCGATGCGGCAACCAGTCGCGACTTTTCTGCTTCCAACGATGGAGCACGAGCCAACTGCACGAGGCCTGGCGACCACTCACTTCGCAGGAGTCGGAGGCCTCATTCAAACCGATCAAGGACTGCTGCCAACGGGCATCTTCAACAAGAACTCCGCGATCAGATTCGAAGACGTCACAGACGGAATGTCGCAGACGTTGATCGCCGGAGAAATCGCCCGAGCGCTCCCTGCCTGGGGCGATCCCGAAAACTGGCGAACGATCGAAGGTCCGCTCAACAAACGACTGTCGAGCTTCGGAAACGCCGCCGGAACCGGAGCCCACTTTCTTCAAGGAGACGGCAGCGTTCGATTCTTTTCGAACAAGACGTCGCCCGAAGTGTTGCAGCGATTGGCAACTCGCAACGCTGGTGACTAACCGATTGGAAACGAACGGTGACTTGATTCGTCGAGTGTGCCACTGGCTCTGCCAGTGTTTTCGTGAATCGGCAGCCTCAGGGAATCTCACACTGGCAAAGCCAGTGGCACACTGTTTCAGCCGTCAGTTAGTTTCCAGCAGTCGATTTGAGGATGGAAACCGGCTCTGCATGCAGACGTTGCATCGCTGATCGAACCATCTCGCGAGTCCCGACGATCACAAACGTCCGGAACGAATAGTCGCCCGCGGGAACTCCCTCAGCGACTCGGTACCGGAAGACGCAATTCCATTTGACGACTTTCTGCGGAGGAAAACGAAAGCGTCCGTAGCCGGGACCCGTCCAGTTTTCTCCCGACCGATTCGGCGTGTAAATTCCCATCGCGAATCGACCATCCGCTGTTGAAAGAGCGACCGGCCACTTCTGCTCGCCAGGGCCGTCTGTTAGTGGCTCAAACTCGCTCGAGTCCGGATTGAACTTCAAGAACGTTTCAAACTCGGGCGGCATGTAACCGGTCAGAACTTCGAACTGCGCGTACCGATGATGCTCGTTGAGCGGCAACCCGAACGTCACGTCGTACGAGATGACGTTCGGCAGGTCCTTCCATCCAATCTGCACGCGTTTGGTCAGCAGATGATTCGACAGCTTTGTCGTATTCTTTGCGAGATGAATCCCGCCCGACTTTTCCCCCGGAGCCAGCCAGAACGCCATCTGGTTCGTTGTCTGAAGACGGTTTCCATCCGCTACGAGATGCAGCAACCGGCTTGTGGCAGACTTCCCGGCACCGTCCAGTCGCGAACCAGCTTCGGTCGGATTAAACGACTCGGGAGTCATCTTCGACCCAAAGTCCAGATTCGATGCCGACTGCAACTGCCGACCATGATCGGCGCTGTTGATGAATTCCTGCCCGCTCCAGGTCAGTGAATCTATCGCTCCGGCCAGACGCGACGTCGTCCTGATGACAATATCCGAATCACCCAACGGAGCACGGACCACTGAATCACCATCGACTAGCGAAACCGCAGGGCTCTCTGAAAAACCGCTCGTCACAAACAGACAGACAAAAGCCGAAATGGCGAAACGAAACACGTCGACCAACCTTTCAAAACAATTGTTGACGCCCCGTGCAGAACTCCGGAATCGTCAAGGATCAACCTGCCCAGCACATTGGCTCGGCGGCGTGCTATTTCTGGCCAGGCTCACTCTGTGAGTCTGGTTGCGGTGGAGGGACGAAGTCGGCGGCTTCGAGGTTCACGCGAACGCCGGCTTCGGGAATCTCGCGTTTCAGTATCCAGCTGACTGACTGAGCCAGCATTCGCCGATACGAATCGAGCTTCCAGTTCTCGTGAAAGTGCAGGCCGCTGAAGCCGAACGATCGTCCGCCGTCGGGGCGCTCCCAGGCCCATCCAACAGTGTGATCTTCCTCCTCGATCCGAACCTGAATCAGCGGCGTGATCTGCTCGGCTGGCTGAGCCCATTTCAGTTTGAAGTAGAATTCTTCGTGAACTTCGACCGGACTGACGCCTCGCAGAATCGGATGACTCGGCGTCGCGAGCTGAGTTTTCACATCGACGACTTTGTAACGCCGGTCGGGGCCCCCATGGCAGCCCCCGAACAGCTCGACCCAGGCCGGAATGAACTTCGCATCACGAGTGCCCATTCCCCAGTGCAGACAAATCAGTCCTCCACCGCGTTTGGCCAGAGCCTGAAACGCCGCGAGACGTTTGGCATCAGCCTGCAGCCACTTCGCTCCTTCGGAAACAAAGACGACCGCCGCATCCGCCCCGTCGAGCAACTCTGGGCCTTCTGCCCAGTCGCCATCCGCCGAGACAATAATCGTCTGCAACCGATCCATCGGCGCGAGCATCTTCGAAAACAAACTCGCCGCCGCACGATACTCGTGAGTCCCCGGCGGATGCCCATCCGGCGCCTGCCCGATCAGCAGAATGCGCTGCGGTTTGTCGGCAGCGAAGGTCGGCCCACGTTGCACGGCAACAACCAGCAAGCAGATGATTAGAACAATCCGAGTCATGGCATGTTCCGCGGTAAGGAGGCGTCTCTCGTGCGTCTTGACGCACCAATGAGGATTGATGGGTAAACTGGTGCGTCAAGACGCACCCTACAGCTGGCATGTCGCGATGCAACCTGCAACCCAGACGATTTCCTATTGGTGCACAGTGTGAAATCAGTATTTCAATTCAGGATAAATCTTACGCCGAAGGCGTTGGACTCAAGAGCCAGGGGTCAGCCGCGAAGCGGCGCCACCCCTGGTTGATGAGGATCCAGCACGTACCCTGAATAGGGTTCTACAATCACCGAACAAATTCGATGTACAACCCCTTCAGGGTTGACTCTCCGGCAAAATCGGCCCAGGGGTGGCGCCGCTCCGCGGCTGACCCCTGGCTAATGGATATAACGCCTTCAGCGTATGGATTTCGTGATTTCGATAACCGGTTCGAAGCAGTTCGCGTTGCGACATGCTGACTTATAAACCGCACGCTGAGCGGACTCGGTCAAGGACTTCCCGAGCAACAGCTCGGGCTCTCGCGGCACCGTCCTGGAGGATGTCTTCTAGGGTCTCCGGGTTTTGTTCGAGTTGCTCTCGGCGCTCGCGGGCTTCGGCGAAATGTTCGGCTGCGGCTTCGTTGACCAGTTTCTTGGCTTCTCCGTAACCCATGCCGCCCGCTCGGTAGCGTTCGGCGAGTTCCGCCTGCTGGTCCTCAGTCGCGAACAGTCTGTAGAGATCAAAGACCGCGCAGGTTTCGGGATTCTTGGGATCGTCAACTCCGGAAGAGTCTGTCTTCACGGAGTTGATTTTCTTTTTGATCCGCTTCGGCGTGTCGAACAGCTCGATCGTGTTGTCGTAGCTCTTCGACATTTTCTCGCCGTCCGTGCCAGGCACTTTCGCGGCGGATTCGACGACCTTGGCGTTCGGAAGATTGAGAGCTTCGACTCCGTAGATATTGTTGAAGCGCGAAGCGATGTCTCGCGTGACCTCGATGTGCTGAACCTGGTCCAGCCCGACCGGCACGGTGTCGCTGTCGTAAAGCAGAATGTCCGCGGCCATCAGTACGGGATACGTAAACAGTCCGGCATCGGCGGCGATGCCCTTTGCCTTTTTGTCCTTGTACGCGTGGCACTTTTCGAGCAGGTGCATCTGCGTGACGGTCATCAGGAGCCAGGTCAACTCGGTGACTTCCGGCACGTCCGACTGCCGAAACAGCGTCGCCTGCTCGGGTTTCAGGCCGAGAGCCAGCAGGTCGAGAGCTGCATCGCGGACGAAGCCTTTCAGAACTTCCGGCTCACGGACCGTGGTGAGAGCGTGGTAGTCGGCGATGAAATAAAACGCCTGCTCATTGTCCTGGAGATCGATGTACTGCCGGATGGCTCCGAAATAGTTGCCCCAGTGAAATCGGCCGGTGGGCTGAATGCCGGATAAAACTTTCATCGTGAATCTGTCCTGAGAGTCTGTTGAGTTCTGACCTGCGGTTGTCGCTGGACATCTGACGCAAAGTCGCGAAGACGCAGAGTTTCGCAAAGGTATTTCTCTGCGAACCTTTAGGTCAAAAATGCGACGACTAATGACGAATCGGGATTCTCGCTCGGCCGAGACGAATAATTCCGCCGTGGGGATTGTTGCCGGTCGGCAATTTAACAACTCGACACGATCTCGCATCAGTCCGTGACCACATCTCCAGACTTCGACGATCGCTGGCAGGTTCTCTAACGACGTTCCCGCTGCGGTAATGACGAAATCGACCACGACAAAAGCTGACGCGAACCTGAAGCCTAACTTGCGGAGTAATTTTCGCTCATCGCTGCGATTTCGTTCCGCATTTCGTCGACGAAGGATGCTGGCTCCAGCACCGTCGCGGCCGAGCGGAAGCCCAGCACCCAGCTCATGAATGAGCGAGTGCTTGACAGTTCGACGGTCAGAATGACACTGCCGTCGTCTTTCGGTTCGAGCGTCTGGCTGACGTGCCAGACTTTTTCGGAAACGTACCGCGCGGCTTCTGGAGCGAACCGAACTCGGACACGGAACGGATCGCCGTCCTGGTGGTAGATCCCGAAGCTGTAAGCAAAGTGGCTTTTAAGATCGAAGTCGGCCGGGCGTTCAAAGTGTTCCTGCTGGAGTTCGACGTTGTGAAAGCGGTCGACTTTGAAATTGCGAACGCCTTCCCAGTCAGGCGACGACACCGCTGCGTAGAGCGACCCTTCGTGCTCGGTAATCCCGATCGGACGAAGCGTGTAACGACGCGGCTTGTCGGCACCGACCGATTCGTAGTCGGCCGTGACAACTCGCAGGTCTTCACACGCCGTGCGAAGAACATCGATCTTGTCAGCTCGCGACGAGTAATCAGTGATTCCGGTCGCCGTCTGATGGAACAACGGCGTGAGCTGGTCGAGGTACATCAGCCCCGCCTTCCCCAGCGACTGCTCGATCTTCTGAAACGCCGAGTTCGCCGACGCCCACAACGACGTGCCCGCCATCCGCTCGAAAAACAATCGCCCGAAATAGAGCGCGGCAATTTCGTCGAAATTGAAAGTCGTCGGCACGCTCCGGCTCATGTCCAGTCGCCAGTTCTTCTTGCCGTGCGGACCTGTCGATTCGGCCAACGGAATGTCGGCCTCACGCAATTCTTTCAGGTCACGGCGGATGCTCTTGATCGAGACGTCGAGTTCGGCGGCCAGCTCGTCGAGCGAGAGTCCGTTCGGTCCGGAAAGCAGTTTGACGATGCGCCACTGACGGGCCAAAGGCTGAAGTTTCGAGTCGGACAGCGGCATTTTTCCGTCCAGGGCGTTGAGTTTGGGATGAGTTTCGGCCGGGCACCCGCCAGGTGGGACACACTGTTGTCCCACCTGGCAGAAAAGCCGGAATTATCGGTTTGCATCGATCTTGTGAGCGTCGATAAGAATCATAGACTCACGCCACTTGAAGCGAACCCATGACGAAGTCGAGTCGAAACAACAAGTGGAAACACGACTCTGACTTTCAAACTTCCCCACGCAAAGGACTGCAACGATGGCTGCTACTGACGCACGCTGGCACTTCATCGCCGTCCAGAGAGAACTTCGACTCGCCGACGTTGTCGAGATGCCGCCGCCACTTCGGTAGCGGCGACCGTCGTTCTCCTGGACGCTGATTTCGAGAACGTCTGGTTCGACGCCTCACACTCAAAGTGGCCGCTGCCACTCAAACGCGACTTTCAATCACTGACTTCTGCGATCGCGGTGCGCCTTCACAACCCGGACAGCTCCGCGACATTCCTCATCCGAATTCAACGAATGGAACTCAATCATGCATAGTTTGAATCTTGTTGTGATCGCTGGAAACGCTACCCGTGACCCCGAAGTTCGATACACCGTGCAGGGCACTCCTGTCGCTGAATTCGGACTCGCTATCAATCGCCGCTGGAAGGAACGACGAACCGATGAATGGCGAGAAGAAACGACGTTCGTCGAAATCCGAGTGATGGGCCAGCAGGCCGACTTCGCAAAAGCCCGAGTTCGAAAAGGCACCCCGGTGCATGTCGAAGGGCGATTGCAACTCGACCAATGGCTGGAACGAGACTCCGGCGCGAAACGCGAACGACTCCGCGTGCTCGGCCAACAGCTGACAGTCCTGAGTCAGCCGTTCAAAGATCGCCAGGTGAAAGACCAGCAACCTCGAAACCCAAAGATACCTTCCGAAACCCAACCAGAACTGGCCCTCGCGGCCGCATTCTGAGTACATGTCCCACGACTAAAGGATCGCAATTCACCGTTGCCGAAGCTGCTAGCTTCGGACCGACGCTGGCAGCATCGGCAACGGCACAACCGAGCACCCCGAATGAAAACTTAACCCGCACTACAAGGAGAGCAGGATGCTACCCACAAATCACACGATGTTTGAAATCGAAACCGAAGACGCCTTCTACGATCAGACCGCCGCGTCACTGGCGTGGCAACTTCAACTTCCATCAACCAAAGACGAGGCTGACCAGTTCGTCTCAGCGTTGCTGGACTTCGCCGCGGAAACGATGGTCAAAAGCGAACGCATCCCGAGACGCGACGAAGTCAGCAGCAAACTCGCAGCGTTCGCGCTGGAGGTAATGAACTCCGAACTTCAGCACCATCGTCACGCCGCCGCGCAACGAAACTGAGAAAGAAGCAGCCTTTCGACAAGCCGCAAGCCGCTGAACATCCCGGGCCTGGGATCATGGAAACGGAAACAAAGAGGGCGGGTCGAGATCGATCGCCAGGAAGGCGAGTCCGAGTGGTGGCGGACTCGCCTTCTACTTTTACAGGGATCGAAATTTCGCCTCGGTTACAAACTTCGGAGATACCGCAGCAGCGAACTCAGCTCCTCGTCGGAGAGCTTTTGTTCGAGCTGGTGGTCGAACTTTGTGAAGACTTCTTCGAGACTGCCCGCACGCTTGTCGTGGAAGAGGTTTTCGCGGTAGCCGACTCCGCGGAGCGTGGGCGGGTTGAACTTCCGCAGGCCTCGTTCGTCGACCAGACCGACGTCGTACACGTCGCGCGAAGTCAGCGTCGTTCCCGTGTGACAGTCGGTGCAACTCAGGGATTCAAACAAGCGGCGGCCATCTTTAACCAACGCTCTGTCTGCGGGTGTCGTGGCCGGTTCGTACGGCGGCGGTGGTTGCAGAGTCTTCAGAAACGCGGCGAGGTCGGACGCTGATTTATCGGACAGGCCTTTGCCGCGCATCGTTGACGCGGCCGACTGATGAATCTGCGCCGGAAGCGTGGTCTTCTTCCCGTTCCAGCCCCACGGTCCCGTTTCTCCGACTCCTAGTAGCGAGAGGACTCGCTTTGGAGCGCCTTCGGTGTCATCTCCAAAAGTGTCTGACCGCCCACCGTTTGTGTGACCATCGACATGGCAACTGTGACAACTGAACCAACTCGCGTGCGAAAGCCGAGCGGAAAAGAAAAGCTGCTCGCCTCGTTCGGCCGAGCCGAGTTCCGGCGTCGGGCCAAGCGAAAGGTGTGACGTGTAAATGTCCGAACCCTGATACGAACTGCCGTAAGTATTGGCCGTCGAGTTGTAAGCCGACTTGTCTCCGTACTTGCTGTCGTCAGCGTCCGCATCGTCGTACTCGTCTTTGTACGGATGCGAATTCTCCGAACGCTTCGCTGCCGGAGTCTCTGCTTCCGATTTCTTTTCTCTGGATTTTTCCGCTGACGTCTCGGAATGAACACCCGATGCACTCGCGACTTTTTTCGTCATGTCAATCAGCGTGAGCGAGTCTGACAATTCGTTGACCACGACAAATCGGCCTTCCGCAAGCGGCAGTAGATCAATTGGTCGGCGACCAACTCCGATGCGCTGGAAGGCTCGCGAAAAGGGCTTGCCGATGGACACTTCATCAACACCCGCCAGAGCAATCACCGCTCGACCAGCCTGATCGATGAACAACGAATCCGGATCCCCCGCGCCCTGCCCCGCGTAACCGACGTTGATCGTCTGCCCGCTGTAGATCGCTCCCGACTTACCGTTCAGGATGTCGTCGAGCTTTGCCGTACGAAGCATGTTGTCGACCATGACTCCCCAGATGATGTCGCTGCGTCGCGGGAGTGCGGCATCGTTAAGGATCTGATGCGAGATCAGCAGCGTCTGGCCATCGGTGCTGAGTGCGAGGCCACGAATATTGTGGCCGCCGAATTCGTGAAGATGCTCCACCTCGTGAGTGTCGGTATTAACGACCGCCAGCCGACCATTAAAAGCGTCGGCCACAAGCAACTTTGACATGGATGGAATGAAAAGTTGCTCGCCACCGCAGAAACCCAGATCAATCGTGGCCGCGACAACCGGCTCGTCACCGGGCGTCACAAACGTCAGTTTTCTCGCCCACCTGGAAGCAACGGTGCACGACTTTCCGTCAGCAGCAACCTGCACTGTCTGAGGGTAGGTCGGCATTGGCAGTTCGGAATCGACTGTCGCCTTCTCGCGGGAAATGCTGATCACGATAAGTCGATCGCGTGCCGAATCAGTCACAAGCAATTGCTTATTTGCCATCGCCACGTCGGTTGGCTGGCCACCCAGCTGGTACTCCGCAGCAACCGTCCAGTTTTCAAGATCAATCACGGAAAGCGTACCGCAACGATTGGCAACAACGGCGGTCGTCTCGTCAAGCCGCGTGATCGCCACGGGCCGCCGAAACTGCGACTTGTCCAGCGGGACTCGTGGCAAATCAGCCGCGGCGGCCACTGACGACGCAAGAATAAATGAAATCGCCAGCGAGCGGATGACGAACGAGTATGCTGGCATCAGAGTACCTCAGAAAAAAAGTTCCGTGAGCAGGAGCGTGTCCGAACTCTACTCTCACGCGATGATGTCGTGAACGACGTGGCCTTCGACGTCCGTCAGGCGGAACTCGCGACCTTGATATCGGTAAGTCAGCCGTTCGTGGTCCATGCCGAGCAGATGCAGAATGGTGGCGTTGAGGTCGTGGACGTGGACTCCGTTTTCCGCGACGTCCATGCCGAAGTCGTCTGATTGACCATAGCTGACGCCGCCTTTAATGCCGCCACCGGCCAACCACATGGTGAAGGCATCTTTGTGATGGTCGCGACCGGAAAGCCCCTTGTCTTTGGCGTTGCCACCTTGCCGCAGAGGAGTGCGGCCGAACTCAGAGCCCCACACGATCAACGTGTCTTTGAGCAGGTCTCGCTGCTTGAGGTCCTTAATCAAAGCCGCGATTGGCCGATCGGTTTCTTTGCACTTGGCTGGCAAACGCGTTTCAATTCCGCCGTGGTGATCCCAGTCAGAATCGTAGAGTTCGACAAGCCGGACTCCTCGTTCAACCAGCCGCCTGGCGAGCAGACAGTTGTTGGCGAACGACGCCTTACCAGGCTCGGCACCGTACGACTCCAGAGTGGACTTCGTTTCGCCGCCGATTTCCATCAACTCCGGCACAGACGCCTGCATGCGGAATGCCAGTTCGTACTGCTTGATTCGAGTTTCGATTTCCGGATCGCCGGTTGCCTGAAACTGTTCCTGATTCAGTTGTCCGAGTGTGTCGAGAACTCGTCGGCGATCGGCCTGCGACTGCCCTTCCGGGCTGGAGAGAAACAGCACCGCGTCACCCTGCGATCGAAACTGGATTCCCTGATGTACGCTCGGCAGAAATCCGGACGACCACATGCTGGTCCCCGCTCCGCCCGCCGGCCCGCTGAGCAGCACGACATATCCAGGCAGGTCTTTGTTCTCAGTACCCAGCCCGTACGTGACCCACGACCCGAAACTCGGCCGCCCGCCGCGACCAAAACCCGAGTGCAGAAACATCTGAGCCGGCGCGTGGTTGATCTCTTCGTTGTGCAGAGACCGAATGACGGCGATGTCGTCGACCACTTCGCCGATGTGCGGCAGCAATTCTGAAAGCGTCTGCCCGCTCTCGCCGTGCTTCGAGAACTGCCACGGAGAACCGGCCAGCGTCGACGTCTTGCCGATGAACGCGAAGTCTCGATCTTTGGTCACTTCCGGAGGGCAAGGTTCGTTGTGCCGCTTCTTCAGTTCCGGCTTTTCGTCGTACAGATCGAGATGCGACGGAGCACCGATCATGTGAAGATAAATAACGTGCTTCGCCTTCGGCGCAAAATGCGGCTGTCCCAACGCGGCGTCGACGTCGTCATTCAGCATCGAAGCCAGGGCAACTCCGCCGAAACCGATTCCGCACGAATTCAGAAACGCGCGTCGGGAATGAACATCGAACATCGAACATTCAACATCGAACATTGAATTAGTCATGAGCGTATTCCTGTGAGGCAGACGTTGCGTTTTCTCTTGATGTTTCGTTCCGCTGATGGGTAAATCCAGAGTAGTCTCGCGATTTCAGCCGGGAAGTTACGCCGAAGGCGTTTGACAACTCAGCCTGGGGTCAGCCGCGAAGCGGCGCCACCCCAGGTTACGAGCGAAACAAATTGAACCCTGAAGGGGTTCTACAAAAGTGTCGCGATTTGACCTTCGGTCTGTACAACCCTTTCAGGGTTAGTTGGTTTCGTCTCTTCGTCCTGGGGTGGCGCCGCTTCGCGGCTGACCCCAGGCTTTTGAGTATTACGCCTTCGGCGTAGTTCAATCAGATGTCAGGAATTCTGTGTCCAAAAGGATTCAGCCAAGGACTGGATTCTGCACGCAAGGCAACGCCACGCTTTGTCTTCATACTTCCACAGCCCGCTACATTCTCGTTGAATGTTCGATATTCGTCAGTCTTTGGTGATTGTTTCGTGAAGGTTCAGCAGGACAGTCGCCACGTTGTACCAGGCTCTTGATTTTGCGTTTTCGAGATCCGCCAGCCGTTCTGAATTCTTCGCGACAGTAAATGTTTCAGTATAAAGAGCGTGAAGTGCGTTTCGTTCGGTGTCGGTCGGCTTTCTCGCCGTGCAAAGCTGAAATGCGAATCCAATTTGTGCTTCAAGAGGCTCGCCGGATTTTTCATCCGCGACTCGTTTTGCCAGCGACTCGGCTGCTTCCACATAAACCGGATCGTTGAGCAACGTCAGCGCCTGCAACGGAGTGTTGGTGCGGGACCGTTTGACCGTACACGCAAGTCTGGCGGTCGCGTCGAAGTTCACGAAACTCGGGTACGGCGAGCCTCGTTTCAGGACAACGTACAGACCTCGGCGGTGACGTTCCGTGCCTGGGCTGACTTCGTACTTGTATGCCGTGCCGCCGACTTTCGACCAGATTCCATTCGGCTGATAAGGGTAAATCGGCGGTCCAAACTGCTTCAGATCGAGCAGCCCTGCGATGGCGAGAGCGTTGTCTCGAATCGTTTCCGCGTCCATGCGGAATCGTGGGCCGCGAGCAAGCAGCGAGTTGAGGTCATCCTGCTCAAGCTGTTCCCGACTGACGAAAGACGATTGCTGGTAGGTCGACGAAAGCACGATCGTCTTCAAAACGTGTTTCATCGACCAACCGTTTTCCATGAACTCAACGGCCAGCCAGTCGAGCAGTTTCGGATGCGACGGCTCTTCGCCTTTTATCCCAAAGTCTTCCACCGTTGGCACGATGCCAAGTCCGAAAAGTTCCGCCCACCAGCGGTTAACGGTGACGCGTGCGACGAGCGGGTTGCGTTTATCAACCAGCCACCGAGCCAGCGTCAGCCGGTTTGGTGGACCGTCGATTCCTGCATGTAGAATGCCGGGCGTACCTGCTTCGATTTTCTCGCCCGGCTTGCGATAGTCGCCTCGCTCAAAAACGGTCGACATACGCGGCTCGTCCAACTCGATCATCACGAGCGTTGTGTCCGCAGCAACTTTCGTCAGCTCGTTTCCGAGTTTTGTTATCTCGGCAGTCAGTCCGGTGGTTTCCTCATCCAGACTCACGCGGTAATCGAGAAGCGTCTTGCGGTCAGCTTTCGACCATTTCGCGCCCGGGACTTTCACCACAGTCGCGACCGTTTCTGGAATTGACTCGTTGTCCAGGTTGCCGGTGATTGCCGAGAGTCTCAGACAGCCGATCGAGCGAGCGCTGCCGTAGTCATGTTTGAGTTGGAAAGTCAGCTCGTGGTCGGCAGTGATGTCGAGTGGTTGCTTCAGCACGAACGTCGCCCAGTGTGACTCGTCGAATTTTGGAGAAATCGCCCAGCCGGTTTTTGGTTTGCTCGAAAGCGCACCCGCGACATCCCAGCTGTTCTGTGAGAAGCTTGCCTTTGCCGAAGCAAACTTCAGCTTTGATGGAGTCGCGGATTTGCTCTTTGCATCCGACTGTTCGCTCGGCGTCAACGTTGCGGAAAACTCGTTCAGAACGAAATTTCTTCGAACCGGGTCGCCACGGCCGGGCCCTTTGCCGGGAAGGATGTCATGCCTCAGAGCTTCCAGTTTGAAGGCACGAATGCCGGACAACTCGGCGTGAACTTTCAGCGTGTAGGTGTCTTCTGAAGGCGGGTCGTCGCCGACAAGAACGATCGACCCGTCATCAAGACGTTCGAAAGTGTCGGTTGTCCCCAGCGAATCGAACTCGGCGATGTCGAGCACATGCGATTGCGGAGCGTCGTTCAGGCTTTCTGCGAACTCGGCGGCCCACTCCGGGAGATCAGCGTTAAGCTCACGGCGACGAGCGGTCTGGCGACCTTTGACGACGTCGATCTTCTTTTGAAGAGTCAGTCGCTGCTCGTCCTTCTTCGGGTCCGAAAGGTTCATCGTCGGACCTTTGAACGCGATGGAACTGGGAGACTTGCTGGCTCGGTCGGCTTCCATTTCCGTGTTGTTGAAGTAGGCCAGCAGCCGGTAGTAATCCTTCTGCGGAAACGGGTCAAACTTGTGGTCGTGACACTGGCAACATTCCAGAGTCGAGCCCAGCCAGACCGCGCCCGTCGTGTTGACTCGATCGATCACCTGCTCGATCCGAGTCTCTTCCGGAAGCGAACCGGCTTCGACGTTGGTCGGCGTGCAACGATGAAAGCCCGTTGCAATTTTTTGAGATTCGGTCGCGTTGGGCAACAGGTCACCAGCGATCTGCTCGATCGTGAACTGGTCGAACGGCATGTCGTCGTTGAGGGCTCGGATCACCCAGTCGCGATAAGCCCAGACGTCCCGAAGATTGTCACGTTGAAAGCCGTGCGAATCCGCATAACGCGCGACGTCGAGCCACGGCCGGGCCCAGCGTTCACCGAACTGAGGTCGCTGCAACAGTCCATCAACGAGTTTCTCAAATCGTTCGTCCGAAGGGTCGCGGACAAAGGCGTTGACTTCTTCCGGAGTGGGCGGCAGGCCGATCAGATCGATGAAGACTCGACGCACCAGTTTCTCCGAGGCCGCTTTTGGCGACGGCGTGAGTCCTTCGTTCTGCAGACGCTCAAGTACGAACTGATCAAGAGGCGACTTCGCCCACATCGAGTCCTGACCCGCCGGCGTCGCGGGACGCTGTGGAGCAACGTAAGACCAGTGTCGACTTACTTCGACTTTGTCGGGCCAGACCGCCCCCTGCTGAATCCAGCGCCGGATAATGCCGACCTGGCGTTTCGCCAGCGGATCGCCGATTGCGGGCATGACTTCGTCGTGACCACGCGGCAAAAGAATTCGTCGCAGCAGTTCGCTGTCGGCCGGCTTGCCCGCTTCGATCGTTTTGGAATCGAGCACCGAACTTCGTTGATCGAGTCGCAGGTCGCCCTCCTGCTTCTCCGGGCCGTGACACTCAATGCACGATCTTCGAAAGATCGGGTAGACGTCCTGAGCGAAGTCGACGCGAGCGGTCTCCGGTCGTTCGTTTTTCTCTACCGCGAAAACGAATCCCGGAACTGCGAGGCAAACCACCAACGTAAGAATCCGGGGCATCATCTGTCTGTCTCCAGAATCGACTCTTCACAACGTCAATTCAGATTGAGGAGTTTTGGAACGCAGAGAGCGCTGAGGACTCGCAGAGAAACGGAGAGTCTGTTTTAACTCTCCACATCCTCTGCGAGTCCTCAGCGGGCTCCGCGTTCCGTTCATTCACCGACGCCATTTGACATCGATGTCGGTTGGGGCTGATTGTCTAACTCATCTCCAGGCCCGTCAACGTGCCGGTGCTTGAAGCGAAGCTGTCCTGCTCGAGCCCGAGCCGCTGCAGAACGCTGACGAACAGGTTCGGCAACGGGTAGTTGTTCTTCTGATCGAAGGCAAGGTGCTGCCCGTGCTTGAAACCTCCACCCGCCAGCACGACGGGCATATTGCGGTTGTTGTGGCTCGACGCGTTGCCGAGGTTGCTCGTCAGGAAGACGGATGTCTGGTCAAGCAGGCTCACGCCGTTTTCTTTCACCGAAGCGAGGTCTCGCAGGAAGTCGCCGTACGCACTGATGATGGCTCCTTCGACGATGCCAAGTTGATCAAGTTTTTCATCGTCCAGTCCGTGATGACTGAGCGTGTGGTAGCTTTCGCCCACGCCTTCCAAAGGAACAACGCCGCCGCCAGTTCCCAGGTGATAAGAAACGAATCGCGTCGAATCCGTCTGCAGAGCCAGCCGAACCATGTCGCTCATCAGTTTCTGCCGACCGACAAAGTCAGACGAGTTGCCGATATCGACCGGCTTCTTAGCATCGACTTTTGGTTTCGGACGGTTGGCCCATTCTTCGGATTCGGCCATACGAAGCTCAAGTTCTCGGACGCTGGTGAAGTACGCGTCGAGCCGGTCTTTGTCGCCACGGCCTAGTTCTCGACTGAGTCTTCCAGCATCTTCGGCGACAAGGTCCATGATGCTGCGACCTTGTTTGACTCGCTGAGCCTGCTTGACTCGCTCGGCCGGTGAATCATCAACGAACAGTTTCATGAACAGCCGCGATGGTTTGTCCTCGGCCGGAATCATCGCGCCGTTATCAGTGTATGACGGGCTGTTGCTTCCGCTGCTGCCCAGGACGAGCGAAGAAAACCGAGTCTTCGAACCAAGATGCTTCGCCATGTACTGGTCGATCGAGATCGTGTTCTTACCTCGCCCGGAACTGCCGACCGGATTGGCTGTCAGAATGCTCGCTTCGGCGCGATGGCCGCCGCCAACTCCTGGATGAGACGTTCCGGAAACGATCGTCATCTGATTCCGCAGATCCTGCAGCGGCTTCAGGTAGAGACTCGGCTCGTAGTCTCGACCGGCCTGCGTCGGGTTGAGGTTGTCAGCAATCAGTCCCAGCCCGAGCGACATCGACACAAACCGTCGAGGCAACGTCTGAGCGTCCGCACCGGCGCACGCTTTCTGCATCGCCGTCATCCAGGGAAGTGCCATCGCGACGCCGGCGCCTCGCAGGATTGTGCGTCGATCAAGTTTTCGGCCGCGGTTGAAGTTGATTCGTTTTGACATCGCGATCTATTCCTTTTCGTCTTCCACGGCAAATTACGCCGAAGGTGTTTGATCCATTAGCCTGGGGGCGCCGCTTTGCGGCGCACCCCAGGATTTCATTCCAATGACAATCTTACCCCAGCGGGTTTGTATAACTTTTCTGATCTTCCGGTCAGGATGGTGTGGAACGCTTTCAGCGTACATCTACAGTTGCTTTCCCTTTCCTGGGGTGGCGCTGCGCTGACTCCAGGCTGTTGGGTGCAACGCCTTCGGCGTAAAGAAGTCAGCGTAACTCTGGTTGATGAATCACTTGTTTAAGAAGACCTGATGACACGCGACGGCGGTGATGAGTGATTTGAATCCGTACTTTGACTGAGCACACTTTTCGACAATCTGATCAACGGCTGTTCGATCGGCGAATGTTACCGGCGTGCCGGTTCCGTAGGTGATCAGCTTTTCGGCGATGTTGCTGGCAAGAGCGTCTGGCTTGGCCAGTACGAGTTTTTGAAACGTTTCGAAATCCTCAAAGTGGCGACCGTCCGGCATGTCATAACTGGCGTCGATTGGCTGCGGCTTGAAGTTTCTGTTTTTCTTACCGACGTAGTAGGAGTCGCGCCACTGCCCGGCGGGGTTGAAGTTTTCCAGCGCGAAGCCCGGCGGATCGATCTTCACGTGACAGCTTGCGCAGGAATCGTCAGCTCGATGTTTGGCGAGCATCTCGCGAATCGACTTTGCTCCGCGGATGTCCGGCTCGATGGCCGGAACGTTTTCAGGAGGTGGCGGAACGTGAACTCCCAGCAGTCGTTCTGAAACCCACAATCCGCGAATCACTGGCGACGTCGTTGTTCCGTTGGCCGTGACTTTCAGAATTGCTCCTTGAGCCAGCACGCCGCCTCGGTGATGTTCCGGCTTCAGCGAGACGCGTTGCAGGTCATCGCCGACGACTCCGTCGATCTCGTAGAAGCGAGCGAGCCGGCTGTTCAAAAACGTGAAGTCAGACTCGATCAAAGATCCGACGCTGAGGTTTTCGTCGATCATCGTCTGCAGAAATGTGTGCGTCTCGTCGAGCATCGACTGCTGAACGAGGATATCGAAATCGCGATACAGCCTGGGGTCCGGTTCCGTAAAGTCGATCAGGCTGAGGTCGAGCCATTCTGCCGCGAAGTCTCGAACAAAGTTCTTGCCGCGATCGTCGGCCAGCATCCGTTCAATCTGCTGCTGAACGACCCACGACTTCGTGAGCTTGCCAGCTTCGGCCTGTTTGAACAGTTGCGCATCCGGCATCGTGTTCCACAGGAAGTAACTCAACCGCGAAGCGACTGCGTAGTCATCGAGTGGTCCGGGCGTTTCGTTGAAGTAGAGAAAACGTGGCGAGCACAGCACGGCTCGATAGCCGCCACGCAGCGCGTCGAGCAGGGGCACGTCGTTGGCCAGGTCCGCCAGCACGATTTCGACATACGGCTTCGCTTCTTCTTTGCTAACGGGCCGGCGAAATGCTCGCGTCGCGAAAGCGTGGATCAACGTCTCGGCGTCGGCTCTGGGATTCTCAGAGACGAGTGTTGCCGGAGTCTTGTTTTTCTCCGGAGTCACTTTCAAATCGCCGACCAGTGACTTCCGCAGAAGCCAGTTGCCACCGCCATGATAAATTCGTTCCATCTCGAGCGACTCGATCGCGATGCCGGGCACGTTCTGCGGCCCGCCTTCTCCGGTGCCAACTTGTCCCCCGGCAAACCTTGCCTGTTTGAGCGTTCGATCGCCAGGGCGAATCTCGAGCATGTGGCCTCTCGGCAGCCAGCACTCGAAGGTCCATTCCTGAGGTTTCGCAGTGGCTTCAAACGAGCCGACCCAACCCATCAGCGGAGCACTCGATACGCACGGCCCCGACCGAACGCTGCACCAGACGCCGCCGCTCTCGGGCGATTTCAATGCTGCGGCATTCACTTTGAACCGGTACCAGCCATCCTCGCGAGCGGTCGTCGCCGGAAGCCTTCCGTAAAACACAAGAGGACCCGACCAGGTAACGGCCTTGCCGTCAAGCATCTCCGGTTCGCGAGTTCGCCTCGAAGCACTTCTGCGCGCCAACTCTCTCGCGGAAAATGTTTTCTTCGAATCTTCGTTCGGGATGACCGCCCGCCGGAAGGCTTCGTCCAGTGCGACGTCGACGACTTCCAGATGTTTCTGAATCTGAAAGTGCGACATCGGCTGCCCGTCGGCGACGGTGGTGAAGCCGTTGGTGCGAGGTTCTTCCGTCATCAAACTGGCGAGCGGAATATCGATGCCCAGCAGGTCGTGCAGAGTTCGCTCAAGTTGCAGATTCGTGAGCCTTCGGCCACGGACTCGGCCGAGTTCTGCCCACTGATTTTTCTGATGAGTGCTCAGCCAGTTTCTGGTCGCGCCGAGGAACTCGCCGACGTCTTTCTGCTTTGGCTGGTCCGCGTCTTTGGGAGGCATCTCGCCCGCACGGACGCGATCGAAGATTCGGATCCAGCGAGCCATCTCGCCCGGCGCGTCGAGCTGCCCCTGCAACGCCGTCAGATCCAGGCCGCCTTCGCCGTCCGCACCATCATGGCAAGCGACGCAGTGGTCGGTCAGGAACGCTTTGACGGCATCGGGAAAGTGTGGCGGTGTGGCAGTCGTCGAGTCAGCCGACGCTCGATCGACAGTGCCGCGTCCGAGCAGAACACCGCCGACCAGAACGGCGAGCACCAGAACACGGACCTTGTGTGCAGAGCAATCGAACATTCGAGTTCACCAGAGAGCAGAGGTAAGACGCGTCGTTCCGCAGGGATGAACGACGGCGATTCGTGGAGGGTCGGTGTGTGGCATGTTGCCAGCGGGGAAGACAGCCGTCCGCGAAATTGTCGGACTGAAAAGTCGCTTCGTTCGCTGAAAGCCGACTCCGATGATACCCGGAGTTTCAACGGATCTCCAATTCTGAACCAGAATCCACGGGCAGGACTTTTCGATTCAGTGCAAACCGGTAGTGCAAGTGGCAATGGCGGCGTTGTGGCGACAAACGGTGAGAAAGTCTCCAGACTGCTCGGCTCGGTCCAACTGGATCAGCAAAGAGATAGTGGATGAATTAATCGTGCATTTGACAACTGACGAGAATACGGACGCAAGAAGTACGCCGCAGGCGTTTGATCCAATAGCCTGGGGTCGCCGCTCAGCGGCGCACCCCAGGTTGGATGGACGTTTCATTCTACGCTGAAAGCGTTGCACAACTTCTCGCTGATTGTGGAACGCTTTCAGCGTACGTGAATCAGCTCATCGCGTTCCTGGGGTGGCGCTTCGCTTACCCCAGGCTATTGGATCAAACGCCTCCGGCGTAAACAGCGCGATCAGCGTAGCGCTGCTCGAAGAATGTATGAATAATTTTTGATTGGCCCCTACGCTAACATTCAAATACTCCCACTTCGACAGAACTCCAAAATCCCACAGCGAGGTACCTTCCGTGATGCAGCCAGGAAACACTCCCGCGAAACAACTGTGCGTAATGCCGCGGCATTCGATTTCGGTCATTACACGATCGTGCCTGCTCGCTTTGACCGTTCTGTTGAGCAGCGGCTCGTTCGCTGAAGCGGCGAAGAAGCCAAACTTCATCTACATCAACATTGACGATCTTGGTTATGCCGACATCGAGCCGTTTGGTTCGAAGGTCAACCGGACTCCGCATCTCAACCGCATGGCCGAGGAAGGTCGCAAGCTGACATGCTTCTACGCGGCTCCGGTTTGCTCGCCGTCGCGAGCGTCGCTGATGACCGGCAGCTATCCCAAGCGGGCACTCAGCATTCCGCACGTGTTGTTTCCAGGAAACGCTGAGGGACTTTCGCAGGACGAAGTGACCGTCGCCGAGCTGCTCAAAAAACAAGGCTACGCGACCGGCATCATCGGAAAATGGCACCTCGGCGATCAGCCGGAATTTCTTCCGCGCAAACACGGCTTCGATTACCACTACGGGCTGCCCTACTCCAACGACATGGGTCCGGCCGAGGACGGCGTGAAAAGCAATCTGGGTGCGCCGCTGCCGAAGCCTCGCAACGTTCGACGTAACCAGCCGCCGCTCCCGCTGCTTCGAAACGAAACCGTGCTGCAACGAGTGCTCCCTGACGACCAGCAGGCGATCGTCGAAAACTACACCAACGAAGCCGTCAGCTTTATCTGGGATCATCGCGACGAACCGTTCTTTCTCTACCTGCCGCACTCGGCCGTTCACTTTCCGCTGTATCCCGGAAAGAGGTTTCACGGAAAATCAAAGCACGGATTGTTCGGCGACTGGGTGGAAGAAGTCGACTGGAGCGTCGGCCAGGTGCTCGACACGGTGAGACAACTCGGCCTTGCCGAAAACACAATGGTCATCTTCACCTCAGACAACGGCGGCCAGAATGCGCACGGCGCAATCAACCTGCCGCTGCGAGGCGGAAAAGGTTCGACCTTCGAAGGCGGCATGCGAGTCCCCACGATCGCCTGGTGGCCGACAAAAATTCCAGCCGGTACCGCGACCGACGAAATCCTCAGCACGATGGACATTCTGCCGACGCTGACAAACCTCGCCGGCGGAAAAACGCCGACCGATCGAAAGCTCGACGGAAACGATATCTGGCCGATACTTTCCGGAACCGAAGACGCGACGTCGCAATACGAGGCGTTCTACTATTTCCGAGGCTTCAATCTGCAATGCGTCCGCAGCGGCGACTGGAAACTGCACCTGGCCAACGGCGAACTCTACAACCTCAAAGACGACATCTCCGAAGCCAGCAACGTCGCGAAGGATCACCCGGAAGTTGTCGCGAAGCTGCAAGCGTTCGCCGACTCTCAGAAAGACGATCTCGGTGTGAATGACGTCGGCCCGGGTTGTCGACCGCTCGGCAAGGTTCAGTTCCCGAAGCCGTTGATTAACCACGATGGCAAGATCCGCAATGGTTTTGCACAGGTTTCCGTTCACGCCGCCCAGGGAATCATGGTCGGCGAAGTCACTGATTCGTCAGCCGTAGTACAGCTTCGGCTGACCGCGACGGACAAACTGGTCGACGGCGATGCCCCAGGGCTTTCCGGTTTCGCGGAATTCAGGATAGACCTTGTAGATCCGAAATCGGTAGGCGGCACAAGACCGGTGCGGAATGGCAAACTCGAGGCAAGGCAAGCGAAGCAGGAAAACGATTACATCGTTCGAACAGTCTTCGGCGGATTGCTCGCCGGGGCGGAATACAAAGTGAGAACCAGAATTGGCACCGGAACAATTAACCTTTGGGACGGCCCGACCGCAACGTTTCGAACCTTGCCCGGCAAAGACAGCGATACCTCCACGCGATTCGTCGTCGTGACGGGAATGAACTATGGCAAGTTCCACGGTGATGGCCGGATCGATCCGGCAATTCACCTTCAGAATAATAATACGAAACTGCCGGCTCCGTATTCCGGCCCGGACAAGCATCTGGGATACCCGGCTCTGGCGTCGATGCTGAAGCTGAGGCCGCACTTCTTCGTCGGAACGGGCGACAACATTTACTACGACACTCCAAAGAAGCCTCGCGCGGAGACCGTGCCTCAGATGCGACAGAAGTGGCACGAGCAGTTCGTGCAGCCGCGCTACCGCCAGTTCTTCGCCAAAGTGCCGACGTACTGGATGATCGACGACCACGATTACCGCATCGACGACTGCGACAACTCGGGTGACTATCTGCCGTCCGCCGAAAACGGCCTGCGCATCATGCTTGAGCAACTTCCGTACGGACCGGCCGACAACGACGCCGACACAAAAACTTACCGCACGCACCGAGTCAACAAAGACCTTCAAGTCTGGTTCACCGAAAACCGCCTCTACCGCAGCGACAACGCGATGAAAGACGGACCGGACAAAACGATCTGGGGAGCCGAGCAGAAAGCGTGGCTGAAGAAAACGCTCGCCGAGAGCGATGCCACGTTCAAACTGATGATCTCACCGACGCCGATGGTCGGCCCGGACGACAAACGAAAGTTCGACAACCACACCAACGTCAACGGCTTCCGCCACGAACGTGACGAGTTCTTCGCATGGCTCAACGAAACCGGCATCGCGAAACAGAACTTCTACCTGGTCTGCGGAGACCGCCACTGGCAATACCACGCGCTGCATCCGTCGGGCATCGAAGAGTTCTCCTGCGGAGCCCTGGTCGACCCCAACTC
>CALDJX010000122.1 GCA_937899075.1 uncultured Planctomyces sp. | reverse complement strand
CCAACGGCTCACGGGTGATCAGCGTTGAGAAGTCCTGCGAAGACGTGACCATCGTCGGCAACACGTTCCGCAATGGCGGCCGCGGTTCGTGGATCAACCAGCCGATAAACTTTGTGCTGGCGGACAACGTGTTCGTGAACAACACCACCAAGTGCGAACACGACCCGCGCCGCGGACGACGCAGCTTCGTCACCGGCGATTACGAAGAGTACGCCGAACTCTATTTCACCACCCATGAACCGGACGGTCGCTACGGCAATGTCACGGTGCGCGGCAACATCTTCACCAGCGGCAACCACGCCTCGCACGCCATCACCTTCGCTCCCGGCGGCGACACGCTGCTCCTGACCGACAACATCTTTCAAGGCAAGGTCTGCACCATCGCCCCGGCCACCGGCTGCACGAACGTCACAGTCCGCCAAAACGTGGGCGCGACATTTATAAACGAAACGAAGTCGGAGGTTGAGTAATGGACGCGATCCTGTACCTGTCTCGAAAAAAATTTATGTTGACGTTCGTGGTAAGCCTGCTCGCGGGCGCGGCGGCGTATGGCCAGTTTGCCGACAAGGCGGCAGATCTGCAGGCATTGCCCAGCGTCCCGCAGGAGTTTGAAGTCACACTCTTTGCCAGCGAGCCGATGGTGAGGCAGCCATGCTCGATGGCGTTCGACGAGCGCGGGCGGCTGTTTGTCGGAATGGGGCCGCAGTACCGAAATCCGACACGGGAGACTCCGGGCGATAGTGTTGTCATCGTGCTCGATATGGACGGCGATGGTTTCGCCGATCAAACGAAGGAGTTCGCAACTGGATTCAATGCGATTCAGGGACTCGCCTGGCACGGTCGCGAATTGTGGATCGCCAATGCGCCGGATCTGACGGTGGTCCGCGATCTTGATGGCGATGATGAGGCCGATGAGTACGTCAGGGTCTATACCGATCTCGGCAATCTGGAACACGGACTCCATGGTCTGAATTGGGCTCCTGATGGCAAGCTCTACATGAGTAAAGGGAACTCGAAGGGACTCAATCAACCGGGCCGCTACGCGCCGAAGGCGTTTCGTGACTTGTGGGGACTTGAGGCGCCGGACGATGTGCCTGACATACCGGCTGCGGTGACGTCAAGTAACAATGATTACCGCCGTGCCTATCACGATCCGGCTGATGATTGGGGTCTGGATGGCGGGGTTCTACGTTGCGAGGACGGCGGGAAGAACCTGGAGATAGTCGCACGCGGCTTCCGCAATCCGTGGGACATCACGTTCGACAGCGGCTTCAACTGGATCGGGACCGACAACGATCAGACGACGGGTGATCGTGTCTTCATGCCGTTCTTTGGAGCTCACTTTGGCTGGAACCATGCGTGGAGCAGCCATTGGGGAACCGATCCGCATGCGCCGACCGCGCCTGTGAGCGGGCCATTGTTTGAAGGCTCAGGTACGGGAGTAGTCTTCTGCCAGTCGCCACAGTTCCCTCCTGAATATAGGGGTGCGTTCCTCGTCAACGATTGGTTGTTGAAGACGACCTACCTGTGGCGACCGCAGTGGGATGGGGCCATGCTGCGACCTGCTGGCGGCGGCTTCACTCCTTTCATCGAAGGTGGTTCGTCGCTGTTTCGCCCGACCGACATGGATTTCGGACCCGACGGCGCGTTGTGGGTGCTCGGCTGGAGTAGCGGATACGGAGCTGAATGGAAGGACGGGCAACTCACCAACGAAGGCCGCATCTTTCGAGTGGCCTGGAAGGACGCTCCGCCTGTCGAGCCGCTGAACACTGCCGGGCGACTCGATGAGTTCTCGATCGACGACCTAGTCGACGAATTCGACTCGCCGCTGCCAGTTCGACGTATCAACGCGCAGGACGAGCTGGTGCGCCGCGGCCATGCGGTTCAGCAACGACTCGTCGAGCGACTGGGCGACGGCAAGCTGACCGAGAATCAGGAAACGTGGACGGTATGGGCACTGGGACGTATGCCGGTTGCTACAAAGCTCGCGTCATTTCTGCATGACGCGCTGCAGGCAGAGTCGAAGGCGTCACTCAACCTGCAAATTCAGGCCATCCGAATTCTTGCGTATCGTGCGAAACAATTCGGGCAGACCGAGCGTCTCACAAATTATGCGCGAGTCGCGTTGCAACATCCTGAGCCGCGCGTCCGATTCGCTGCCGTGCAAGCCCTGCATGAGGCTCGACAAACGGAGCTCATTCCCGAGCTGTTGGAACAATTACAGCGCGAGACGGACGCGACCAGCTACTATGCCGGATGGCAGGCATTGCGAGCCGTGCAGTCGACAGTCGAGCTGCAAGGATGGCTCATCGACTCGCGCGCAGCGGTCCGCCGAGCGGCGTTGCTGGCGTTGCTGGAAACGCATGCGGCGACTCAGCCGGAGGTCGGCACGTTGGCGCAGAAGGACGCGGATGCCGCCGTGCGCAAGGTCGCTGAGTTGTGGCTGGCGAAGGTCGCGGGCGGTTCAAAGCCGGAGATCCGCGGACGATCATTGCAGGCCGCTTCCGCTTCGATGAACGCCGCTGCGCCGGAGAGCAGGGCCGAGTCGCACCGTGGAATAGCTGCTGTTCGGAACCTGAAAGTGAAGAACGGAGCCGCGTATAAAGTCGTGTCGGGCGGCTTTCTGTCTGGTGCTCAAGTCTATGTCGATCGCAGCTATCGGCTGAGCGACGTGCCTGCGGAACTCGAAGGGGCTGATCTCTTTCAGTCCGCCAATGACGACGACAACTCAAGCGGCGAGCAGTGGCTCAGCGCGGATGCATTGGTGCCGGTCCGTGTCTGGGTCGGGATCGATGTCCGGCAGAAGACGGCTCCGAGTTGGGTGCTGAAGAATTTCCAAAAGGAGCCGTTCACAGCGGCGATCGACGAAGGAGCAAAGTTCGCCTTCTACTCACGATCGTTCGATTCAGGCCGCGTTGAACTCGGTGGCAACACCGATGATGGCAAAAGTGGTGGTAAAGGAAACTACATCATCGCCATCGCTCCCATGCCGCTCGACAAGCAGCCGACGAAAGCAACGCTCAACGCTTCGCTCGCGATGTTGGAACGTGGTGATCGAGATCGAGGCGAATTGCTGTTCCGCCGATCTCAGGGTGCTGGCTGCGTCAAATGCCACAGTCTCGATCAGGCGAAGAATGGGTTCGGTCCGAACCTGAGCAGCATCGGACTGCGATCCAACGCGCGGCACATCGTGCAATCCATCGTCGACCCCAGCGCGGTCATTACCGAAGGCTTCAACCAAATGTCGGTCGTCACCGATGAAGGCAAAGTCTTCTCAGGAGTACTCATGGAGGAGAGCGGCTTGACGTTGTCTCTTGGACAATCCAATGGCCAACAGGTCGACATTCCGAAAGAATCGATTGAAGATCGCAAAACAAGTCGTGTTTCGGCCATGCCTGAAATGGCCGAGAACCTGGCACCGCAACAGGTCGCCGACCTGGCAACGTTTCTGCTGTCGATGCGAACACCGCTCGCTGTCACGAGTGCAAACACGACTGCCCCATCAAGCAATCCTTCGACAGCAACTGGCTTCAGCGTTGCGGAACAGCAGGATCGCCTGCGGATCTCGCTCTGTGGTCAGCCGATCGTCGACTTCGTCTTTCGCGATGAAAAGATTCTGCGACCGTATTTCGCAAACGCGCGACTGGCGACTGGCGTGCAAGTCACTCGCAATCATCCACCTGTTGAGGATGTCGATGCGGTCGACCACGACACCATGCATCCCGGCATCTGGCTCGCCTTCGGTGACATCAGCGGGCAAGACTTCTGGCGCAACAAGGCGACGATGGAGCATCTTCGGTTCGTGAAGGCTCCAACAACTTCTGACGGACAACTGCGGTTCGCCACCGAGTGCCGCCTGAAGACCCATAGCGGCGAGACGTCCTGTCTGCTGACGAACGACTTCACGTTGACCGCGCGGCCGCATGGCTGGCTGCTGGTGTGGAGCGCCGAGTTCCGTGCCGATCAGCGTGAGATCGTGTTCGGCGATCAGGAAGAGATGGGATTCGGAGCCCGAGTCGCCACTCCCCTCACCGAGAAGAACGGCGGAATGATCCGCAGTTCAACGGGCAGGAAGACGGCGAAAGAGACTTGGGGCCAGCCGGCCCAATGGTGTGACTACTCAGGCCACGGCCCGCAGTCCGGCGGCATCCTGCTGATGGCCAGCGACAAGAATTTCCGCGAAAGCTGGTGGCACAATCGCGACTACGGAGTCTTCGTCGCCAATCCATTCGGCCGCGAAGCGATGAAACAAGGAGCCCGCAGCACAGTCGAAGTCAAGAAGGGTGAGTCGTTCCACCTCGTCTACGCTGCGATGGTGCACGACGGCACAGACTACGACCCGGCCAACGAGTACCAAAACTTTCTAGCGAGCCTCAAGGAGTGATCTTCATGGCTGCAAAAAATCAGCGAATCGGTGTCATCGGACTGGGGCTGATGGGAACTGCCATTGCCGAGCGGTTGATCGAACGAGGTTTTCAAGCCCACATATGGAACCGCACACGTGACAAGGCCGAGACGTTTTTGGCTCGCGGGGCCGTCTGGAGCGACAATCCGCTCGCTGAGTGCGATCGGGTGATTGTCAGCCTTTTCTCCAGCGACGTCGTCTCTCAAGTCCTGACGCCACGATTGGAAGGTGTTCGCTCCGGGCAGATCGTCATCGATACGACCACGGGCGATCCCGAGCAAAGCGTCGTCTGGGAAAGACAGCTCGGCGAGCGGGGAGCCCATTATCTGGACGCTCCGATCTCTGGGTCCAGCGAGCAGACTCGCCGCGGCGAAGCGACAGTGATCGTTGGAGGCGCTCACGCTGCGTTCTCAGCCTGCGAGGACCTTTGGCCGGTGCTGGGCAAACATGTCTTTCATGTCGGTACTTCGGGCTCGGCGGCGAAGGTCAAACTGGTCAGCAATCTCGTGCTGGGGCTCAACCGGGCGGCTCTCGCGGAAGGGCTGGCGTTCGCCGAGACGCTGGGGCTCGATCAGCACGGCGTGCTCTCCGTCCTGCAAGCCAGTGCCGCCTATTCGCGTCAGATGGACACCAAGGGGCTTAAGATGATCGCGCGAAATTTTGTTGCCCAAGCTAAACTGTCGCAGCATCTCAAAGACGTTCGCTTGATCCTCAAGGCCGCCGCAAGTCATGGCTTGAAACTGCAGCTTACGGACGCTCATCGGCAACTCCTTGAACGCGCCGAAGCGATGGACCTGGGCGAACTGGATAATAGTGCCATCATTCAAGCGGTGCGAGGCCAAGCGAAGTGAACGTTATTCCGTCCCTTTCTCGTTCCGCCAGAATCGCCGTGCTTGCAGCAGCCTGCTTGGGACTGCTCTTCGACGGCATCGAACTCGGCTTGATGCCGATTGCTTCGCGGTCCGTTTCCAGGAGCCTGCTCGGCGACCAGTACACCGAGGCCGTCGCCGGTGATTGGTTCGCCCGCTTCACGGCCGCGCTGATGCTGGGAGCAGCGATCGGCGGTATCGTCCTGGGAAACCTGGGCGACCGCATCGGCCGCACCCGGGCGATGGGCGTTAGCATCCTCTTCTACTCGATATTCGCCGGTTTGGGATATTGGGTGCGAACGCAGGAGGAAATGCTCGTTCTGCGATTTCTTGTAGGGCTCGGCGTGGGCGGACATACTCTACTCACTGAGCCAGGAACTCGACCAGATGCTTGCCCAACGCATCACGGTGAAACCTAACGACGGACCAGCTGCCAGCAAGAAAAGAAAGAAATAACCATGAAGTCTTTATTCGCACTTTTTACCGCCCTGCTGCTCCCGCCGCTGGCCGTGTTGCATGCCGCTGACTGCTCCTCTGATGCACCGGGTATCGTCATTTACGGGGCCACGCCCGCTGGAATTGCCGCTGCGCTGAATGCTGCAGAAGGTGACCGGAACGTCTGGCTGGTCGAGCCCACCGGACGGATCGGGGGTATGATGACTCGTGGTCTCTCCCATTCGGATTTCCATAGCTTCGAAGCGCTCAACGGGCCGTTTCTGCAGTTCAGTCAGCGAGTCCTGAAGCACTACCAGGTCACTTATGGTGAGGATTCCGCGCAAGCCAAAGATAGTTGGCAGGGAACTCACGGTGAGCCTTCTGTCAACCTGCTGATCTTTCAACAGATGCTCGCCGAACGGCCGACAATCACAGTCCTCACGAACCACCGTCTGGTCGAAGTTGACGTTGAGAATTCGGCCATCACCGCTCTGCACTTTGTGCTTCCGGAGTCAAAAAAAGTCACGGTCAAGCCGCGGCTGGTCATTGATGCCACTTACGAAGGTGACCTGCTGGCAGCGGCGAAGGTTCCATACCGCGTGGGCCGCGAGGCGAAGTCGGAGTATTCAGAATCACTCGCGCCAGAAGCTGCCGATGCAGAACTGCAGGGTTACAACTATCGACTCTGCATGACTCAGAACCCGGCGAATCGCGTGCCGGTTCCTGTTCCCGACGATTACAACCGCGAGGACTATGCGGCGATCATCCCCCTGGTGAAAGCCGGGCAGTTCGACGCAGCCTTCGGGTATCCCGGCCGCCGCTTTATGCTCAAGGCACATCTTCCGGTGATGCCCAACGGCAAGCACGACATCAACGATGTCTCACAGGGACTCGTTCGTCTTTCGCTGCCGGGCCACCATCACGAGTACCCCGATGGCGACCTCGCCACTCGCCGTCTGATCGAAAAGAAGCATCTCGACTGGCAGCTCGGCCTGATCCATTTCGTCCAGACCGATCCCGCACTGCCTGAGGCATTTCGAAAGGAAGCCGCGACGTGGGGTCTATGCCGCGATGAGTTTGCGGACACCGGTCACATCCCACCGCAAATCTACGTTCGAGAAGCTCGCCGCACGGTGGGCTTGCGCGTCTACACCGAAGCCGACACCGAGTACGCCCCGAACGACGCCCGTGCTCGGCTGCATAACGACGCCATCGCGTTCGGAGAATACAGTCACAACTGCCACGGCACTGGCCATGAAGGACCACTGATCGGTGGACGGCACACAGGCGAGTTCTACAAAGGCGTCGCACCCTATCAGATTCCCTATGGCGTGCTGGTGCCGAAGAACATGCGGAACCTGCTGGTCCCCACAGCCTGCAGCGCGAGCCACGTCGGCTTCTGCGCACTCCGGCTGGAACCGATCTGGATGTCGCTCGGCGGCGCCGCCGGTTACGCCGCTGACATGGCGCTGGCTGGAAACGTCTCTGTGCAGGAGGTCGATGTCGAAGCATTAAAACGCCGTGTTTGGTCGAGCGGCGGAGCAACGATCCACGTGAGCGACGTGCCTCCGAGCCACCCGGATTTCATAGCGATTCAGTGGTGGGGCAGCCTGGGTGGCTTACATGGGATCGAGCCTGCTCCCGAGAAACCGGGCACGCGCGGTAAGCATATCGTTAGTCAGTATTTCGAAGCGTTTCCTGGTCACGCCATTAAACTCGACCAGCCACTCGATGAGGAATTGAAGACTCGCTGGAGCCGCCTGGCTCGCCAGCACGGCTTGCCGGAGCCCGCTGCCAGCACGACGCGCGGCGACTGGATTCGAGCTGCGTTTGAGGCTTCAAAGCATGGTGTCTCGATCGGAAGACACAGCGATTCCGACGGAAAGCTGACTGTTTTCAAACAACTCGTCCGCGCGGATTCCTGGACCGAGAAATGGCCACGCGACTCCGGTGAGATCGAGGAACGCGCGGTTACTGCTGAGATCTGGAACGACGCCATCCAGGCGGCGCTCGACCAAGCCAACTCCGTGCATCTGCCGAAGCGCGATCAGCCTTACTACCTGGATGGTCCCATCACCTTGAGGTCTGGTCAGAAACTTACCGCCGATGCCGACACCGAGATTCGCCTCAAGCCCGGCACCAACACCTGCATGGTGCGCAACGAGAACATCATCACCTTGAACACGAAGCCCGTGCCCGCCGATCAGCCGCTCGATACCGACATCACCATCGATGGCGGCATCTGGACCACGCTCGCCACCGCCGTGGCTAATCACGGCAACCTGCGCGGCCACTCCTCGAACGAAAAGCCCGCTTTCGGCACGCACGGAGTCATCCTCTTGCAAAACGTCCGGCGCGTCTCGGTGAAGAACGTGACGGTGCGGCAGAGCATTCCCTTCGGCGTGCATCTTGCGAACGCACACGACTTCATCGTCGAGAACATCACGCTGGAGGAGCATCGCCGCGACGGCGTGCATGTGAACGGCCCCGCCA
>CALDJX010000121.1 GCA_937899075.1 uncultured Planctomyces sp. | reverse complement strand
CGAGAGAGACAGGGGCGGCAATCCTAACAAAGGCCATCGGCTGATCAAGCGATGGTCATGTCGGAACGTCATTCAGCGACAAGGCTTAGACGAAGTATTGGCGAGACCGGATTGTTCGTTATGTCCCGTATGGCTTGCCGAATTTCCGGCGGTCATTCGGCACCGGTCTCCGGCCGTCATTCCCGCGCAGGCGGGAACCCAGTTTGCATTGAAACACTTGTCAAACCGGCTGGGTGCCCGCCTTCGCGGGCATGACGAAAGGTGGGAGGCTCGTCGGCAACCTACGCCGGAATCAAACCCGTCGTTTCGGGAAACCCGGCCATCAGGTTGAAGTTCTGAACCGCGACTCCAGACGCTCCCTTAATGAGATTGTCGAGTGCGGACAGGATGGTGATCACGCCTTTCGTCCGTCGGACCGTGATGTGGCAGAAGTTGGTCTCGGTGACATGCTTCGTCGCGGGCAGGTGATCGACGATCTGCACGAACGGCTTGCCTTCATAGAAGTCCCGCATTGCCGCGAGCAAATCTGCATCCGAAGCTTCGGTTGTTGGACGTGCGTAAATCGTCGCCAGAATCCCTCGATCCATTGGCACCAGGTGCGGAGTGAACACGACGTCGACGTCGTCGCCTGAAATCGTCGACAGCACCTGTTCAATTTCCGGCATGTGGCGATGTCCTCCGACTCCGTAGGCCGAAATACTTTCGTTGCATTCGGAGTAAAGCGTGCCGAGTTTCGGCGACCGCCCTGCCCCGGAGACGCCGCTCTTGGCGTCGATGATGATTCCGGTTGGCTCGACCAGTTTGTTGGCCAGCAACGGAGCGAGCGCGAGGATCGACGTGCTGGTGTAGCAGCCTGGGTTCGCGATCAAATCTTTGTCCGCGATCTGGTCGCCGAAGATTTCGGGCAGTCCATAAACCGTCGGACCGAGACGAGCGGGATCGGAATGCTCCAACCCGTACCAGGTTTTGTAAACATCTTTATCGTTCAGTCGGTAATCGGCGGACAGATCGACAACTCGAACGCCCAGGTCCAGCAACTGAGGAATGATCGACGTGCTGGCTCCGTGCGGGAGGCAGCAGAAGCAGAAGTCGGCACGCTCGGCGATCTGTGCGGGAGTCAGGTCTTCGCACTTCAGATCGAGCCGCCCCGTCAGCGACGGATGAATCGACGCAATCGAGGGCGAGCCTTCCTGCCGGGTCGTCGCGGCAGTGATCTGAACTTCCGGGTTTCGAAGCAGAATTCGGATCAGCTCGACAGCGGTGTAGCCGGTGGCCCCGGCGATCGCGACTCGGATCATGATGAAGACTCGTGGTAGTTTTTTGGGAATAACTAATTGGCTGGCGAGCGGCTGACGTTAGCCAGCCGGCTTCGTGGTGTCGTCTTTTTGTTCAGTCAGCTCGCCAGGCTTTGAAGGTGAATCCGGGCTCGTCGGAATTGTCAAGTGGGAAGCTGCTCAGTACCCGTGACCGGGCCAGATCTCCGTAGATGTCGCGGACAATTCCGTTGACGGCGGTCTCGTCGAGTCGTTCGTCCGGATACCGCCGCATGATCAGTCCGAGCAGATACGCCGCTTCCGGCGGAGGTTCGCGAGCCTCAACCTCGTCAGTCGGCTTTTCCGTCGCCTGCCCGGCATCGTTCGCTGGCTTCTTCTCAGTTGACGTCTTCGAGCCGGCGTTTTTCGGAGCCTTGTCCTGCCCGACCGTTGTCGACTGGTCCGCCGCCAGAGCCGCACCGCCAGCCAGAGCGAGAGTGAACTCGCGGCGGGTGACGCCAGGATTGGGCATTTGAGTTTCCTCGGATTTCGGCTCAACACTTCTGAACACGGGCACGTACGCGGGCAGTGTGTCATTTCGCCGGAAACTGTGCGAGTCCACAACTTGCCCTTACCGGCAAGTCGCTCATACTGTGCCAACTCAAACGGCTCATCACGCAATCAGCTTTCACATAGGAGATACTACGATGTTGTTTCGACGAAGCTTTGAACTGGCGATGACGGCGGCCTTTGCCCTGGTCCTCGCCGGCTGCACGGACGGCAGTTCGGAATTTACGGAAGTCGGCCACGACGAGTCCGAAGTCGGCCACGAAGATCACAGCGGCCACGGTCATGGGGCTCACGGCCCGAACGGTGGCGAGATTGTCGAAGTCGGTAACGAAGAATTTCATGCGGAGGTCGTGGTCGATGAATCCACTCATCGCATTGACGTGTTCATCCTGGGTTCAGACGCGAAAACCGCGAAGCCGATCGACGCCACCGAGATTTCGCTCACCTTCAAACACGGCGACGAAGTGGAAGAGTTCAAGCTGACCGCAGCAGCGCTCGACGGAGAACCTGACGGGCAATCGTCAAAGTTCACAATCACCGACGAAGAACTCTTCGAAGAACTGCACGAGCATTCCGAAGGAGCGACACTGAGCTTCACGGCGGGTGGAGAATCGCTGTCCGGCACGGTCGCTCATTCTCACGATCAT
>CALDJX010000120.1 GCA_937899075.1 uncultured Planctomyces sp. | reverse complement strand
GTCGTAGATGCCCGATAGTCGTACCGACCTTCGTCCCCAGCGAGCAGACGATCCTGCAGGTACTCCATCATTACGAGCGTCATGCAATCTCGGACGAGAATTGGTGTCGGTCGTCCACGATCATCATGAAACCCCTCAAAAATGCGTTCGGCAATAGCGAGACGCGAGACCATATCTGCCATTGAGCCAACTCGGGTGTGCTTTTCCTGATGCTTTCGATATTTGTCGTAACAGGGTTCCCAGGTCTCAGAGCACGTTCCCTTCGGAATTTCTGGAACGGACAGCCCGGCCTTTTCATGCTGAGTTGTGATGGCACCACCACTCGATTCATACAGGCCATTCAGTAGCCGCTCACGGCATTCGCGCAGAACCCGACGTGCCTCGCGTCTGTCGCGTGTCCCCGTATTCTTCCGAATTCGCTTGCGACGGATCGGGCAATAGAACTTGAGGACATAGCCGTTTTTGTCCCGCCGCTGTAAGGGCCGATTCGGATACAATTGAATGTTGCCAATCTCGGGATGTCTTGGCATGAGGCTCTCCTTTCATCGAGTGAGTGGGGAAAAAGTTATTGTTTGTGTTTCCTTTCCGACCTTGTGTTTAGATGCTCGATCAGAGCTGCTCCGGTGACCCAGCGAGTATGGCCCAGTTGCGTATAGGCCAACCCCTCATCAAGCAGCTTATCCCAGGATGCCTGAGCGATACCCAGGCGTTGCATGGCCGTCCTCTTGCTGTAGGCCTCATCGCGACTAATGACGCCAGGGGAATCTGATTTGGGCATGTTGTTCTCCGTAGCCTGAATACGGCCTCACTGCCGTACACAATTCAAGAGGGGCCGCCCTCATGAGCAGATGTTGGAGCTGGTCTCGTCCAGCGCTGCGTTCTGCGTCCTCAGACGCTGCTGAAATGCTTCCCAGTCCTCAACGCGTATCCGGTATGAGTGACGCTTCCCGTGCTCGGCGAGATCGATACTTGCCAGAACTCCGGCACGTGGATGCCCAAGCGTCAGCCATCTGAGGATGGTCATGTATGGAACTCGGGCCATCTTCTTTACGTCGATTGGCTTGAGGAGTGGTCGGTTCCGATTAGCCGGCGGCTCTTCAGGTCTCGGGAAC
Source organism: uncultured Planctomyces sp. (assembly GCA_937899075.1). GTDB lineage: Bacteria > Planctomycetota > Planctomycetia > Planctomycetales > Planctomycetaceae > JABMPE01. The sequence goes on along the minus strand of CALDJX010000120.1, from coordinate 2,415 downwards.
TCGGACACAAATTGCCTCGTGGGTTGAATGCTTCACGTTTTTGTCTTACAAAAAAAAGCTTCTCAAGGAACAACAGCGAGGTCAACTATTGTGGGCAAGAATTTACGACAGAAGACCGTCTTTGATTCGCCGATTTCGGCTCGACTGATCCTGCTGAGGGAAGAGGTCTGGAGTGACGATCAACCGCGAATGGCGAGTGACCTCGGTTGCTCTGTTCCGAATCTGTCAAACATCCTTGCCGGGAGGCAGTCGCTAAGTATCAAGGTGCTTCAGTGCTTGAGTGAACATGCAGAAGTCGATGTCAACTGGATTCTCACCGGAGACGGAACTGGTCCATGCAGACTGCCGCTGTTCCGTTCTCTGGGTAAAGTGGCACAAGCCATCTCGACAGGCTCCATTCGAACGCAGGCGAGGGAGACGTTCGGTGTCTGCAGAGGCGATTATCGTCCGACGCGGCTGGCTTACGTTACAGGGCCTCGCGATGCCGTTGAGACGCTTACCGCCGATGTGCGTGCTGGTGACGTGCTCGTGTTTGACACGGACGCTGAAATCTGGATCAGAAAACCGAGTTCGGTGAATCCTCGTCTCTGTATTCTGCAGGCGGACACCGTGAACGGTGGCGCCCCGGCTCTTGGTCTTGCAACCGGCTCATACAAACAGCGAAGGGCAATTGCCGGGGCAGTGTCGCTCCGTCGGCGATCCCAGCAGACAGCGAAACGGTCGCGTGGCCTCGACCTCGGCGACGAGCGTGCTGAGCCCGGTATTGATGCGGGCCCAAAGTATCTGTGGGAACACGTTCGCGCTGTCTGTACGCAGCTGATTCGCCGCTTTGACTGACAGGATGAACTCCCACACCCGTGGTACTTCGACGGACGAGAACGATGAATGAACCAAGATTTGAAGACCGTAGTATCGACACACTCGCGCCTCACGAACTGCAGGCCGACACGTTTTCGCCTCCGTCGCCATCGGAAAGGCGGATTCTCCGCACGAGTATCGAACAGGATGGCATCAAAGAACCTCCTGATATAACGCCTGATGGGCGGATCATATCCGGCCACACGAGGATCGATATTGCCCGTGAACTTGGCCGGGACGAAATCAAGGTTCGCGTCCGGTATGACCTGACCGATGAACAGGAAATCATCCGAGAACTGGTCGACGCTAACCTTGGACGCCGCAATCTCGGCTCGATAGCAAAGACACGGGCCATGGTATGCCGGGAAGCCCCGGAAATGCGACTTGCAGAGTCAGCAACAAGCAATGCAGCAGTCGTAAAGGCTGTCGCTGATGAATTGAACGTTGATCCAAGGCACGCTCGAAGGTGGATTCAGATTGCGATTGGTTGCCCTCTCAACGTCCAGCAGGCGGTCGACGACAAGTGTGTCACCCAGGGCGACGCTGCCCGACTGTGCAAGCTGCCGGATGCAGTGAAGCAGGATGTCTCTGAACGCATCACTGCTGGTGAATCACCGAAGGATGTGGTTCGTGAACATGTCACACCGGTGAAGAATGAAACATCCCCGATCAAGCGGCTCATCAAACTGGCGGACGACCTTGAGTCGATCGTGAACATCGACGTGCCGTGCAACGACGAGAGTGTGACCTCTGGTGAATGCCAGCGTGTCCTGGACGTCTTCGGCAAGTTCGCGGCCTTCGCCACGACCGTTGAGAGACGACTCAGCCGAATGCTGCGACAGAAGAAAAAGCAGGATACTGATAGGAGTGCAGATCTCCAATCTGAGCTGGCAGAACTATTCTCGTTAGTAGCTGTCCAATTTTTAAATTGGAAACTGGGCCAGGCGCAGAGCGGGGGATCTGATATCAGTCGGGGATGGGCTCAGAAACTCCGACAGGCACGAGTGACGGCGACACGTTGAGTGTCGATGAACTCGTGGCGCTCGTGCGGCGGTTGGAACAGACGATTGCCGAGTTGCAGGTCGAGAATGCGAGGCTCAAGGGGCAACTCGAAGATCGTGACGGGCAGCATCCGACGCAGCGGCTCGATGACGAGTATTCTCTGGAAGCTGAAGACAAACGCTCGGGTGGCAAGGGGCGGAAGAAGCAGAAGTCTTCTCGTCGTGGTCGACGTACGACCGCGGAGAAGCTGGCCGAGGCCAACCGCCACGAGGATGTGTTCCCTGATGACGTCTCGCCTGACGACTGCTCGCTGCATCTGTCGCGCGTCGTGTGGCGAATTGAAAACGGTCAGACGGTGCTGGTGGCGTATCACGTTTATCGAGGGCCGCACGGCGAAGTGCCGACGATTCCTGGCACGCTGGGCCGCTCTGAATACGGGATCGAGATCTACGTCGCGTTGACGTTCATGGTGACCATCATGCGGCTGTCGATGGACAAGGTTTGTCAGCAGTTCGAATTCTTCTGGGGTCTGAAGCTGGCGAAGTCTCAGGCCGA
>CALDJX010000119.1 GCA_937899075.1 uncultured Planctomyces sp. | reverse complement strand
CTTATGGCCAGAGTCCTTTTCACTAAGGATTCTGGCCTTTTTTGTTGGTTTGGCGCTGGTTTTTGAGCCACTTTTAGTTTCCGTCAGTTGATTACGAGGCTTCTCCAAAGTGGCAGAAATTGCCTCAGATTGCCCACTTTGGGCTGTGCTTGGGGGAAGCATTGGCGGAACTTTTCGCGGTGGCACTCCGAAGGTGCCAGCTGCCTGGGCAGATTCAGGCTTCGGATTGGGATTATTCAGACAACGGGAGTGTCGGTAGCGATTCCGCAGCTCCCTGAGCGTCGAGCAAACGCGGATCGGTTTAGATGTTCGCAGTGAGAGTGGTCGACGAGTGTCGCATCGCCGCTTGTGCTGTCCGCAGTGGGACGCCGGCCTTGCCCAGGTGCGTTCCGAAAGTTTGCCTGAGAGCTTGGGTGCCGTGTGTCCGTCCACGGTCGTTGTAATTCGGAAGTCCTGCTGCTTTCAGGTCTCGGCCGAGAACCTGCAGGAACGATCGCATCGACAGACTTCAATGCATCCAATTTCCGCCTGGTGGATCAGTCCCCTCGTCCACTTCTTCCTTGTATGATTTTCAGAAGCCCGCCTGGGCTTTAGCCGCCAGAACAAAGGGCGCACCCGAAATCGCAGCACGCAAACAGGATTTATTCATCCAATGAAGAAGCTTCTGCACTCAATTAATTCGCCCGTAATGTTCTGCTCCGTTGCGATCGGCTCATGCCTGATATTGCTGGCTTCGCATACGGTGGCGGATCAGAAACCCCGCGAAAAGTCCGTGACGCCGGACGTGATTACAACCGTCACGCCGAATGAAACGCAGCGGGACGATGCTGTTCGCCCCGTATTCCTTCAACCGGTTCCGGTCGAGAAAAAGCCGGCGCCAACTTCGTTGCCGCTCAAGCCTCGCGACGGCGAAACGATCGTCTTTCTGGGGAACTCGCTGGCCGCCCGCATGGAGCATTACAACTTCTTCGAGGCATCTTTGCACAAGCAGTTCGCCAGTCAGCAACTCACGGTTCGGAACATGGGATTCCCAGGGCACACGCCAGCCTTCCGACCTGAAGCAGGCACCGATGATCCCTGGGCATTTCCAGGGGCAAAAAAGTTTCGCCCGGACATCAAGGCTCACTTTGGGAAAGGGCATTATCCTTCGGCCGATGAATGGCTGACGATTGTCAAAGCAAACACGATCGTTGCGTTCTTCGGGTTCAACGAATCCTTCGACGGCGTGGAAGGCCTAGCTAATTTCAAAAACGAACTGAGCGCCTTCGTCGACCATACGCTGTCGCGGTCGTACGAAAGAGCCGACACTGCTCCTCGGCTTGTGCTGGCGACTCCGATCGCGATGCAGCAACACTCCGATTACTTTCTTCCCTCGGCCGACGAGCGAAATTCGCTTCTGAAGAAGTACGCCGATGTGGTCCAGGCGGTTGCTGATGAGAAGAAGGTTGGATTCCTCGATCTGTTCTCGCCGACGCACGACTGGTTTCGCACCTCAAAGGAGCCATTGACGATTAATGGCGTCCACCTGTCTGCCGCCGGATATCGAAAACTCGCTCCGGTGATCATGCAACAATTGTTCGGCAAGGATGTGGAACCTGGCGATCAGAGCACACTTTTGCACCAGGCAGTCCAGGACAAAGCCTGGTTCTGGCGGAATGACTACCGGATGCTCAACGGTGTTCACGCTTACGGGCAGCGCTGGGCTCCGTACGGCAATTTCAACTACCCCGAAGAGATCGAAAAAATCCGGCAGATGACAGTCGTTCGTGACCAGAATATCTGGGCGATTGCTCAAGGAAAGTCAGCGACAATCAACGTCGACGATTCGATCACGCGGGCTCTTACGCCCGTCGAAACTAACTACCAGGTCAGCGTCAAGAACGGCAGCACGGAGTTTCTGAAGGGTGAAAAGGAAGCTCTGGCAACATTCAAGCTTCCGGATGGCTACGAGGCTTCGCTCTTCGCTTCCGAACAGCAGTTCCCGAATCTCGGCAACGCCTGTCAGATGCGGTTTGACAATCGGGGGCGACTCTGGGTTTCGACGTTGCCCAGCTATCCGCATTACAAACCAGGTGACACCAAACCCAACGACATGCTTCTGATTTACGAAGATACGGATGGCGACGGACGCGCCGACAAAGAGATCGTTTTCGCTGACGGCCTGCACATGCCGATTGGCTTCGAACTGGCTCCCGAAGGCGTCTACCTGTCTCAGGAACCGTTCCTCGTCCTGCTGAAAGATACCGATGGAGACGACCGGGCGGATCAGACGGAATACCTGCTCGACGGCTTCGATCCGCACGATACCCACCATGCGATTTCGGCGTTCGACGTCGACCATGGCAACGGCATTTACATGTGCGAAGGTCGCTTCCTGCATTCTCAGGTCGAGACCCCCTGGGGACCGCAGCGAATGACCGATGGAGGCGTCTGGCGATTTGACCCGTCGTCATGGAAATTGGAACGCGTCATGCAGACGGACGTGTCCAATCCGTGGGGAGTTGCTCACGACGAGTACGGGCAAACGTTCGTCAATGATGCTTCGGGCGGATCCCACTACTGGATGCTGGGATACTCGATCAAAATTCCGCACGCGGCTGAAGTCGCCAAGGTCGGCAAATTCAACTACGAACATCACGTCCGGCCCACGTCGGGTGCTGAGTTCATCTACTCACGGCATTTTCCTGACGAAGTTCAGGGCGACTACATCTACACAAACTCGATTGGCTTCCTCGGAATCAAGGAGCTCGACACCTTTGAAGATGGTTCGGAAATCAAAGGCAAGTTCCGGCAGAACCTGATTCAGTCGACAGACGGAAATTTCCGGCCCTGCGATCTGGAAGTGGCACCTGACGGAAGCCTCTATTTCATTGACTGGCACAACACACTGATCGGGCACATGCAGCACAGCGCACGTGACCCGCTGCGGAATTCCGAATACGGACGAATCTACAGAATCAAACACTCGGAACGTCCACTCGTCGATCCACCAAAGGTCGCGGGTGCAGGGATCAATCAACTGTTTGAAAACATGAAGTTGCCGGAAGTCAACAACCGCAAGCGATCTCATCGTGAACTTCGCGGCCGTGACAAAGCAGAGGTTCTTGCCGCGGCCTCGCAATTTGCGAAACAGAATTCGAAGGATGAGCGGCTGGTGCTCGAAGCTTTGTGGGCGACATGGGGGCAGCAGGCTCCGTCGGTGGAACTGCTCAACCAATGTCTGTCCGCGAAAGATCATCGAGTCCGCGCGGCGGCCGTTCGAGTTGTTCGGCATTGCCTGCATCTTCTCGACAATCCCGACGTGTATCTGCGACGCGCCGCTGCCGATGAGCACTCACGAGTTCGGCTGGAAGCGCTTGCGGCAGGCTCATGGCTCGGCGGTGAAGCCGGAGCCGACATCCTGCTGATCGTTGCGTCGCAGACGACTGACAGCTGGATTCGCAACGCGTTGAACAGCGCCATGCTGTTGCTCAAGCCGGAAGTGGAAAGTCGGATCTCAAGCGGTAAGTTCAAGTCAGAAAGTCTGTCGATTGACTATGACGAGCTGCTGACTGGAAAACTCGAAGGTGCCATGAAACCTAAGGACTATCGAACCAAGTCAAAGAAGTTCAGAGATAAGAGCTTTGCTCAGCAATACGCTCTTGGTGAACGGGTCTTCTACGAAGAAGGTTCGTGCTACACCTGTCACCGGGATCATGGCGAAGGGATCGTTCGAATCTACCCTCCGCTCGTCGGAAGTGAATGGGCGACTGGCGACGCGGATCGGCTCATCAAGCTGACGATGCATGGCGTCTGGGGGAAGATTCAGGTTCGCGGGAAAGTGTTCGAAACAACTCGTGGCGTTCCGCCAATGACCGCGATTGGAAACTTCTTCACGGATGCGGAAGTCGCAGCAGTCCTCAGCTACGTTCGCAATAGTTGGGGCAATGACGCCAGCGCGATTACCGAGGAACACGTGAAGCGAATTCGCGCAGAAACGAAGGGGCGTCGTCGCTTCTACACTCCTGAAGAGCTGATCGAGATGCATCCGTTTGAGGAAGGGAGTCGACCACCTCTTGTCGCAGAAGAGCCGGCTAACGAAAAGCTCGAACAGGAACTTCTGGCGGAGTCGCTGGCACAGCTTGTCAGTGACGCCTGGAAACAGGGCGACGCAACTCGCGGTGCAAAGGTCTTCTATCGAGAGAAAACGGCCTGCGCCACTTGCCACGATGCGAAGGCAGACTTCCAGCTCGGTCCGAAACTGATCGTGCCTCGCGAGCAGGCCACGGATGAATTCCTGATTCAATCCATTTTGAAACCTTCCGAGTCAATCCTCAAAGGTTTCCAATCGGTGACGGTGATCACTGACGAAGGAGCGGTCGTCTCCGGATACCTCGTCGAGAAGACTGATGAGAAGATCACGCTGAGCATGGTCGCTCAAAAAGGTAAACGGCAGGAAATTGCCGTCGCCGAGATCGACGAAATGGTCGAGTCACCACTCTCGACCATGCCCGCCGGACTGACCAAGTCGTTCAAAGATCGCGGCGAATTCCTCGACCTCGCTCGATTTGTCCTGGAGATCAACCACGGCGGCGCGGCGAAACTCCGAGAACTGCGGAAGAAAGCCGACGTCAAGCGATAACCCGATGGCCCACTCAAACCGTCAATCCAAGGGCCGCGGATCTCGTATTGTGGCGTTTCAAAAAACGGAACTACAGTACGGAGCTTCGCCGTTTTGCCGTGCAGGATGCGGTCGGCGTGCGTTTATGGATAAATGCCAGGAAGCTTAACAGGACATTCGAATCACCATGGATGGTGAGTTCTCACAATCTGACTCGAACCTTGCTGACGGACGCGCCGCCGGTCCGAAAGGATTCGACGCGCTGTCGATGCACCGCCGTTTGGCCGCGCATCGAGACGGCACTCACGTGAATTCCCACGCGGGCGGGGCTCCAGCCGTGACTGGCCGGTGCTGGTGTATCAGCAAAGGCATGGCTGGAATGAACAGCCAGACCGCCGGGCTCGCCAGTGCCGTCGGTTATGAGCCTCTTGAGAATGCCGACGACGACCGAGTTTCCACCGCTACATCGGCGACGTACGAGTTCATCAATACCCGCATGGCGTTTCCGTGGAAATTCCTGCCTTTCAGCATGATTCCACGGTCCGGGCGAGTGCTGAAGCAGCCGGAAGTTCTCGAAGCATCTCCACAACCGAGACTCGTCGTTTCATGCGGCCGTCACGGAGTGATCCCCGCTCTGTATTTGAAAAAGAAGCTCGGGCGAGAAGTCTTCACGGTCCACATTCAGGATCCGAAGTGCGACACATCCGGCTTCGACATGGTGCTGATTCCGAAGCACGACTCCGGTCGCGGCCCCAACGTTTACCTGACGATGGGAGCGTTGCACAAAGTCACTCCAGAGAAGCTGGAAGCGGCTCGGCACACGCCCGCAGCGGCGCAACTTGTCGATCCAACCCGACCGCTGGTTTCGGTGCTGCTGGGCGGAAAAAACGGTTACTACTCGTTTTCACAGGCCGATATCGATCGCTTGTTTCAAAAGCTCAACCGACTGGTTGACGAGCACGACGTTCGCCTGGCCGTGCTCACGTCGAACCGAACTCCCGAAGAAGTCTGCACGCGGCTGACCAACGACTTCGGCGAAAATCATTTCATCTGGAATGGCCAGGGGCTGAACCCGTATTTCGAAGCGCTCGCGCTGGCTGACTACATCGTCGTCACCGGCGATTCAGTTTCGATGGTCACCGAAGCAACCGCCACCGGCCGGCCGGTTTTTGTCGAACACCTGACCGAGCGACGGACCGCTCGCCGCTTCCGCAAGTTTCACTCGATGTTCGAAGAAGCCGGACTGACTCGGCGTTTCGAAGGCGAACTCGCCGAGTGGGAATACGAACCGCCGAACGACACTCCGAACGTCGCTCGCCTCATCAGAGAAAGAATGGCTGAACAATGAACCTTCTATACGCTCTTAAAAACTCGACGACGCAATTCGACTTCCCGTACACGCACTGGGTGGTCGAGCAGCCGGTCACGTCAGAAGTTCTGACCGAGGTTGTGACCATTCCGATGAACAAAGGCCCTCGCGCGTTCGACGGAACTCGAGCTGCCGACGACGGTGGCGGCGGACTGGATGCGAAACTTCGCCTCTACATCACTGACGAAAACGTCGACGAGTTTCCAGCGCTCGGCAAGCTGATCAAAGGGTTGCTCTCGCCGGACACAGTCATGCAGTTTGAAAAAATGCTGCAACGGGATCTGAGCGACGCGTACCTTCGAGTCGAAGCGATTGCCGACGTCGACGGATTCTGGCTGAAGCCGCACAAAGACATCAAAGAGAAGCTGATGTCGATGCTCGTTTATGTGAACGTCTGGGGCGAAAACGAAGAGCTTGGCACCGACATTTACGACGATGACCTGAACGTCGTGAAGACAATCCCGTACCGCAACAATCTGGGGTACCTCTTCGCACCCGGCGACAACACCTGGCACGGCCTCGAAAAGAAAAAGATCAAAACGGTCAGACGGTCGATCCTGATCAACTATGTAACCTTTGAAACGTGCTGGAAAGTGCCCGACACCCGCATGCAACGAGCCGCCGCGTAGTTCCCGCCGTTCGGTAAGTTGCCCCGGTTGAAGTTGCCCCGGTTGACGGACAGGACGTTGTGTCAGCACTACACTTTCGCGATCTGGAAACTGATAAATTCTGCTCGTCGTGAAAGCCTGCTGTGACCGTTGCCGCTGACTCCATCCGATACATCCTCGCCTTGGAATCGTCCTGTGACGAAACCGCGGCCGCGGTAATCGATCGAGAATTGAACCCGCTTTCGAGCGTCGTCGCTTCGCAGTACGAACTGCATCGCGCCTACGGCGGCGTCGTTCCGGAAATCGCGTCGCGAGCACACGTTCGCCGAGTGTTGCCTGTCATCGATGAAGCGTTGAAGGAAGCGAAACTCGAACTTTCTGACATTGGCGCGGTGGCTGTGGCAACTCAGCCGGGCCTTGTCGGATCGTTGCTGGTCGGGCTGACGGCGGCCAAGACGCTGGCGATGGTTCTGGATGTTCCGCTGATCGCCGTAAACCATATCGAAGCACACATCTATGCCTGCCGAATGGCGGCGAAGGTCGACACGTTTCCGTGCATCGGATTCGTCGTGAGCGGCGGGCACACGAACATTTACGACTGCACCAGCCCGGTCGACTTCGAGCTGATCGGGTCAACAATCGACGATGCCGCCGGAGAAGCATTCGACAAGGTCGCGCAGATTCTGGACATCGGTTTTCCGGGTGGGCCAGCTGTTGAGAAGATTGCCAAAGACGGTGATCCGAAAGCGATCCGCTTTCCAAGAACCTTTCTGAAAGAAGACAGACTTGAGTTTAGCTTCAGCGGCCTCAAAACAGCAGTCCTTTACACCGCGAACGGCGTGCCTGGCTCCCGAGTAGAACCCGAGCCGTTAACGCCACAACGAGTTGCCGACATCGCGGCCAGCTTTCAAGCAGCCGTCGTCGACGTTCTTGTCGGCAAGTGTCGGCAGGCTTTGCAGCAACGAAATCGGAACACGCTTTGTGTCGGAGGAGGCGTCGCGGCCAATTCGCTGCTGCGTCACAAACTCGAACAGATGGCTCGTCGCGAGGGAGCCCAACTTTTCGTCGCCCCGATGTCGCTCTGCACAGACAACGCAGCGATGGCCGCCATCGCCTGGGAATCACTTGACCGCGGCCACGTCGCCGACCTCGATCTCGATGTGACTCCCGGACTCGTTCGACACCGAAAACAGAAGACGAAAGCTCGAAGCTGATCGAAACGATGGCTGTCACGAGTCTTCAAACAGCAAGTCTCTCGATTCTAAATGTGAAACGAAACGCGGAACCTTCGAATGTCTGAAACGCCTCTTCGAATTCTGGTCGTCGGTGCTCACCCCGACGATTGTGAGATCACCTGCGGCGGCACGGCGGCTTTGTATCGGCAAGCCGGGCATGTCGTGAAGTTTGTCAGCGTGACGAACGGCGAGTCGGGGCACCACGAGATCTTTGGCGACGAACTGGTCGCTATTCGTCGTGCGGAAGCGAAGGCCGCGGCGGACACCGTCGGAATCGAATCCGAAGTTCTGAACTTTCGCGACGGGCGACTGGAATCTTCCTTCGAAGCTCGCTGCGTACTGATCCGACTGATCCGCGAGTTCAACCCGGACCTCGTACTGACCCATCGTCCGAACGACTACCACCCCGACCACCGATACACATCCCAGTTGGTTTGCGATGCCGCTTACATGGTGACCGTGCCGCCGGTTGTTCCTGAAGTCCCCGCGCTGCGCGACAACCCGGCGATTGCCTACGTCGCTGATAACTTTCAGAAGCCGGCCCCGTTTGAACCAACCGTCGTCGTCGATATCGGGTCAACGATCGAATCAGCCGTCGACATGCTGCATTGCCACACGTCGCAATTCTACGGCTGGCTGGCGTACAACCATAAATACGAGGACGAATTGCCAGAGTCCGACGACGGTCGACGGGAATTCCTGGGGCGGCTTTTTCGAAAGCGAATCGGCGGACTCGCTGACCGATTTCGAGAGGAACTCATCGCAACGTACGGCGAGGACCGAGGGCATGAGATCCAATGGGTCGAAGCTTTTGAACGCTGTGAATACGGAAGACCCTGGAATGCTGAGCTGATCCAAAAGCTGTTTCCGTTCGTACCGAGGGCTTAACACGGCCCCGGCGGTTGCTACCATCGTGCAGAAGAACTGCCGGCGACACTTGGTTGGAGACACGAAATCCGCACTCGTTTCCTGTCAAATCAGCGCATCTTGCCCTGGTTTCGACCTTTCACTAACATCGCCGAAGTGGCCAATCTCGATCCGGGTAATCTGTAGCCACCCGTCTCGACCTATCAGCAAAGCCTTGTTGAAACGTATAAATCGTGACGCGATTAATGGGCTTTTGCCCGCCAACAATCTTCTCTCAGTCGTCGCGTTGAATGCCGGCTGAGATTTATCGAGTAGACAGGTGAACTATGAAATTGAAGTGCCCATCGAAAGCTGCCTGTACCACCGTCACGGTTGCTGTCCTACTGGTGGCAACGACGATCTTCGCCCAGCAGCTTGGCCGACCAACAGCTGAAGACGCGACAACGGCGAAACTGGTCTGCAGCATGATCAACCGGTACCACATCAATCATGGCGAGATTGACGATTCAGTTTCACCGAGGTTGCTCGATCGATTCATTGAGATGCTCGACCCTCAGAAAGTTTACTTACTGAAAGAGGACATCGATGGGTTCTCGCGACTGCGGACGCAGCTCGACGATCTCGTCAAAGCAGGCGACATCAGTTTTGCTTACGACGTTTTCGACATCTACCGCCGCCGGTTCGATTCTCGCATGGATCATGCTCACAAACTCATCGATATGGAGCACGACTTTGATTTAGACGAAGAGCTCAACATTGACTTCGAGGCGCGCCCTTGGGCATCCACGGATGCTGAACTCAACGAGCGATGGCGACGACGAGTGAAATTTGACATCCTGAATCGCACGCTGGACAAGGACGAAGACATCGTCGAGGTCCGTGACCGACTGCACAAAAGATACAACACGCTTCTCCGCTCGATCCACGACACCGAGACTTTCGAAGTTCTCGAAATGTTTCTGTCGGCGTTGACACATTGTTTCGATCCACATTCCAGCTACATGTCGCCAAATACGCTGGACGAGTTCCGCATTTCAATGCAGCTCAGCCTTGACGGAATTGGAGCAGCGCTCCGAAGCGAAGACGGCAATACGTTCATCGCATCGATCGTCAAAGGTGGAGCCGCTAACAAAGACGGCCGACTGGAAGTCGGCGACCAGATTACTGCGGTCGCCCAGGAAGTCGGTGAGTTTGTCGACATTGTTGAAATGAAGCTTAGCAAAGTCGTTCGACTCATCCGCGGAAAACGTGGTTCAAAAGTTCGATTGCAGGTCGCCAAAGCCGACACCAACGAATCAATCGTTTACGAGATGATTCGCCAGAAGATCGAACTCTCCGAGTCTGCCGTCAAAGGCGAGATCATCGAAACGGCGGATCGACTTGGCCGTAAAGCAAGGATCGGCGTGATCAACATTCCGTCCTTCTATCGCGACTTCAATGGTGCTGAGAAAGGTCTCGACGACTTCAAGAGCACAGCTCGAGACCTTCAGGAAGTGCTTGTCGACTTCCGACGCCAAGGGGGCGTTGAAGGTATTATCATCGACCTTCGTTACAACGGCGGCGGAGCACTGAGCGAAGCCATTGAAGTCACTGGCCTGTTTATTGATCAGGGCCCGGTCGTCCAGGTCAAAGAACCAGGCAGCAAAGTCAAAACTTACAGCGACGACATTGAAGGTGCCTTTAACGAGCCACTGATTGTTGTCTGCAACCGAATGTCTGCTTCGGCCTCAGAGATCTTCGCCGGAGCGATCAAGGATTACAGCCGAGGAATCGTGATCGGTGACATGACGACTCACGGCAAAGGGACAGTGCAGAACGTGATGCCCGTCAGCTCGCAACTGTTTTCGTCGTTCTTCAAACCGCAGGATCGTGGAGCTTTGAAACTGACGATCAACCAGTTCTACCGAGTGAACGGAGACAGCACTCAGAATCTGGGTGTTAAGTCAGACGTAGTTCTCCCCTCGCTTCTCGACCACATGGATATCGGCGAGTCATCGCTGGACAACGCTCTGGCCTTTGACCAGATCGCTGAATCTGAGCACGCGTCGTTGGCATACGTGAATGCGGATGTCACATCCCGTTTAACAAAGCAAAGTGCCAAACGCATCGCGGCGAACGACGATTTCAAGAAGATTCAAAAAGACATCGCCGACTACGTCGAGCGAAAAAACCGAAAGTCGATTCCTTTGAATGCAGCTAAACTTCGAGCTGAACGGGCGAAAGATGAGAAGAAGGAAGACGACGATAAAGACCCGAACGATGACGACGAGGGGCCAGTTCTGCCCGTGACAGCGTACAACGACGAAGTCCTCAACATTGCGGTCGACTACGTGGAACTTCTGCGAGGAGCAGTAACTGCTCAGCGATAAAGAGCGAGCCTGACTCGACTGCAACGGTCGACAAGGCTGGTGCAGAAGTTTGAATGGTCTCAACGCAAAAACGGCCGCTTCCGAAATTCGGAAGCGGCCGTTTTGCTATTTGTAGCCGCTGTTTCCAGCGACGTTAGGGATGATCAATCAGCTTCCGAATCAAGCGGCGGCTGAATCGGGAAACATGCTGACCTCGCGTCGGATGACCTCTGGAGTAATGACGTACTTGCGTCCATGCTCCTGATCCGGCAACTCGAACAAAATTTCGAACATCGATTCTTCGATGACCGCTCGAAGTCCGCGAGCGCCCGTTGCTTTGCGAATGGCAATTCGAGCTACTTCGCGAAGAGCTTCGTCGGTGAATTCAATGGTGGATTCTTCCATTTCGAAGAACTTCTCGTACTGACGAACGAGTGAGTTCTTCGGCTCCGTCAGAATCCGAACGAGGTCGTCTTCCTTCAACGGGCTGAGGCCAGCGAGCACTGGCAGGCGTCCGACGAATTCAGGGATCAGACCGAACTTCATGATGTCTTCAACACAGACTTCGCTCATCAGTTCTTCGTGCTCGGCGACCATCTCTTTTTCAGAGACGCCGAACCCGATCATCTTTCGACCGAGTCGTTTTTGAATGATCTGGTCCAGGCCGACAAACGTGCCGCCGCAAATGAACAGGACATTCGTCGTGTCGAGCTGAATGTAGTGCTGCTCGGGATGCTTGCGTCCGCCCTGTGGAGGCACGTTGGCAACCGTTCCCTCGATCATCTTCAGCAAAGCCTGCTGGACACCTTCTCCAGAGACATCACGAGTGATGGACACGTTGCCGGACGTCTTGCCGATTTTGTCAATCTCGTCAAGGAAGATAATGCCTCGCTGTGCTGCTTCGACATCAAAGTCGGCCGCGTTCAGCAGCTTGAGCAAGAGGTT
>CALDJX010000118.1 GCA_937899075.1 uncultured Planctomyces sp. | reverse complement strand
GTTCACAGAGTTCACAGAGTTCACAGAGTTCACAGAGTTCACAGAGTTCACAGAGAACGTTTGGCGACGGCTCTTTGTCTCTGGGTTCTCTGTGAACTCTGTGGCTAAAAATCAGAACGTGGCGACCTGGTCGTCCAAGAACTCTTCGCGACTCAGCGTCTTCGCGTGAGAACTCTGGTCGTGATCAAAGAGCCCTCTCAAATGACGATGCCGTGGTAGGACAACGGCCGATTGCGAGCTACAATCACCCTCATGGCAGGCAACTCTTTTGGACAATTGTTTCGAATCACGACCGCGGGCGAGAGCCACGGTCCCGGCAACGTCGTCATTATTGACGGAGTTCCGCCCGGAATCCCGCTGACCGAAGCTGACTTCGAGCTGGACCTCAGCCGTCGCCGACCAGGCCAGAGCAGGATCGTCACGCAACGAAAAGAGTCCGACACGCCGGAAATTCTGTCGGGAGTTTTCGAGGGCCGAACGACGGGCACGAGCCTCGCCATTCTGATCCGCAATCAGGATCACCGCAGCCGGGATTACGGCGAGATCGCCGAGAAATACCGTCCTGGACATGCTGATTTCGGCTTCGACGCCAAGTACGGATTGCGTGACTATCGCGGCGGCGGACGATCCAGCGCTCGCGAAACCAGCGTTCGAGTGGCCGCCGGAGTCGTCGCCAAAAAGATCATCGCGGACGCGTTCGGCGGGCAGGTTTTGTCGTACGTCGTTCAGGTCGGATCGATCAAAGCGGACATCGCTGACCCCGCCGCCGTGACTCTTGATCAGATCGAAAAACTTCCGAACGGCGAGCCGAACATCGTCCGCTGCCCGGACTTCGCGGCCGCCGCGAAAATGGTCGACCTGATTGAAGAAGTTCGAAAGGCTGGAGATTCGATTGGCGGCGCGGCCGAGATCGTCGCCACCGGTATACCCGCCGGCCTGGGCGAGCCCGTTTTCGACAAGATCAAAGCGGACCTGGGCAAAGCGTTGTTCACTCTGCCGGCCGTTCTGGGAGTCGAATACGGAATCGGCTTTGGCTGCACAACGATGCGCGGCAGCGAGCACAACGACATCTTCGTGCCGGCCGGCGAGTCGTCTTCCGATGCCGGAGACCGGAAAACCGTTGAGTCAAAGCGACCGGGGATCTCGACCGAATCAAACCGCCACGGCGGAATTCTTGGAGGCATTACGACTGGGCAGCCAATCGTCCTTCGAGCTGCCGTGAAGCCGACCAGCAGCCTGCCGATCGAGCAGCGGACGGTTAATTCGGCGGCCGAGCCGACCACGATTCAGACCAAGGGCCGTCACGATCCCTGCCTGCTGCCTCGGTTCATTCCGATGGCCGAAGCGATGGTCGCCATCGTGCTCGCCGATCACTGGCTCCGCTGGAAGGCACAATGCCGGTAGGTGTCGAGCAACGAAAAATGTGTGCCACTGGCTCCGCCAGTGCTGACCGTTCAACGCTTGAGAATTTCCTCGAAGCACTGGCAAAGCCAGTGGCACACTACGGCGAGCCTTTCGGAAATTGCCTCAAAACGCCCGCCGCTCCGTACAACTCTTGCCGAGCTGACAAATCCGCACGAAGCGGCACCGCGCTTCGAACCGAATTCGAACGATTGTTTACGCGACAGCGCCGGCATTTCCTGCCAAGTCGCGTCGGAGCTGAAATTGCTTGTGACCGGTTCGCTCGAAAGTCGGATTGCCGAATCCTGGCTGGCATGAATGTTCGTCGTTGACGAAGAGCGTGTGCCTGCGGACTGCGCAACGGTTTCCGACGATTTCGCCGGTCGTGCGGAAAACTTCGATGGCTTCACCGAAACAGGTTGAGTTTCGTCAACATGTTGCACAGCATATTCGCGCCATGCTTAGAATCGACGACGACTACCTGCCAGGTTCCGACCTGACCTACCTCGCCTTCCGCGTGTCCTTTCAGGAGACGCTTGAGCGGATCGTTATGTCCCGTCAGGTCAACGATGGTAACAGCGAGTTCGGTTACCTGACTGAAGTTCCGTTTCTGCGGGGAGTCGCTCCCCACGTTCAGCTTGATCTGCTCGCCGATTGCTGGCAGAAGCATTCTTCGAAGCGAGATTTTGAGGCAACGCTGATCGAAGAAAGCATCATCTACTCCGTCTGCGAAACCGCCGCCCGCATCGCCGAAGACGAACCAACCGTCATCACTCACGGACTGATCACCGGCCCGAAGTCGACGCGGATCAAAGTCGACGCGTTTCTACCTGGCGAGCTGCGAAACCTGCATTTGCGACTAGCCAACGAAGGCGACTTCCTGCTGATCAGCCAGTTCGAGGACATGAACCCGGACGACGCGAGCGATCTGAAAATGCAGTTCGGCCTCGACGAACCTCGCTTCGAGGAGATGTTCGAAGTCCTTGGTCGCTGGCTTGTCGAACCCGGTATGGCGGCAAATCTGAAGGGGCTGCTGACCGAACGCGAAATCGTGCGAGCCGGCTTCGTCATCAGCGAAGTCCTGCAGCCTCGCACCGCGCGTGATTAGTCACTCTTCGAGCCAAAACGGCCACGGGTGAAAGTCGCCGCCGTTTTGGCAACAATCCGGTCGTCGCCAATCTCTGAAACGACAGGTTTTCGAAGGATTCCTGCGTAACCTGCCGCGGTTTTTCGGTAAGTACACGCGGAGCCATTCCAAACCTGCACGGCCAGGACGGCATCGCGATGGCGTGCCGGCAATCAGCACTTCTCAATCTCCACTTCTCAAACCGGACGTCAGGAATTATCCGAGATGATCAAGTCAGCAGTTACGGTCAGCCTTGTGGAAGAAGCTCGCGGCGGCCCGTTTGTATTCTGGAATGGCCTCGCTGATGCCTGCGAAAAGGCAGCCGCGATGGGTTTTGACGCGATCGAAATTTTTGCTCCGTCGCCCCACGCCGTTGATCCGGAAGAACTGAACGCTCTGCTGGCAAAGCACAATCTCAAAGTAGCCGCCGTCGGTACCGGAGCCGGCATGGTCAAACACGGTTTGTGCCTCACCGATTCCGATCCTGCAAAACGAGAAGCCGCGAAAGACTTCATCCGATCGATGATCGACTTCGGCGGTCCTTACGGAGCACCGGCGATCATCGGCTCGATGCAGGGCAAGTGGGGCGGTGATCTGGATCTCGAAGGAGCGTTGGCTTTGCTCCGAGAAGCGTTGAACGAACTCGGCCCCTACGCCGCGAAGCATGGCGTCACTCTGATTTACGAACCGCTCAATCGCTACGAAACCAACCTCATCAAAACCGTCGCCGACGGTGTCGCGTTTATGAAGACGCTGTCGACTGACAACGTCAAGCTGCTCGCCGACCTTTTCCACATGAATATCGAAGAAGCCGACCTCGCCGACGCGCTGCGAGCCGGCGAAGGCTACATCGGCCACGTTCACTTTGTGGATTCCAACCGTCAGGCAACGGGCCTCGGCCACATGGACTACGCCCCGATCGCCGCCGCTCTGAAAGAAACAAACTACGACGGCTACGCGTCGGCAGAATCGCTCCCGATTCCCGACTCAGAAACTGCCGCCGCGAAGACGATCGAAGCTTTCAACAAGTACCTCAAATAGTCGAGCGATCGGCTTGCACGATCATCACCTCTCCCCCTTGGGGGAGAGGTCGCGGTCTCAGCCGCGGGTGAGGGGGAGTTGCCTCATACTTCACCACTTGCCCACACACGATCCCGAAACCCTCACCCGGCCCTGAGCGGCCGACCTCTCCCGCAAGCGGGAGAGGTGACAATTCAAAATCAGTGGCCGCTGAGGTTCGAAATTCACTCGACAGACCGCACCGCCATTACCTGACTACTTTCTGAAAACTGTTTCAGGAAAATGAAAGACAAAACTATGAGTGCAGACACTCCTTCAAAATGCGTCCCTCTTGGTCTCGCCCCAAGCTTCGGATTCGGAGACCGCATCGGACTCGCGACTCCCGGCCATGTTGAGTCGATGAAACGATCGGCAAACGGGATCGAGCCGATCTTTCCTCAGCAGTCCATCCGCGAAATGACCCGCACGCAGCGAACCGCTCAGCAGGTCATGGACGATGCGATGAACGGTGCTCGCGAAGCTGGCTGGACCGGCCGTATCGGAGCCGACGCCGACCATCTCAAAACACCGGACGACGTCAACGTGACTCAGGCCGTTGGTTTTACATTCTTCACGATCGACCCGTCCGACGATGTCGACCAGAAGGCTGACGACTACAACGAATCGACTCTGCGTGAAAAGTTCAGCTCCGCGAAAGATGCCGCTCCCTGGTACGACAGTTACCTCGGTAAATCGGTCGGGCTTTCAACGGGAGCGAAGATTGAACTCACCGAAGAAGCCTGCATGCGAGCGGCCGTGAAGTACGGCCCGGCAATCTCACGAGCGCTTTCGCTCGGCGACCACATCAAAAGCGTGAACGAGTCGGCCGGCAGCGACTACGAGATCGAACTATCGGTCGACGAAACCGATCAGCCGACGACGCTCGCCGAGCATTACATCATCGCCGATCAGTGCATCGCTGGCGGAATGAAACTCGTCAGCCTCGCTCCGCGATTCATCGGTGAGTTGGAAAAAGGCGTCGACTACAAAGGCGACGTCGGAGCACTTGAAGCATCGCTGAACGATCACGCGGCGATCGCCGAACTACTCGGCCCGTACAAGCTGAGCCTGCATTCGGGTTCGGACAAAGTGTCGATGTACCCGGCTCTGGCTCGCGCGACCAAAGGCCGCTTCCATGTGAAGACGGCGGGAACAAGCTACCTCGAAGCACTTCGAGTCGTCGCCCGTCACGACGAAGCCTTGTTCCGCCGCATCGTTCAGTTTGGCCGTGAACGTTACCCCGTCGACAAAGCCACGTATCACGTTTCGGCGACCAACGAAGCCGTGGCTCCAGGCGACGGCCTCGACGCGAAGAAGCTCGAACAGGTTTACCTGGAATGCTGGGCGGACGTGCCGAAAGGTCTTGGATTCACCGAGCCTGGTCGACAGATTCTGCACTGCACCTTCGGTTCGACGCTGACTGATCCGGAACTTGGACCAGCCGTTCGGTCCGTGCTGGAATCTCACCCGGACACGTACACCGAAGTTCTGGCCGACCACTTCAGCCGACATCTCGAAGCACTTGCCGAAGGCATGTAGGCCCCCTTTAAGTCGGTGCTTGATTGCTTCCCCCGGATCGGGACTTCATCATCCACTGCGAGATCGCCAGCAAGGCGTTCTCGCAGTGGATGTTTTTCTACACTCGTTCCTGCGCTCCGCGTAGGAATGCACGTTCTGGATGCTCCGCGTCGGTCACGATGAAATGATCGAACAGCTAACGCGACGCAGAGCGTCAATGTCACCATTCCCACGCGGAGCGTAGGAACGAGGAGAAATTGCCGCGTGTTCTCAATCCTACGCACAGGCCAGATTCATGTATGACGGCGATCTGTTCGACGATGACGAGTTTCCCGGTGGCGTCTTCTCCGACGAGATCGACGGCGGGCGGGCGGGCGCACATCTGCGGCTCGGCGATCGAGGCATCACAGCTCGCATTTCCGAAGGTCGCGAACTCTTTATTTCTTACTCGGACTGCGATCTCGAACTCGGCGGCGACAGCGGCCGCATGGTCTTTTGCCGGACGATCGACCGCAGTCTGACCTTCTTCTGCGAAGATCGCCGTTTTCCTGAAGCACTCAAACGTGCTGCTGTCGGAGAATTATTCGAACAGGTTGACCAGATTCTGACTTCGGGCAATCGGCAGCGATGGGTCAGCCGAATCGGTCTGTGGGTGATGCTTGTCGTCGCCGTCGTTGTAATGGTCGGCGGGTACTACGGTGTCGTCCACGGCGCTCGGGTTGCGATCGAAGCCGTGCCGATGTCAGTCGACGAGCAAATTGGCGAAGCGGCTCTTCCGTCAGTTCTTTCGGAATTTGGCCAGGAAATTAAAAGTCCAAAAGCTCTCGACGCAGTTCAGGGGATCGTTGACCGCCTGGCTCCCCACGCGGCCATTCAGGGAGTCAGCTATCGCGTTTTGCTGGTCGACTCTGAGGTCGTCAATGCGCTCGCTTTGCCCGGCGGAACGATTCTGGTTTTTCGAGGACTCATCGACGAAATGGATTCGACGGAGCAGTTATCAGCCGTGCTTGCCCACGAAATGTCACACGTGACACTCAGGCATCACCTGACTCAGATTGCTCGATCGGTCGGAATTGTGGCGGCCGTCAATATCTTTATTGGAGACGTCGGCGGCATTGTTGCCATCGGTTCGGAAGTTCTGAAGAACGCGGCTTTGAATAACTACTCGCAGGTTCAGGAAACGGAAGCGGATCTCGAAGGGGCCCGCATGATGAACGAAGCTGGCATCGATCCGCAGGCCATGATCCAGATGCTTGGTAACCTGCCCGATGCTCACATCCCCGGCGCACTTTCGTGGCTGTCCACGCATCCGAATTCGGAAGAGAGGATTCGGTCAGTCAGGCAATTTCTTGATGAGGCAGGCCCGCGTGACTACAGTCCGTTCGACTTTCGACTGGAAGTACTTCGAAAAATACTCGACGACGCTCAAGCCGAAGCCGATCTTAATGCTGAGCAAAACGACGAAAAAGCGGCAGACGACCAACCAACGGACGAACCACCGACTCCGGTCGAAGACCAACAGAACGAGAATGGGACGTCCAACTGAAGCAGTCACCACTCAAACTCGAATCTTCTGAATTTAACCACAGAGGCTCAGAGACACGGAGTTGATCGGGAGTGATTCTCCGTGTCTCTGAGCCTCTGTGGTTAGCAGTTCTGAACTGCATTTTTGGATTGATGTCTCTGTAGATTTCAGAATTTCAAAGCCGAACACCTCACTAATTCACTTCAAGATTGAGGCTGCTCATGGAAGCCGAAGTTCGCGACAAACCCGCCTTCGCCAACATCCGCGCGAAGCTGAACGCTGGCGATTCAATCATCGCCGAATCCGACGCCATGGCGAGCATGAGCTCGACCATCGAAATGAGCACTCGCTGGAACGGTGGGTTTTTCGGTGCCGTTGCTCGAAAGATTTTTGGTGGCGAGTCGTTGTTCATCAACGAGTTCACGACATCCAGTTCGGGTGAAATTGTTCTGACTCAGCCATTCCCTGGCGACATTGAGTGCATCGAGTTGAAAGGGAACACGTTGTTCCTCCAACCGGGTGCGTTCATCGCGTGCGAACCTGGAGTAAAACTGGGACTCGGCTGGGCAGGCATCGCCAGCTTCGTCGGTCGCGAAGGACTGTTCCGCCTCAAAGTAAGCGGTCACGGGCGAATCTGGTTTGGAGCGTACGGCGGCATCTTCGCTCGAGAAATCGATAGCGAATTTGTCGTCGATACCGGACATCTCGTTGCCTACGAACCGACCATCAGCATGCGGATGGGGATGGCCGGTGGCATCTTCTCCAGCTTCTTCGGCGGCGAAGGGCTTGTTACGCGAGTCAAAGGTCCGGGGCGGATTTACATGCAGTCACGTTCGATGAGCGGGCTGGCGGCCTGGACGAACTCGCACTTGTGGTAAACGCTTGAGGATTCTTTGCAGCGTTGAAGAACCGATCGCTGCTTCGCCTCGCCGCAGAAACAGAACATCTGCTTTCAGAACAACGAGCTTCCAGAACAACGATTAGAGGAACGCTTCCATGCAGTATGAGATAAAGGCTCAGCCCGCGGCTTCGGTTGTCGACATCAGAATGTCGGCCGGTGAATCAATCACCGCTGAAGTCGGCGCGATGATCGCCATGTCGACCGGCATGACCGTCGAGACAACTTCCCGGACGAAGGGAGGCAAAGGCGGCATGATGAAGGGGCTCAAGCGAATGTTCGCTGGAGAGAACTTCTTCCTCAACCACTTCAGCTCGCACGGCGACGGTCAGAGCCTGATTCTCGGCCCGCAGCTGATGGGCGACATCATCCATTACCCATTGAACGGAACACTGATCGTTCAAGGTTCAAGCTGGCTGGCATCGGACACGAACGTCGAAATCGACGCCAGCTGGCAGGGACTTGGCAAAGCACTCTTCAGCGGCGAGCGAATGTTCTGGGTCAAATGCTCGGGACAAGGCGACCTGTTTCTCAGCAGCTTCGGAGCGATCTACGAAGTCGAAGTTGATGGCGAGTTCACCGTCGACACTGGTCACATTGTGGCGTTCGAAGAGACGCTCCAGTTTCGAATCGGCAAAGCGGGCAAGAGTCTGATCGGCAGTTTCCTCAGCGGCGAAGGACTCGTCTGCAAGTTCAGCGGCCATGGAAAACTCTACTGCCAGAGCCACAACCCGCCGTCGTTTGGCGCCGCACTCGGCCCAATGCTGAAGACACGTTAACACTGTGTCGCGGTCTCGTTTCGCCAGTTAATAACACAGCAGTCGCACTTTCACTTCCGGGAAGAATCTCATGGATAGCGACGTTCAATTCGAAATCAGTCAACGCCCCGACTTCGGTCTGATCTCCGTTCAGCTCGAACAGGGACAAAAGATCTTCGCCGAACCATCCGCGATGGCCGCGATGGATCCGACCATCACTTTGAAAGCCGGCCTGAAAGGTGGCATCCGAAAAACAATCGGACGAGCACTCGGCGGCGAGAGCATGGTCATCAACACGTTCACCGCCGATCGAGGGCCTGGCGAAGTGATCTTCGCCCCTGGAGCCCCCGGCGACGCCGTCCACTATCACCTCGACATGAACACGCTGATGGTTCAACGCGGAGCCTTCGTCGCGCACACCGACGGCGTCGAGCTGACCGGAAAATGGCAGGGAGCCAAAGGCTTCTTCAGTGGCAAAGGCCTGGTACTGTTGCAGGCTTCCGGAACCGGCGACCTCTTTTTCAACTCGTACGGTGCCATTCTGGAAATGGACGTTCGAGGCGAATACATCGTCGACACCGGCTACGTCGTCGCCTTCGAAAACACGCTCAACTACAAAGTCGACGTCCTGCCTGGACTGAAGACCGGCGGCAAACTGAAAAGCTTCTTCTTCGGCGGTGAAGGTCTGGTCGCCAGATTCAGCGGCCAGGGAAAAATCTGGGTGCAAACCCGAGCCGTAAATTCCTTCCTGACATGGGTCTACCCCTTCCGCCCGGCACCCAAAAACAGCAACTAATGTTTCGTCAGATTTAAAGATTGACGACCCAGTCGCTTCCCATCGGGCGCAAATTCCTCGCTGCATCGGTGACCGTGACAATCGTGCGAGTCGCCCAAACATTTGCAGCCAACGATCAGTCGGACAGTCGCCAATGTGAGGTCACTATTCGGCGAACATCCCTCGCAAACGAGTCTCAAATCGAACTCGCTTCTGGCTGAGAAAATTCAGCGATTCGAGCTTCCAGAAACCGTCATCAACTTTGGCGGAGATGCTGGCGAGGTACTCGTTCTCGCGAGTGTGGATGTGCCCCCAATGTTCGACATACATAAACTTTGGGCATCATCTACGCTCAAAATTCGCGAACAGTTCATTAAGGACAATGAGGATAAAGATCGAGTCCCCACTTTACTGCAAAGTTACTTCAACATTGTGGCGTGTCGGGCCAGTAAACATCGTCCAAACAGCTTGAAGGGCAAGAAGGACAAGTTCGTCAAAATTGAATTGTTCGAGAAGTCCAAGGAGTCGCAGCAATCATAAAAAATGATCGCTGTAGGACAGCCTGTCCTTCCCGGCAGGCATGTCCTGGTCATTATTGAATGACTTGCCGACCTGATGTGCCCTTATCTTGCTGTCGTCTCATTGCCCGGCGGACCCCAAGCCGGTATCAAGTTCGCAGTCTGACTTGTTTCGAACCTGGAGTTTTTCAATGCCCACTCGTTGTTTGCCGGTTCTCATTGCGTCTTTGTTCTGCCTGCTCGCTTCGTCGGTATTTGCTGAGAACTGGCCTGGCTGGCGCGGGCCTCGCGGTGACGGCACGAGTCTTGAGAAGGACGTTCCAGTTTCGTGGAACGGTACCGACGGAAAGAACGTTGCCTGGAAGGTGGCCATCCCTGGAGAAGGGCATGCGTCGCCGACCATCTGGGGTGATCGTATTTTTCTGGTGAGCTGTCTGCCGGATTCGAAAGAGCGAGTGCTGATTTCGCTCGACCGTCGAACAGGTAAACAGCTTTGGCAGAAGACGGTTGTTGAAAGTCCGCTCGAATCAAAACACTCGCTGAACAGTTTTGCGTCGAGCACGCCCATCACTGACGGCAAGTTGGTTTATGTCGCCTTTCTAAAGGTCGACGGACGAACGGTGCCCGCTCCGAATGTTGGGAAACCTCGACCAATCACTCCCGGCGAGATGATCGTTGCGGCCTACGATTTCGACGGGAATCGACAGTGGATCTCGAAGCCGGGCGAGTTCATCAGTGCTCACGGCTTTTGCAGTTGCCCGGTAATTTTCGAAGACCTGTTAATCGTGAACGGCGATCACGACGGAGATTCATACGTCGTTGCTCTGAACCGAACGACGGGCGACACCGTGTGGAAGACACCTCGTCGACATAAGACTCGCAGCTATGTGACGCCGATCATTCGCGAGATCAACGGGCAGCAGCAGATGGTTTTTTCCGGAAGCAAGTGCATCGTCAGTCTGGATCCGCGAACGGGAAAAATGCTTTGGAACGTCGAAGGCCCGACCGAGCAGTACGTCGCGTCGATGGTTTATGACAACGAGAAGTTTTACATGGCCGCGGGCTTCCCGACGCATCACGTGATGGCCGTTCGGCCGGACGGAAATGGCGACGTGACAGACTCGCACGTTGCGTGGCACACTGAAGAAGTGCGGTGCTATGTCCCGTCGCCCGTTCTGGTTGACAACTACCTGATCGTGGCCGACGACCGGGGAACAGCCAACTGCTTTGAAACATCGACGGGCGAACGAATCTGGCAAGGGCGAATGGGCAGTCACTTCAGCGCGTCGCTGGTGACCGCCGGAGGGCTCGTTTACTTCCAGGCCGACAACGGCCAAACACGAGTCGTCAAACCCGGCCCAGACATGGAGGTCGTCGCCGAAAACGAACTTGGCGAGCGGTCTTATGCCTCGCCGGCGATTTCAGACGGGCAACTCTTCATCCGCGGCGAAAAGCACCTCTTCTGCATCGGTGCAACGAGGACGGCCAGTCGGTGACCCGTTGAAATCGACTTGTTGCAATCTTGAATCGCAGAGGTCGCAAAGGGCAAAACGCAGAGGACGTGGAGAGTTGATTCTTTCTCCCCGTCCTCTGCGTTTTTTAAGCTCAGCGTTTCTCTGCGATTCAAAAAACCAAGACTACTGAACGAGACCCTTGGTCAGTTCCATGAAGGCGGTTTCGAGATTGACTTCTTCCTCGCGGAACAGCTTCAGTTTGAACTTTGCGTCGAGCAGTGCTGACGGCAGGTCGCTGTAGTCGTCGGTGTCGGCTTGGAGCGTGACGTCAATTATCGCTTTCGGTGACACAGAAACGGCGTCGACAAGGTCGTGCTGTTCAAGCAGTGCGGCGGCGCGGTTGGTTTCTGCTGAGTCGCCCTTCACCTGGATTTGCAGAACGATTCGCTGGCGAGCTTTTTTCATGACCTCGCCCACCTGGCCGTCGACGATCAGGTTGCCCTTTTCGATCATGCCGACTCGCGTACACACGTCGGCGAGTTCCGGCAGAATATGGCTGGAGACGATGACGGTCTTTTTCAAATCGCCGAGTCGTTTCAGCAGGTTGCGGATTTCGATACGGGCGCGAGGGTCCAGGCCACTGGCTGGTTCATCGAGTAACAGAACCTGAGGATCGTGCAGCATGACTCGGGCCAGGCCGATACGTTGTGTCTGGCCTCGTGAAAGCTGATTGACCATTGCGTCCCGCTTGAACGCCATGTCGACCAGTTCGAGTTTCTCTTCCACGACCTTGCGGCGTTTATCGGGAACGACACGGTAGGCTGCTGCGAAGAATTCCAGATACTCGACGACCGTCATGTCTTCGTACACGCCGAAGAAGTCCGGCATGAACCCGACCAGGCGACGAATCTCTTCCTGA
>CALDJX010000117.1 GCA_937899075.1 uncultured Planctomyces sp. | reverse complement strand
AGCGTGGTTTGAAATGCTTAACCCGCCGACTGACCCAACCGTCATTGCACCCGAAATCGAGCACCTGACTGCCGTCATCAATGGCGTCCAGAATCAGGCCCAACTCGGCGTTTTTATACTGGAACATGTATCGTCCCAGGTAAGTCGCAGTTTCGGCGGCCGCGGAATACTTCAAGTCATACTTCACGCGGCACGTCCCTCGTGGACTGAGAATCAGGCAAAACCGGAAACGCCCTGCGGATCATTTTCGATTGAACGGCGTTTCGCGCCGCAGCGTAAAGTCGCCATCGGTCACGGAGATGGTACAGCCAAACGCTGCGTGAATGAAATCGGGACGGCAATTCCTGCCAAAACGTTGCTGCATACACGGTCTATTCCGTGCTTTGCCCACGAGATTTCGTGCCACAGCCTGATGCGCTATATTTTCCGTTTTGGAACTCGATTCGGAGAAATCATGACGCCTGAAGAACAGCTTGCAGCCGGTATGGCTGCGATGGAAAAGGGGAACTCGGCAGAGGCATTGGAGCTTTTTGATTCTGTCATTGAATCCGACCCTGCCAACGCGCAGGCACTCTACTTCAAAGGTTGTGCCTGTTCCGAGACCGGCCAGTTTCTGGACGCCATCGCGGCTTACGAACAGTGTGTTGAGCACGCGGGTGACCGTGCCTCGCTGCCTCTGTTCAACATGGGCATCGCCTTTCAGGAACTGGGTGAAGCCGGAAAGGCGATTGAATCGTTTCAGCAGGCAATTGCCAGCGATCCGACGATGGCAGATGCGTGGATCAATATCGGAAGACTGCTCGACGATCTGGGCGATTCGGACATGGCCATCGAGTGTTACAACACGGCTTTGGGAATCGAACCAAACGACGTGACGGCTCTTTCAAACCGAGGCAACAGCCTGCGTACTCTCCGACAGTTTTCGGAAGCCGATGCCAGCTATGAGGCCGCTCTGACCGAGGACCCGCAGGACCTTGCTGCTCGGATCGGCCGCGGAATCTGTCAATTTGAACTTGGTGAGCGGGAGCAAGGCCTTCATCGGCTTCGCTCTATCATCGAACAAACTGGCCATTCTGTGGCCCGGTTTGAATACTCGCTGCTGCTCTGTCAGCAGCACCGGTACGAAGAAGCGATGGCGTCTCTGGACCGCATCGTCGAGGACGGCTTTGACAGTCCGGAGCTCTTCAACAACCGCGGCGAGTGCCTGGCAAAGCTCAATCGACCTGAAGAAGCGCTCGCCGCGTTCGATCAATCGCTCGCCCTTGCCGAGGACTTCACGGGAGCCTTGTTCGGCAAGGCTCGCCTGCTGGTCAATCTGGATCGCATCGACGAAGCCCGGCCCGTGACTCAGCGTCTAATCGACGCGGCAACTCCCCAGGAAAAACAGCAGGACTACATCCGAGCTCTTGCAAGTGCTTGCGGAATCGACGTTTGAAAAGGTGGGAGCTTCGGCAGAGCGTAAGTAGGGAGACCTCGTCTGCTCAGTTCAACCGTATGCGATCGCCTCTGAAGTAGGCTGGGACGAGTCCCAGCAACTCTCCCAAGCTGGGTCGCGACCCAGCCTACGTCACCGAAAGGACCGTCGCGTGTACGCCATACGAGAAATGTTGGTTTCACAGCTCAGCACGCTCGCCGAGTCGGCCGAATTGGCGAAACTCCTAATAATCAACGACCGAAACGAATTAGATGACATTCTGGAATCCTGCCGAGAGCTCCAACGGCTTACGGAAGAGATAAACACTACGGTCCAGCGCTGCCAGAACTGAGAGTTCCACGTCTCGTCAATCTCGGACTTGCAGCGGAACTGCCAGACCGCATTCGACAGGTCCAGTGACCGGCCAGAATTCGTCGAGTTTCCAAGCGTCGGTACGGGTATTCTTCAATGCTTGTTGAAATGAGACATTGGTCGAGGCTCGAAACTGCGGTCTCTGCCACGTTGGCAGGTGACGATGCCGATCCTCACTGGCATCAATTACTCGCAAGCTGTTTGAAAATAGTCACTTGCGCCGCACGCCGTCGAAGTGGCACGGTCCTTGCTTTTCTCTGCTCAGAACTGAATCTGCGCGGATTGCCTGACAGTATTGGCAGCCTCGCGGGATTTCTGACAGAAACGACGCAGGGAGATGCTTGAGCGGATTTCGATCTCGAAATGGCTCATCGGCAAACGACCTGTTGATTTATTTTGGCCCTCTATTGGATTGAGGAGTTACCGTGGCAAAACTGTTGACCTTCGACGACGAAGCGCGGAAAAGCCTTCTCGAAGGCGTTTCCAAGCTTTCCCGAGCCGTTAAAAGCACGCTCGGACCACGCGGTCGGAACGCTGTCCTGGACAAAGGCTGGGGTGCGCCGAAAGTCACCAAGGACGGCGTGACCGTTGCTGAGGACATCGAACTGGAAGACCCGTTTGAAAATATGGGTGCTCAGCTCGTTAAGGAAGTCGCCTCAAAGACAAACGACGTCGCTGGTGACGGCACAACGACTGCGACCATTCTGGCAGAAGGCATCTACCGCGAAGGCCTGAAGTACATCGCTTCAGGACACGCCCCGATGGCTCTGCAGCGCGGAATCATGAAGGCTGTTGACGCTGTTGTTGAGCAGCTTAAAAAACAGTCGACGCCCGTTTCGGCCAGCGACAGGAAGCAGGTCAAAACCGTCGCTTCGATCGCTGGAAACAACGATCCGGAAATCGGTGACGTTCTGGCAGACGCCTTCAAGAAGGTTGGAG
Organism: uncultured Planctomyces sp.; assembly: GCA_937899075.1. Lineage (GTDB taxonomy): Bacteria > Planctomycetota > Planctomycetia > Planctomycetales > Planctomycetaceae > JABMPE01. The sequence continues at coordinate 9,247 of CALDJX010000117.1, read as the reverse complement.
CCGACGGAGTTATCACTGTCGACGAAGGCCGTCAGATGAATACGGTCGTCAGCCTCGTCGAAGGGATGCAGTTCGAGCGAGGTTACCTCTCTCCGCACTTCGTCACTGACGAAGACTCGCAGAAGGTCGAACTCGAAAACTGCTACATCCTGATCTTCGAAGAAAAGATTTCGAACGTTAAGGATCTGGTCCCGCTGCTGGAAGCTGTTTCCAAAGCCGGTGCACCGCTGCTGATCATTGCTGAAGATGTCGAAGGCGAAGCTCTGGCAACTCTGGTTGTCAACAAGCTCCGCGGCATCCTCAATATCTGTGCTGTTAAGGCTCCTGGCTACGGCGATCGTCGTAAGGCCATGCTGGAAGACCTCGCTGTCCTGACCGGCGGCAAGGCAATCTTCAAGGACCTCGGCATCAAACTCGAAGCCGTCGAACTGGGTGACCTTGGCAAAGCCAAGAAAATCATCGTCGACGCTGAGAACACGACGATCGTCAAAGGCGCCGGTGCCAAAGACGCGATCAACGGTCGTTGCGAGCAGATTCGATCTGAAATCGAAGTCACGGACAGCGAATACGACGTTGAAAAGCTTCAGGAACGACTGGCGAAACTCGCTGGCGGCGTTGCTGAAATCAAAGTCGGAGCCGCCACCGAAACTGAAATGAAGGAACGCAAGGACCTGTTCGACGACGCTCTGGCGGCAACGCGAGCTGCTGTTGAAGAAGGTGTTGTTCCTGGCGGTGGAGTTGCTCTGGTTCGCTGTGCCAAGGCACTCGACAAAGTTGACGCTAAAGGCGACGAAAAGTTCGGCGTTGACATTATCCGGAACATCCTCAGCCTGCCGCTCCGAACGATCGCCGAAAATGCTGGTATCGACGGAGCAGTTGTCGCTAACCGAGTTTCAAAGTCGAAAGACAAAGCACACGGTTACGACGCTCTGAACGACCAGTACGGCGACATGATCGCCTTCGGCGTCGTTGACCCGACCAAAGTGGTTCGTTCAGCACTTCAGAATGCTGCCAGTGTTGCCGGCCTGCTGCTGACGACTGAGTGCATCATTGTGGAAGAGCCAGCCGACGAGGAAGAAGATCACCACGACCACCACCATGACGACATGGGCATGGGCGGAATGGGCGGCGGCATGCCCGGAATGGGAGGAATGGGCGGCATGCCCGGCATGATGTAAATCATGCTCCTTTGGCAATGAAACATGGCAGGCTGACCTCAATGACGACTACTTCCTGATAAAGCCTGCGTTTCATCACTCGCCTCGGCAATCATCGTTCTTCGCTTTTTAAAACAAATGAATCACACGGCTCTTTAACTTCAACGAAGAGCTGCTTGACCACAAAGGAATTATAAAACTATGGCACTGAATCCTCTCGACGATCGCGTTGTTATCCGGCCACTGGACGCTGAAGAAACTACAGCTGGTGGAATCGTTCTTCCGGACGCCGCTCGCGAAAAACCACAGCGTGGAACCGTCACTGCAGTCGGCCCGGGCCGTCTGCTCGAAAGCGGCGAACGATGTGCTGTCGCTGTTTCCGTTGGTGACGAAGTCCTGTTCGGCAAGTACGGCGGAACTGACATCGAAGTCGATGGTGTCGAAGTCAAGATTCTTCGCGAAAGCGATATCCTGGCCAAGCTCGGTTAATTGAGACTGGGCGAGTGCTGACCACTCCCCGACTCAATCTTGACTTTCACTTAATCTCATCCCTCCACTGAGGAGTTTATCGTGCCCAAGCAATTACTGTTTGACGATCGGGCTCGGCTGAAGATGCAGAAGGGCGTTCAGACGCTCGCTGATGTCGTGGCCGTGACCATGGGCCCAACCGGCCGCAACGTCATTATCGACAAGAGTTTTGGCAACCCACAGATCACCAAGGACGGCGTGACTGTGAGTAAGGAAGTTGATCTGGAAGACCCGTACGAAAATATGGGTGCCAAGCTGGTCAACGAAGTGGCTTCCAAAACCAGCGACATCGCTGGCGACGGAACAACCACAGCGACCGTGCTCGCTCGATCGATCTACAACGAAGGCCTTCGAGGCATCACTCTGGGTGCAAACCCAATGGTCGTTCGACGTGGTATCGAAAAGGCTGTTGACGCCGCTCTTGAATACCTGCGTGGCATGGCCAAGCCGGTCACCGACAAAGAAGAGATCAAGCAGGTCGGTGCGATTTCTGCCAACAACGACAACGAAGTGGGACAGCTCATCGCTGACGCCATGGAAAGTGTCGGCCGCGATGGAGTCATCACGGTTGAAGAAGGCAAGACCAGCCAGACTGAACTGACTCTCGCTGAGGGCATGCAGTTCGACAAAGGCTACATCTCGCCTTACTTCATCACCGATTCGGGCAGCATGACGGCCGTTCTTGAGAACGCCCTCATCCTGCTGCACGAAAAGAAGATTTCGAATCTTCAGCAGCTTGTGCCTGTTCTTGAGCAGGTTTCTCAGACCGGTCGGCCTCTGTTGATCGTCGCTGAAGACGTCGACGGTGAAGCTTTGACCGCTCTGGTGGTCAACAAGCTTCGAGGCGTGCTTCCTGTCTGTGCTGTCAAAGCTCCAGGCTTTGGCGATCGTCGCAAGGCGATGCTGCACGACATGGCGATCGTCACTGGTGGAACGCTGATCTCCGAAGACCTCGGCATTCAGCTGGAAAGCGTTCAGGTTGCTCAGCTTGGCTCAGCGGCCAAGATCGAAGTCACCAAAGACGCCTGTACCATCATCGACGGTGCTGGTAACCAGGAAGAAATCGATAAGCGAGTCCAGCAGATTCGCAACCACATCGAAGGTACCGACAGCGATTACGATCGTGAGAAGTTCCAGGAACGCCTCGCGAAGATCACTGGCGGAGTCGCCATCATTTCTGTCGGTGCAGCCACCGAAGCGGAAATGAAGCAGACGAAAGCCCGCATGGAAGACGCGCTGCACGCAACGCGAGCTTCTGTCGAAGAAGGCATTCTGCCAGGCGGCGGAGTTGCTCTGCTTCGTTCGATCGAAGCTGTCAACGCTGTCAAAGCCAAGGGCGACGAGTTGATCGGCGTTCAGATTGTCGCACGAGCCCTCGAAGGCCCGATTCGACAGATCGCCAATAACTGCGGCGTAGACGGTTCTGTCATCGCTGACGAAGTCAAGCAGCAGAAAACCAACGTTGGCTACGACGCCAACACCGGTGAGTACGTCGACATGTTCAAGGCCGGAATCATTGACCCGGCAAAGGTCGTGACAAGTGCTTTGAAGAATGCGGCTTCGATCGCTGCTCTGATGCTGACAACTTCTGTCTGTGTCACACGAACGGACGAACTCGACGGCAAAGGCAAGAAAGCCAGGGTCGAAGGTTCGGTTCGCTAGTCGCGAGCAACACTTGCTGAGCTGTTAAGGCTCAACGATTGATTTTCCAACCGGCCGTTGACCCGCCACGCGAGTCGGCGGCCGGTTGTTTTCCAAAGGGCTACGCTTTTCAAGCGGCCTGTCGAGATCACTTCTGCACAAGGCTCTGTCGCTCGAGACAGGAAACCATGATGGCGACCAAACGCGACTATTACGAAGTGCTGGGAGTCTCTCGCGACACAGGTGGCGATGAGATCAAGAAGGCCTATAAGAAGCTGGCTTTGAAGTACCACCCTGACCGGAATCAGGGTGACGAAGAGGCCGTCGAAAAGTTCAAGGAAGCCGCCGAAGCCTATGAAGTCTTAGGCAACGACGAAAAACGAGCTCGCTACAACCGCTTCGGACATCAGGGGGTCCAAGGGGCCGGTGGCAGAGCAGGTGGCGGCTTCAACGATATCAATGACATCTTCGACGTCTTCGGCGACCTGTTCGACGGATTCGGAATGGGTGGCGGACGACGTCGAGGCGGTGGGCGAAGACCAACTCAAGGCGACAGCCTCAAGACGCGGCTGGAGATTGACCTGCTCGAAGCGGCCAAAGGCTGCGAGAAGGTTGTCGAAATTCGTCGCAAGGAAAGCTGCAAGACCTGCGACGGATCCGGTGCGAAAGCTGGCAGTTCGGCAGACGCCTGCGACTACTGCGGTGGCCACGGTCAAGTCGTGCAGTCTCAAGGTTTCTTCCGAGTCCAGACGACCTGCCCTGCCTGCAAAGGCGAAGGCAAAGTCATTCGCGACAAGTGTTCGGACTGCAGCGGCGCGGGCAAGATTCCGGAGACCGTGAAACTGGATGTCAAAGTGCCGGCCGGAGTTGATACCGGCATGACCTTGCGATTGTCCGATGAGGGCGAAGCAGGCTCAAGCGGCGGACCACGGGGTGATCTCTACGTCGAAATTCATGTTCGGGAACATTCGCTGTTCCATCGCGACGGGCCGGACCTCATTTGCGAAGTTCCAATTTCCTACACACAGGCCGTCCTTGGTGCGGAAATCGAAATCCCATGCCTTGAAGGCAAGACTCAGCACTACATCTATCCAGGCACGCAGCCCGGCGAAGTTATTCGAATTCGCGGCGGCGGAATGCCCGACCCACGCGGCGGCCGATCCGGCGATCTGCAGCTGCACGTCATCCTGGAAGTTCCAAAGAAGATCGACTCCGAACAGGAAGCATTACTGCGGAATCTGGCGGAACTCGAACATGCAGCCGTGAGTCCCCATCGTTCATCCTTCTTTGACAAGCTCAAGGAATGGTTCGTTCCAGACGACGATCTTGAATAAAGCTCAGACATATCAGTGAAACCGTCTGCTTCTTCGCAGACTTCAATTGCTAACTCCGTCAGGCAGAGCCTGACCTACAGACTGGAGGGAATTCGATGAGCAACGATGCCAATTCCGTCGAAGCCTCGAACACCGACGACAACAACCCGGAAGCCGAACGCGACGTCACTGCCGAAGCGATGGCAGAGGCAACCGAAGCGATTGCCGGATCCGAATCCGACGACTCGGTCCAGCAGGAATCAGCTTCCGACAGCACCGCTTCCGGGTCGTCAGAACTCGACACGGTTCAGGCTGAACGTGATCAGTACATTGACAAGTTTCAGCGATCGGTCGCCGAGCTCGAAAACTTCCGTCGACGTGTTCAACGAGAAGCCGAACTTGCTGCTCGATACTCAAGCCTGCCGTTGATCCGGGACCTGCTTCCGGCTCTGGACAACATCGCTCGAACGATCCAGGCCGCTGAGCAGACCGGCAAAATCGACGACTTGATCCAGGGCCTGCAGATGATCGTCGCCCAGGTCGATCAGGTATTCGTCAGCCACTCAGCCAAACCAATTCCGGCCGTCGGCGAAACTTTCGATCCGAATCTGCACGAGGCGCTGCAGCAAATCCCGACCAACGAGCATCCGCCAATGACGATCATTCAGGAACTCGAACGCGGCTACAGCATGCACGATCGAGTCATCCGCCCGACAAAAGTACTCGTCGCCTGTGCTCTGCCTGACGAATCTGCCGAGGCTCCATCTGAATAGTTGGTTTACGGAGAAAGTATGCCACTGGCTCGGCCCGTGCCCTGCTGGAGCGACGACCGTAAAAAACTCAACACTGGCAGAGCCAGTGGCACACACTCAGTATCATCAATCCTGCTCTTCGCCTGACGATTTTTCGTACGCAAACTCCGGAACAAAACGATGCCGACTTACGACTACAAGTGCGCGAACTGCGAACATCAATGGGAAGACTTTCAGTCAATCACGGCTAAGCCGACGCGCAAATGCCCGGAATGCGGAAAGCTGAAAGCGAAAAGAATGATCGGCCCCGGCGCCGGCATCATCTTTAAGGGCTCGGGTTTCTACGAAACCGACTATCGCAGTTCGTCCTACAACAAAGACGCCGCCGCCGACAAGAAAGCCAGTGAGTCGTCGAGCAAGTCCGATTCAGGCAGCAAGTCGAGCGACAAATCCTCAAAGTCCGACAGCGGCTCCAGCAGTAAGAAATCTTCGGACTGATTGCCGAGTCCGTCGAACAGGGATTTGACGGAATGTTTTTACGACACCGCTTCTCTCTGAAGCCAACAAGCGTCGCAACGCAAAATAGTTCACCAAAAAGAAACCGCGCTGCCAAAGAGGCGGTGTCCGCGGCGTGGCAAACCAATACACATCAACGAAGCGTTTTACGTGGCAAGCCAAACGACGCTTCATTGACGAAGCCGAGGCTCTGCGTAAAAACAATGTAAGGCGACCGGTGCCGAGGGTTACGCTTTGCCATTTGTTTGAATCGAAACGGATTCGCAATCAGGACAACGCAAGGCGGGCCTGACGGACTGCGACTCGCGGAAAACGTGAGAATGCACGACGACCTCGCCGGATGAGGGGCGCAAAACTGAAAGTTCAGGCTTGGATTGCTGCCAGCAGAGACCACCGCCAATTACGCTGGTGACCCACGTGTAGCCAGCCTCCATCTGGGTATTGCAAAACGGGCAATGGGCGGTCGATGCACTCAAAGTCCAGGTCGCCTAATGGGGTTCTTGATGACATCTTGTCGTTTAAGAAGGTTGAGTTGCGAATTAAACGACAACAGCACGCATCGTGCAGGGTGGTTGTGAGTTTGTCAATTTTCGGAAGGTGGCAAACTCAAAAACGACCGCTGGATACCTCACCAGGCGTGGTTGCTGAAGCTGCTGATTACGCTCGGGCGGTGCCCACCGATGAGTCGCCCACAGTCAACGATCGCGGTTTTCAGTGGCGGTATTTGATCGTCGCGGGCGGCAGTTCACGGGCGATCTCGTCGACTCGGAATCCGAAACCTGTTGCACCGAGGCTCGACAGATCGACGGCTCCGCCTTGTCGACGAAACATGCCTGGGTGCACTGCAGATTCTGGCGATGAAGCGTCCGGGTAGAACTGCATTCCGTTGGTCTCGACGCCCATGATCGTGCCAGAGTGAGCTCCGAGTCTTAGATGCGAAATCTGAGCCAGCATTGGGTTCGCCAGATCCTGCACCATCAGCGGCATCCCGTGAGCCTTCGCCCAGCACAGACTGAGGATGGCTCCGGTCTGCGTCTTACAAGTTTTGAGCGCGACTCCTGACCAGCCAAGTTCCCGGCCAAGTCTGACGTGCTGCCAGTCGTGTGCGCTTTCGTCGAGAAACACCGGCTTGCGTGCGGCGATGCTTCGAGCGTCGATGCGGTCGCGTTCCAACTCGTACGGAAACGGCTGCTCGATGTAGAGCAACTTGCCGTAGAGACGTGGATGCTCGTCACGAAGTCGATCGAGAATCTCGTTGACGTAGTCCGGATCGGTGACCGTGCAATTGAAGTCGGCCGTCAGCCACGTGCAGTTCTTCGCGACGGCAAGCTGGCCGACTTTCACGATTCGACCAAAGTCCCATGCCTGGTCGTTACCGCGCAGCTTGATTTTCAGGCAACGTAATCCGTCGTGAGCGATCCAGTCAGAAAGCGTGACCGGATATCCATCGTCCGGTTCCTCGCCGGTGAAATCGTCAGCCGTCAGGGGGTCGAGCCCTCCGACCAGATGCCACGCGGTCAGCTTCGAGTTTACCGACCGTCCGTCAGGAGCCAGAAACTCCGACGGCCTGCGATTGGCGAACGATACGGCATGAGCATCGGATGCCGGTTCCAGAAATGCGGCAAGGTCTCGTGAGAGATGTTCCGGGCCGTACAGATCGTAAATGTCTCGTTCGTGGAGATTTCCGAACGCGTCGTGCAGCGCGACATCGAACGCGCTGCTGCAGACAAGGGCCGCGAGATAAGGAATTGATTCCTGCTCGGCTGAAGTCGCAGCCTTGATCAGCTCCGGCAGACGTTGCGTGAGAAAATCCGAACCAATCTCAAGCGGATGGCCTGTTTGACCAAAACCTGCCCACGCAGCAGCGACCTCACGGCAGAAGTCCACCATGCCGTCGAGTCTCGCAGCGTAGGACAACGAACTCGGCCACGCCCATTGCACATTGAGTGGACACTCGCCCCATCCAGTGGCGGTTTTTCCATCGCGTCCCTCAACCGTCACACGAACTCGTGCACAGGTAACTTCAGTCATGACCTCCGGGCCAAACTTCAGTGGCACTCGAGTCTGTACCGGAAGCAAATAGAGCTCGACCGCGACGACGCGAACGTCGGTGATCTTTCCTCCGCCGCTCATTCTCAATTCTCGCCTTCGTTCTCTTCGCCATTGACTGCCGAGGGTTCAGAGACTGCCGGATCGACTTCGACTGGTGCAACCACTGGCGAGGGATTCATCCATGCGTTCCACTTCTGCGGGATCGAAACGAAGGCCGTTCGGTAGGCCATCGCCAGGAGCAGAACCAGTCCGACGAGCCCGAAAGTTTTCAGAACAGGTCCGTTCTTCGCTTTTCCCATCACCGCTTCGCTACTCGTCAACCAGAGCAGGACAATAGCGATCAACGGAGCACCCAGCACCGTCACCGCCTGAGCGGCGATAATGGTCGGAGTTCGGTCAAAGTCCAGAATGATGGTTGCCAGCGCGATGAACATGCCCGTAAGCAAAGCGGCCGTTGTCAGCAGACGAGGCCACAGGTCGGTCGGCTTACTGCCGAGTCCGAGGCTGTCTGAAAGGATGAATCCGCCGATCATCGAATTCACGAGGAACGACGAATACGCGGCCGAGAACAGACCGAAGCAGAAGATGATTTTCCCACTGGATCCAAACGTCGGTTCAAGGGCGACAGCAACGGCGACCGGGCTGGACAGCGTGATCTTTTCTCCCGTGTAGATCCCCGCGGCCGCGGTCGACAGCAGCATCAGCGTGATCAGAAACATAATTCCCGAACCGATGCGGGCGTCGATCAAACCGCTTTGCAGTTCCGGTTCCTTCCAGCCTTTCTGGCGAACCAGATATGCCTGGTAGTAGGCCGCCGTGATGACGAATGTCGTGCCGACCAGTCCGAGCACGGCCAGATCGATGTTCCCCATCGACGGAACGAAGCCTTGAGCCATCGCTCCGACATCCGGCCCCAATGTGAGCAGGTTGACAGCAAAGCTGACCAGCATCAGTCCGACGAAAACCATCATCAAACGTTCGAGCGTCTGATACAGATTTTTGAACAGAAACAGGAACGAAATCGCCACCACGTTGAAAGCAACGATCAACACGGCCACGACCATCTTATTGTCGATAAACGCTTCGAACGCGGCCCCGACTCCGATGTTGTTGCCCGACTGAAAAGCGGCCGAGATGAAGAAGACGCAAATGCCGACGAGCACGCACAGCCCATTGCCACCTCGCTCTCGGATCAGATCGCCCGGAGCCTTCTCGGCCAGCACGCCGAGTCTTGCGCCCATCGTCATGTAAAACATCATGAAGATGACGGAAATGGCCACGATCCAAA
>CALDJX010000116.1 GCA_937899075.1 uncultured Planctomyces sp. | reverse complement strand
GGTATGTCGTCGCCGGGGTTAAGAGTGTTCAGGACATCGAGATTGGCGACACGATCACGCATCTGAATCGCCAGGCCGAAGAGCCGATTCCCGGTTATCAGCCAGCCCGGCAGGTCGTCTTTTCGTCCATCTATCCCATGGACACGGGTGATTATGTTGAGCTGGCAAAGGCTCTGGAAAAACTCGCCATCAACGACGCGGCGCTCACGTTTGAAAAAGACAGTTCGGCGGCGCTGGGTTTCGGGTTTCGCTGCGGGTTTCTCGGGCTGCTCCACCTGGACGTGATCCAGGAGCGGCTGCAGCGGGAATTCGACATTGGCCTGGTCATCTCCGCCCCGTCGGTGAAGTACAACCTGACTTTGAGAGACGGGTCGACGATCGAGATCGACAATCCCAGTTACTGGCCCGACCCGACGCAGATTGAATCGTGCAGCGAGCCGTACATCAAAGCCTCAATCCTGACTCCCGAATCGTACGTCGGGCCTGTCATGGAATTGTGCCGGGAGCATCGCTCGGAAAGTCAGACGATGAACTATCTCTCTGCCGATCGGATTGAAGTCATCAGCGTGATGCCGCTCGGTGAGGTGTTGTTCGACTTCTACGGCAAGCTGAAGATGCTGACCCGAGGCTACGGATCATTCGACTATGAGCCGATCGAGTACCGCGACACCGATATCGTGAAAGTCGATATTCTGGTCGCCAAAGAGGTCGTCGACACGCTTTCGTACCTTGTCCATCGGGATAAGGCGCGACCTCGGGCACTGCACTACTGCGAACGACTTGCCGACGAAATCCCCCGCCACCAGTTCAAGATTCCGATTCAGGGCGCCATCGGTGGAGAAATTATCGCACGCACGACGATCGCGCCTTTCCGCAAGGACGTGACCGAAAAACTGTACGGCGGCGACGTGACTCGCAAGAAAAAGCTGCTCGAAAAGCAGAAGAAGGGTAAGGCGAAAATGAAGCAGTTCGGCAGCGTCAACATCCCTCAGAAAGCCTTCGTTTCAGTCCTGCGTGCCGAGAAGGATTAGCGCCACCCAGGAACTGTGCTATGACCGGCCCCTATGAATGGAATCCGATGCCGCACCAGACTTCGGTGACGTGTATTGAGTGTGACGGACTCGCCAGTTTCGAGTTTGCGGAAGTACTCCGCATTGAGAAGAAAGAGGACGTGCCGTACTTTCAGGATTCACCGCTTTTTGACTACCAGTTTGTTCAAGGCGGAATTCACGGAAACTGGCATGCAGCGTTTTACTTCCACGGACTACATAGACGATCGCTTGAGGCCGTTAGCGATCTGCCTGCCGGATATTCTCCACATGACTGGGACCACTCGCAGTACCTCTATCGCAGTCACGGTCTTGATCTTGGCACTCTTAGTTGCCGAAAGTGTGGCCTTGTTTTGAAACATAAGCTCAGTTGGCCTACCGACGCGTACTACCAGGCAGACATTCGGGGTGAGACGCTTTGGGCATTCAACCGAGAGTCGCTCATCGCGTTACGCAACTACGTGGCGGCAACCGACCGGAAAAAGTTGAGAAATGGACCTTGGTCCGGTTTTCTCCTCAAGGTACCGACCAACTTTCTCCGTCGGAACGTGCGGTCCAAAGCTCTCAAACAAATCGACAGGCTTCTGGCTACAACCTGATCACTGACCTAACTCGCTCAGCAACCGATTGTCCGACGGGTAGGGATGGCCTTTGTGCTGGCGGAAGGCTTCTCCGTATTTGACGCCGAGTTCCTGGCCGCGGTGGGCGCTCCAACGTTCGCAACTGTCGAGGTATTCGTCGATGCCATGCTGCTTGAGCAGCCAGTTCCGCTGGCTGGCGTGGCAGGCGAGCATCTGCTGCTTCAACTCGAACGTCTTCGAGATGTCGATGATGAATTCCGGTTCGACTCGCTGCCCGAACCAGTCCGTGCCTTCGATCGGGTCGACGTAATAGAGGTGTGGAATTCTGTCGAGCGGCGGCGCTTCTGCTGAGTCGTGAGTTTCGTAGTTCGGAATCGGAGCGTTGAAGCAGGCATCACGCACCAGCAGGCTCGTGAATTCATGATCGGGCATGTAGTCGACCGGCGGAGCCGTCAGCACGATGTTCGGGCGGCTTTTCCGTAAGGCTTCGGTGACTCGGCGGCGCGATTCATTGTCGAAGCAGATGCTGAGATCTCGAAACTCCAGGCAGTCGTAGTCCGCGCCGAGCAGGTTTGCTGCATCCAGAGCTTCTTCGCGACGGATTTGAGCGATGTCTTCCGTCGCGAGTTCTGCGCTGCCGCAGTCGCCAGGCGTCATCGTCATGATGGTGACGTGCCAGCCCTTCCGCTTGAGCAGCGCGAGCACACCGGCGCACTGAAACTCGACATCGTCCGGGTGAGCGTGAATGGCCAGAACTCGTTTTTGATCAGTCATCGAAGCAAGCCTTGTTAGCGTGTCGTCAACTTTGAAATGGAGTCAGTATGGTCGTAGGCTGGAACAAGCTCCGCGCAGTTCCGGCAAACTGGTTCATCGCCGATGCTCGACTGCCGGAACTGTGCGGAGCTTGTTCCAGCCTACGTTTGAGTCTTCGTCCCGCGGATTTCGTCCCAGCGTTCGGATTCTCACGCTGACTGTCAACTGATCGACCGCCTGACAGACTGTCGACGACTATTCCAGCACGCAGGCGTCGGCTGTTTCATCGGCTCGGGACATGCTCACGATGATGCCCAGCGATACGACGCTGACAACGAGGCTCGACCCGCCGTAGCTGACCAGCGGGTGAGGGATCCCTGTCGTTGGCACCAGCGCCGTCACAACGGCGGTGTTCAGCAATGCCTGACCAACAAGCTGAGTCAGCAACGTCATCGCCACAATCGCCGCGAAGCTGTTGGGGCGGTATTCCCGAAACAGTCTGGCTCCTGACCAGAAAACTCCGCACCACAGAATGGCGAGTCCGGCCGTTCCGGCGAGTCCGAGTTCTTCTCCCACAACGGCGAACACAAAGTCGGTATTCGACTCGGGGAGGAAGCTGAGTTTCTGCGAACCTCGTCCCAGGCCAACTCCCCACAGGCCGCCGGCTCCCAGCGCGATCAGCGATTGTTTCAACTGCCAGGCATCGCTATTGCGAAAGTCGGTCCATACCGAAACGAAATCCGTGATGCGACGCATGCGGTAGCTGGTCACGGTGATCAGGAAAACTCCGGCCGATGCTGCGGCTCCGATACCGACCGTGAAGTTTCGAATCGGCCATCCCCCGAAAAAGAGCACCAGCCCCGCCGAACCGACCAGAAACGCCGACGTTCCGAGGTCCGGTTCCAGCATCACGAGCCCGGCCGTCAAAATCGTCGGCACGATGAACGGCACCGTCCCGAAGAACCAGTGGCTGAGACGTTCGCGGCAAAGCAGAATTCCGCGAGCCAGGAACAACGGCAGCGTGACTTTCGCGAGCTCAGACGGCTGCATCGAGAAGCCCGCCAGTCGCAGCCATCTTTGGGCACCGTTGACTCGCGTGCCGACTCCTGGAATCAGAACAGCAATCAGCAGCAGCAGCGTTCCGGCAAACAGCCACGGAGCGGCTTTGAACCAGAACCTGGCCGGCAAGGCGCCAGCAATGCTCGCCGCCGTGATCGCAATCGCCAGAAACTTGAGATGCTTCGTCAGGTAGACCCGTCCGAACTCGGTTGGCCACGAAGTTATGCTGGCGCTATGCACCATCAACACTCCAAACCCCACCAGCACCAACGCCAGCGAGAGGAAGAAGTGTCGGTTATCCTGATTCTGCCGAAGAGTGGAATCGTTCATGGAGCCAATCGCTGCGCACGTCGAGACAGTTTCTTTTTCAGATCGTCAGCGATGCCGCTGAAGCCTGAGCAAATCGTCGATTGCTACGAATGTGCGGCTTCGATCGGGAGGTCGTTCACGCGGCAACTGCGGCCTCGATTGGTCGATCATGAGGCTCCGAGTAGGATAATCAGCCAACAATTGCAGGTGTTTCGTGATTGGCGAACGAGCTCAACTTCAATTTGACGCAAAGCTGCGAAGACGCAAAGGGACGCCAGGAATCACGTGCGACGCAGTCCTTCGCGTTCTCGTTTAATCTGATAAGAAGAATTCTCGACCACGGAACACACGGAATGACACGGAAAGAAAAACATCTCTTCCGCGTCATTCCGTTTCTTCCGTGGTTCACCTCATTAACACAGCACAACGCGAGTTCAATCATGCGACTCAACAAAGCTCTCCTGACGAGCTTCGCTCTTTGCGTCGTTGTAAATTGCCAGCCCATAAACGCGGCTGAGTTCGTCGATTTTGTTAAGCAGATCAAGCCGATTCTTCAGCGGTACTGCGTCAGTTGCCACGGTTCGGAAATGGTTGAGTCCGGGTTTCGTACAGACTTTGGCATCTTAATGCTGGAAGGTGGCGATCGCGGTGCGGCTCTTGTGCCTGGCGACGCGGCAAAGAGTCTGCTTTATCGGGTGCTGATCGGCGAAGGCGACGTCGCTCAGATGCCGTTTGAACTGCCGAAGCTTTCGGACGAGCAGATTGCTCTCGTGAAAGCGTGGATTGATCAGGGAGCGAAGTCAGCGGCCGAAGATAAACCCTCGGCAGACGGCCGGCCAACGAGCGATCACTGGGCGTTTCAATCCGTCGTTCGTCCCGCTCTTCCGGAAGTGAAAAACGCGAGCTGGTTGCACAGCGAAGTCGACGCGTTTGTTCTCGCGAAGCTCGAAGCGGAAGGGTTGCAGCCATCGCCGGAGGCGACCCGATCCACACTGATCCGCAGACTGTATCTTGACCTGTTGGGGATTCTTCCAACGCCGGCAGAAACTCGCCAGTTCCTGAACGACGATCAGCCGCTGGCTTACGAACGGCTGGTTGATCGCCTGCTGGTTTCGCCGCGGTATGGCGAGCGTTGGGGCCGCCACTGGCTGGACATCGCTCGTTATGCAGACTCGAACGGCTTCACGATCGACGGCGCGCGATCGATCTGGCCGTATCGCGACTGGGTGATCCGGGCGACGAACGAAGACATGCCGTTTGACCAGTTTGTCATCGAGCAACTGGCCGGCGACCTCCTACCGAAGCCGTCCAGCGATCAGATCGTCGCGACAGGTTTTCACCGCAACACACTGATCAACCAGGAAGGCGGCACGGACCAGGAACAGTTCCGCGTCGAGTCTGTCGTTGATCGAGTCAACACAACCGGCGCGGCGTTTCTCGGCCTGACAGTCGGGTGTGCTCAGTGCCACGTTCATAAGTACGACCCGATCACTCAAAGAGATTTCTACAAGCTGTTTGCGATTTTCAACAACTGCGACGAACCCAACGTCCCGCTGCCTTCGGAAACTCAGGCGGCTGACCAGGCTCGCGTCAAATCCGGGCTGGCTGAGGTTGCGAAGCAGCTGAAAGAGCACGACGCGCGACGCGCCAGCGGTCAGCCCGACTGGGAGACTCAACAAGCGGCGACGCCCGTTTCCAATTGGAATCTGCTGAAACCCGTTGATGCCGTGTCGGAAGCCGGAGCCACGCTGAACAACGTCGATGAGCACACGCTTCTCGTCGGCGGCAACGGAAATATTCCGGCGACCGACGTCTACACTGTCACCACAGAATTGCCCGTTGGACGTGTCACCGCTTTCCGACTCGAAACGCTGACGGGGCCGCTGCTTCCCATGAAGGGGCCAGGCTGGGCCAGCAACGGCAACTTCGTCCTGAACGAGTTTGAAGCAACGAGCCAAGCCGTGGATGCCAAAGGGAATTCAACGGCCACGCAGCTGGCGTTCGCGACGGCGGCGACCGACTGGCAGCAGGAAGGGTACCCGGCCGAGCACGCGGTTGACGGCGACATGAAAACCGGATGGGCGATTAACGGGACAAAGAAGAGCTCTGCGAATGTCAGCCGCGAGGCCATCTTCGTACTGAAGACGCCGATCGAAAGCGACGTCCCGCTGACGATCACGTTCAAGCTGCATCAGCAGCACAACGCGGCGAAGTATCTGATCGGAACGTTCCGGCTTTCTGCGACCGACGCATCACCGGAGCAAACCGTCATCCCACCGTCGATCCATGGAATTCTTCAGGTCGAAGCCGGCAAACGCGACGACGGTCAGAAGGAATTACTGGCAGCCGCGTACGGAAGAAGCGATCAAAGCCGAAAGCCGCTGGAAGCTCAGCAGGCGAAATTGAAAGGTGAGGAGAGTACGCTGAAGGCTGCCGTCCCGACGACGATGGTTCTGCGGGAGCGAGCAAAGAATCCTCGCACGACGCACATCCACATTCGAGGCAACTTCCTTGAAAAAGGCGCTGTCGTTCAGCCGGACGTTCCTGCGATTCTTCCTCGGCTTGAATCTGCCGAGGCTCCTGTTAATCGTCTGGACTTTGCTCAATGGCTGTTTACGCCGGAGCATCCGCTGACTTCACGAGTCTCGGTCAATCGAGTCTGGCAGCGACTGTTTGGCATCGGCCTGGTTGCCACTGAAAACGATTTCGGAACTCAAGGCGACCTGCCATCACACCCGCAATTACTCGATTGGATCTCCAGCGAATTCATGCGGGGCGGCTGGAGCCAGAAGAAACTTCTTCGGCTGATCGTGACGTCAGCAACGTATCGTCAATCGTCGCGAGTGACGCCGGAACTACTGGCTCGCGACCCTCGAAACCGACTGCTCGCGCGCCAGAGTCGAGTCCGCCTGGAAGCAGAAGGCGTTCGGGATGTTGCGTTGTCGGCCAGCGGTTTGCTTTCGCAGAAGATGCTCGGGCCGGGAGTTTATCCGCCTCAGCCGAAAGGCATTTATGTGGTCACTCAGGTTTCGAAGCAGTGGCCCGAGAGCAAGGGCGACGATCGTTATCGCCGAGGCCTTTACACTTATTTCTGGCGATCCAGTCCGTATCCGATGCTGCCAACGTTCGACGCTCCCGATGCTAACGGGACATGCACTCGTCGCAACCGATCGAATACTCCATTGCAGGCGCTGACGCTGGCTAACGACGGTGCATTTATGGAATTTGCCAGGGCGCTCTCTGATCGCATTTTGAAAGAGTCTTCTGACTACGACGAAGCTCGGATCAAGTTTGCGTTTGACGCGGTGCTCGCTCGGCAACCCAGCGACTTCGAGCAGGAGCGGTTACTGGCTTTCGTCGCTGCACAGCGTGAGCACTTTGAATCAAACGCGGGAGACGCGAAAGCTGCCGCTTCCTTGACCCGTCCCGAGTCAGCTGACGAAGCGGTATCCGCAACATGGACGGCCTTCGCGCGAGTCGTTCTGAACCTTGACGAATTCATCACTCGCGAATGAGGTCACGATGAAGATTGCAAGTATCGACGTGCTGCCTCTGACGGGAGCGACAGTCGACGGTGGCTGGCCTCAGGGGCACGAGCCTCAGGAAAACCTGCACACGCTGATTGAGTTGCACACCGACGAAGGAATCTCCGGAGTCGGCAGTTGCTTTACGTCGGGCAAGCTAGTGCAGGGGGCCGTTGATCTGCTGTGGCCGCTGCTGAAGGGGCAGTCAGCGGTCGAGCCCGAACGAGTCAGCGAGAATCTCCGGCAGTCATCTTTCTGGCAGGGGCGCGGCGGTTCGGTCGAGCATGCGATTTCGGGAATCGACATCGCTCTGTGGGACATCATGGGCAAAGCCTGCGGGCAGCCGGTGTCGAGGTTGCTCGGCGGGAACTATCGAAACCGAATTCGACCGTACGGATCGATGTTGTTCGACGAGCCGGACGCGTTGCGGACATCGCTGGAAGCCACGGTCAGCCGAGGGTTCAAGTCGATCAAACTTGGCTGGCGACCGTTTGGTCGGCGAGACCGGAAGTTCGACGAGCTGCTGGTCCGCACGGCTCGGGAAACTGTCGGGGCCGATGTCGAGCTGATGGTCGATGCCGGCGGTAGCGAGCAATTCTGGCCGCACGGTTTGAACTGGGCTCGCGAGACGGCTCGAATGCTCGCTGATTATGACATCGTCTGGTTCGAAGAGCCGCTGCCTCCGGACGATATCGAGGGGCACATCGAGCTGACTCGGCAGTCGCCCGTTCCCATCGCGGGAGGCGAAGTCCTGACTCGACGACAGTCTTTCCAACCGTGGCTGGAGCGACGAGCCGTCGATATCATCCAGCCGGACGTTACGAAAAACGGCGGGCTGAGCGAGTCGCGACGAATCGCCTGGCTGGCCTTTGACCATAACGTTCAGATGGTTTCGCACGGGTGGAATACGGCGATTGGACTGGCGGCCGATCTGCAACTGGCCGCGGCCATGCCGGTTGCCCGATATGTCGAATACCTGACGCCGTGTGCGTACCTCGAAGAATTGACGGTTGAGCCGTTTGTGATCGACGATGACGGTTGCCTGGAGATTCCCGATCGTCCCGGTCTGGGTGTCGAGCTGGACCGCGACCGGTTGAAGCAATTCATCCGCTGAAATTTGCCACTGAATCAACGCATCCTGAATGCGACATGGAACTGGCTGGAATGGAACTGCTGCGAGGTTTTGATTCACTGGACTCGTTCCGCGGCGGATTTCTGTCGATCGGAAATTTCGACGGCGTCCACCGCGGTCATCAGCAGATGTTCGCCTGCCTGGTTCGCCACGCCAAAGAACACAACGTTCCATCGTGCGTGTTCACGTTTGAGCCGCACCCCATCCAGCTTCTCCGGCCTGAGAAAGTTCCGCCAGCGCTGACATCGTTGGAACAGAAGGCCGAATTGATCGCGGCCTGTGGCGTCGACTGCATGGTCGTTTACCCGACCGACCTGCGACTACTGAATCTGTCGGCCGAAGATTTCTTTCAGGCAGTGGTGCTCGGCGAGTTCGACGCGATCGGCATGGTTGAAGGTCCAAACTTCTTCTTCGGACGCAACCGATCGGGCACGGTTGAGCACCTGGCCGACTTCTGCAAAGCGGCGGACATCGAGCTGGACACCGTTCCGCCCGTTTTCGTGGGCACGCAGATGGTTTCGTCCAGCGTGATTCGCGGCCTGCTGGTCGATGGCGAAGTCGAGGAAGCCAGCGATCTGCTGGGGCATCGTTATCGGGTCTCCGGGCAGGTTGCCAAAGGGGCTGAACGAGGCCGCACGATCGGATTTCCAACCGCCAACCTCGGGCAGGTGGTGACCGTGTTGCCGCTCGACGGAGTTTACGCGGGAGTCGCGATCCACAACGGCCGAAGCTGGCCGGCGGCGATCAATCTTGGACCGAATCCGACGTTTGGCGAGCGGCGAAGAAAGTTCGAAGTTCATCTGATCGGCTTCGAAGGCGATCTCTACGATCAGCCGATGCAGGTCGAATTCGTTTCGCGGCTGCGAGACACGTTTGAGTTTCCCGATGTGACGGCTCTGAAAGCTCAGCTCGAAGTGGATGTGCAACAGGCTCTGGCAGTCGTCACCGGAAAGTCAAATCGTTAGTCTTTTGCCGCCCGAGAGTGACTTTAGTTCGTTCCTACGCTCTGAGTGGGCACGACCACTGGTTCCTACGCTCCACGTGGGAGCCAGAATCCCGACGCTCGGCGTCAAATCAAGATTCGCGACCGCTGCCGTAAGACCTGTCGGGACGCAGAGCGTCCGATCCAGCGTTCCCACGCAGAGCATGGGAACGAGTGACACTCTACTTGCCTGATTGTCTGAAAGATTGCGATGCCCATCGACTGGTCGCCTCTTGTTGAAATTATCAACACGCACGAACGCTTTGTACTTTCCAGCCACGTTCGGCCTGACGCCGATGCAATCGGATCTGAACTTGGCCTCGCGTGCGCGCTGGAGTCGCTCGGCAAGAACGTTCGCATCGTCAACCCGTCGGAAGGTTCGGCGAATATCGCGTTTCTCGATCCTGAGCATCGGGCAAAGAAACTTGGCGCCGGCATTACCGCAGACGAAGCTCGCGACACCGACGTTCACATTGTTGTCGACACGAGCGCCTGGGTTCAGCTTCAGGATGTCGGCTCTGTCCTGAAAACAACCAAAGCCAAACAGACGGTCGTCATCGATCACCACGTCAGCTCAGACGACCTGGGCGCGATGGAGTTTAAAGAAACAACCGCAGCGGCGACGGGCGAGTTGATTTACGAACTCGCTCAAGCTTTGGGAGCAACTCTGGACGAACAAGCTGCCAATGCGCTTTATTGTGCCATCGCCACGGACACCGGGTGGTTCCGATTTCCATCAACCACCAGTCGAACGATGAGGATTGCCGGCGAGTTAATTGACCTGGGCGCGAAACCGCATGTACTTTATCAGTTGCTCTACGAGCAGCATTCAGCCGCTCGTATGCAATTTTTCGGTCGAGTCCTCAGTCGGATGACCATTGAAACGGAAGGGCGGCTGGCATATCTGTCGGTCACTCAACAGGATTTCAAAGAAACCGGAGCCGTTCCGGCGGACACCGAAGAACTTGTCAATCAGTGTTTGCGGATTGCTGGAGTCGTCGCGGCGTTTATCGCTATCGAGCAGCCAAATCAGACAGTCAAAGTCAGTTTTAGAAGTCGATTAGGAACCAACGTGGCAGCCGTCGCCGAACAGTTTGGTGGTGGAGGTCACAAACAAGCCGCTGGAGCCGTCCTGTCTGCACCTCTGGCAGACGCTCTGGCAAAAGTCCTTCCACTCATGCGGCAGGTTGTTACTCCCGAGTAGCTCCTGAAGCAACCAGCCCGAGCAGGCATCTTTCGAGTTGTTCGCTCAAAGACCAGCCTGATAGTTAACCTGAAACATCGTTGTTCGGTTCAGCCTGACATCCGTCGCGTTGTAGCCGTCCCTGTCTGTTTACTGGTGCCGAATTCGCGCCACCACTCACCGAGGTATCGGCATGAGCGAAAACGAAAACGCCACACCCGAGGCGGACGAAACTCCACCGGCAGTCGAAGCCACAGCGGCAACCTGCTGCGGAGCTTCCACCCCCGACGAGTCCGACTGCTCCGGAAAACCTCGCCGCAACTTTGTGGTGGAAGCGTTGGCCGCCACAATCGGAGCCGTGGTCGGAATCGTCCCCGCCGTGATTGGTGGGCTCTTCTTTCTCGACCCGCTCGTTCGGAAGGGTGATCAGAAGGACGAGCCGATCGTCGGAGGCAACGAACCGGGAGGTGTCGTCAAGGACGCGCTGGGGTTCATTCGGCTGACGCTCGGAATCGATGCCCTGCCCGAAGACGGAACGCCGGTTCGTTACACGGTTCGCGACGACATCGTCAACGTGTGGAACAAGTTTCCGAACCAGCCGATCGGCTCTGTCTGGCTGCGAAGAATTCAGGACCAGGTTCTCGCCTTTAACACCGTGTGCCCGCACCTTGGTTGTGCGGTCGACCATCGACCAAGCGAAGGCGACTTCTACTGCCCGTGCCACACCAGCGCGTTCGACATGGACGGTAAGCCGCTCAATGTGATCCCGCCGCGAGCGATGGACACACTCGAAGCGGAAGTCCGCGAGGGTCGCATCTGGCTGAAGTATCAGGAATTTCGTGGAGCTACCAGCGAAAAGGTGCCCGTATGATCCGCTCACTACTCGCATGGCTCGACCACAGAACCGGCTGCAACGACCTGATCCACGAAGCGCTTTATGAAAAAGTGCCGGGCGGAGCTCGTTGGCGATACGTCTGGGGCAGCACGCTCGTCTTTACGTTCGTCCTGCAGATGATCACCGGCATTTTTCTCTGGACGGCGTACAGCCCCAGCGCTCAGACGGCCTGGGAAAGCGTGTACTACATTCAGGAAGTGATGTTCCTCGGCAAGATCGTCCGAGGGATGCACCACTTCGCTGCGCAGGCAATGATCGTGCTGCTGGCGATTCACCTGATCCAGGTGATTATCGACGGAGCGTACAAGGCGCCGCGCGAAATCAACTTCTGGCTCGGTCTGGTCCTGCTGAAAATCATTCTGGGTCTCAGCCTGACTGGCTATCTGCTGCCCTGGGATCAGAAGGGTTACTACGCAACGCAGGTCTCAACGAAGATCATGGGCGCGACACCGGTCATCGGTGCGCAGCTTCAGGAAGTCGTGCAGGGCGGTGCGCAGTACAACCACCACACGCTGACCAGGTTCTTTGCGATGCACGCGGGAATTCTGCCGGGCCTGCTGATCGGCTTCCTCGCTTTGCACCTTTACGTCTTCCGTCGTCACGGCCTGACCGTTCACCAGCCAAAGAAAAATCCAGACACCACGTTCTGGCCTGATCAGGTTTTGAAAGACGGCGTCGCGTGCCTGGGAGTTCTGGCGGTCGTGCTGCTGTTTGCGATTTTCAAAGGCGCAGAACTCAGCCCACCAGCCGACGCCGCCAAGGCCTACGCAGCTGCGCGGCCTGAGTGGTACTTCCTCTTTCTGTTCCGCTTCCTGAAGTTCGAAGCGGTCGAACATCTTGGTTTGGCCTTTGGAGCGATCTACGTTCCCGGCGCGCTGATGGGCATTCTTTTCATGATGCCGCTGACGGCGAAGCTGAAGGCCGGACACCGATTCAACGTGGCGTTCACGTGGCTCGTCACGTTCGGCATCGTCGTGCTGACAACGATGGCGTTCTATGAAGACGCCAATAACGAAGATCATCAGGCAGCTATCGCCGAAGCCGAACGCGACGCTCATCGAATCAAAGAGCTCGCGAGCCTTCCATCGATGATACCCGTCGAAGGTGCCGTTTCACTGCTTCGAGAAGACCCGTTCACTCGTGGTCCGGTTCTGTTCGCCAAGTATTGTGCAAGCTGCCATCGCTACAACGGCCACAACGGTCGCGGCAACGTGCTGCGAGAAAAGGGCGATAACGGTAAGCCGGTTATTTCCACACCCGAAGCCACGGACCTGGCGAACTTCGGCAGCCGCGACTGGATGAAAGCAATCATCGTCGACTACCGAAACCATTTCGCTCCGTTGAAGAACGCTCAGTGGTATCCGGGAGCGGACGATGCCGAATTCAATCTTGAAGACTCTGAAATGGCCGGCGCTTCGGAAGAGTACGCTGAGGCCTTTAAGGCTCCGGAAAACGCTGGTGATCTGAACGCTCTCGTCGAAGCTCTGGTTGCCATGCGAAGCTGGAAAGGCGACGAAGGAAAGATCGACGCCGCGCTGGCAAAACGTGGCCAGCAGATTCTGGATGGTGAACCACTTGCCGACGGTTCCGAAATTCAATCCTGCACCGACTGTCACGACACGATCGGTTCGGACTTCGAATTCACCGGCGAGGGTGGCGGGTATCCGGATCTTGCCGAGTACGGATCAGCGAAGTGGTTGAAAGCTTTCATCAGCGACCCGGGTTCAGACCAGTTCTACGGAGCGAAGAATCACATGCCGGCGTACGCCGACAAGATGAATGCCAAAGATCTGGACCTGCTGGTTCGCTACATGACCGGCGACTATCACGAGACGCACGTCGAAGATTATCCGTCTCGGATCACGGAAGTCTTCGGTGCAACACCGCCGCCTGTCGCTGCCGAGCCCGCGGCTGAATGATTTCTCGAAGTGGTCGCCGGTGCCGAGTCGCGTTCGACATTCGAACGGCAAGCCGACGAAAGTCCCCTTTCCCCCACAAATTTTCAGCGAATGCCGAGAAGACTTGAATGTGGGGGCGAGGGTCAGGGCAACGCCGTTAAGGATTCTTCCGTGCCGAAGGCACCGTGGATACAAGCACGAAGCGCAAGCGAGTGAATCAATGCGGAGTCGTGTGAATTCACTCGCTTGCGCTTCGTGCTTGTATTTGTCGATCCAGAATCCTTAACGGCGTTGGGGTTAGGGGACAGCCGACGGCACTGATTCGCGGTGCCAGTCGTCGGCTAACACACCGGTTCTTTTACTCGGCGGGCCTCTGCGATTTTTTCTTGCGGATCAGGTTCTGGCCGGTCTTTTTCGGCTTAGGCGTGGCCGGCTTGCCACTGCTTTTTCGCTGGACCGTACTTCTTCCGCCACGCTTCCGGCCACTGTGTTTTCCAGCATCTTTTCCCTGCGGCTGCGTTGTTCGTTCGAGCAGCGTCACGGTTTCGATGTGGGCGGTGTGCGGGAACATGTCGACTGGCTGGATTTCAACGATTCGATAGCCCGACTGCGTGAGAATTTCCAGGTCGCCAGCCAGCGCCTGCGGGTTGCATGAAACGTTGATGATGCGGCGAGGTCGTAGTCCTCGGGCAAGAATCTTGACCGCCCAGTCCGGACATCCGTCGCGCGGCGGATCAAGAATCACCGTCTGGAACTTCAGCGATCGCGGTACTCCCTTGAGAAACCCCTGCACGCGACTCTGCACGAAGCGACAGCGCGGGATGTCGTTCTGGCGGAGAGTCTCCATTCCGTCGGCGACGGCTTTGGGATTTTCTTCGACGGCGGTGACTCGATGCCCGGCCGCTGCCAGCGGAATCGAGAACAGGCCGACTCCCGAATAGAGATCGAGGATCGAGCTGTCCGTCGCGTCGGGGACATGCTTCTGCACCAGCTTCAGAAGCTGATCCGCGCAGTAAGCGCTGGTTTGAAAAAACGCGTCCGGCGAAACGTGAAACTCGACGCCGCCGACCGTTTCAATAAGTCGCGGCTCGCCCGCGAGGCAACGGGTTTCGCGTCCGATGTATGTGCTTTTGGGATCCGTCTGAATGTTGAGATGGACTCCGGCCACGCCTGGAATGTCGAGAAATGCTTTCTCGGCACCTCGAAGTTCGGGGATGTGTTCCGCAGTCACGACGAGCACGATGTGAGACTGCTCGCCATTTCCGGCCGTGCGTACGAGAACGCTCTTCAGACCCGGCCCGGTGGATTCGTCGTTGGCTCCCGGAACGTTGCGTTTTCGCAGCCACTCAAAAGCGAGGCGGGCGATTTCGTCACCAGCGGGATGGTGCACCGGGCACTCGTGGATCTGCTCCAGTTCTGTGCTGTGCTCTTTGTGGTGGCACAAGTGCAGGTTGGACGTTCGCCCGCGTCCGAAATCAACGACGGAATAGTGAATCTTGTTCCGAGTTCCCCACGGTTCCGGAATGCCGATCAGCGGCTGAATCGGAAGTCCGACTCCAGGCAGCTTGTGTTCGAGCGTGGCGCGCAGCAGCTCTTCCTTCCAGTGAAGCTGCTCTTCGTAGTTGATGTGTTGCCAGATGCAGCCGCCGCACCTTCCGAAATGTCGGCACTTCGGAGTCACTCGCGTTTCAGCCGCTTTGACAACCTTGATGACCCTCGCGCGGCCAAACTTCTTGCCGACGCTGACAATCTTTGCCCGCACCGTTTCGCCAGGAATTCCGCCCGAAACAAACACGACGTAACTGTCGAGGCGGGCCAGCGACTGACCTTCCAGAGTCATTGACAGAATGGACAGCTCGACTTCCTGGCCGACCGAAATCACCGAGCCGTTGACCTCGACACTCTCCTGCTTTGAAGTCGGTTTCTGAGTGCGTTTCCAGGGAGAGTCAGTAGAAGGGTTGCGGGGATTCATGGCGTGGATTCAGTTTCCAGCGAGCGGAGGCTCGCCATTGGTAGACCTGTCAGGTCGAGCGGTTTTGTACGTGTCTGGTACACGTCCCATGAAACAGGGAATAGTAATCAGGTAGAGCCTCTGGTCTGACGCAAAGGCGCTAAGACGCAGAGTTTCGCAAAGACTTGTATTTGATTTCTTTGCGAAGCTTTGCGTCTCTGCGACTTTGCGTCAGGTTTCCGAGGCCCAACCTCTGTTCCGTAGGACGCATTCCTTAATCTTCGAGGCCGGAAGTCTGGCCCGGCTTCGGAGCCTCATCAAGGTTATGCGGTCCGAAGCTCTGAGGCAGCAAGTCCCGCATGGAAGCTCGGATGTTCTCCGGCCCGTCGCAAACGCTGATAACTTCGATGTCGGGTGCGAACTCGGTGACGACCTGGCGGCAGGCACCGCACGGGGTGGTCGGTTTGTTGGTCGCGGTAAAAATCAGCAAGGTTGTGAACTCGCGGCAGCCAGCACTGATCGCCTGGCCGATCGCGTTGCGTTCCGCACAGACGGTTAACCCGTAGGATGCATTTTCGACGTTGCATCCAGCGAAGATCTGGCCGTCAGTGGTTAGTAGGGCTGCTCCCACGGGAAAGTTGCTGTACGGGCACCACGCTTGTCGTGACGCGTCGACTGCGGCTTGTTTAAGCGTGGCGAATTGAGATTTCGAGATCGGCATAAAGAACGTCTAACAAGACCCCGCAGGGTCGTTGGTCGTTGAGTGGTTTCGGGAATGTTCAAAACAATGATTCGTCGCTTGTCGGACCGCGTCGAGCTTTTGTTTTTTTTGTAGCCGGTGCCGGTTTGTCCGAGCCGCCGGACTTCGTTTGCGAAGCCGCTGAATCGAACGTTGCCGACGCGTCGAAGGATTCCGTTTCGACAGTGCCGTCTTCAGCGACGCTGGTCAGCACTTCGATCCGTTGCTCGGCCTGTTCAAGCACCTGGTAGCAGTTTCTCAGCAGAGAGATTCCCCGCTCGAACTGCTCCATCGATTCTTCCAGAGGCAGCGATCCATCTTCAAGCTGCCCGACGATGTTCTGCAACTCGACGATCGACCCTTCAAAAGAAGGAGCGTCGGTCTGTTCTGTTTGCGACTTTCGCCCAGCCACGGTTCTGTTTCCTCATAGAGCCTTCGCGGGAACGACGGCTGTGTTTGCATCTGGTTGAGCCGGTGCCTGATCTGCGCAGAGGCCATATTGACGCTCTTTTCAGGACCGGCGTAGATTACCGGCTAACGGCTGGGAGTTCTCCCGACCGATGCTTTTCCTTCGGAATTCCACAGCAATTGGCAGCGACCAGGCTCTTGAATCGGCAGGCAGATGCCATGTTCGACTTCGAGCCAACGTTAACAGGCACGTGGAAAGGCTGACTCCGGATTGGGTCAGTCCCTTGGAAAGCCCATCAGGAACGCATGGAGACGCAGTGGACAATTCGCGGGATCAGAAACAGCAATCGTCGGCACCAGTCATCACCGAAATTGTGCGATACCTCGCCAAGCAGCCGGGAATTGGACCGGGTTCCCGTGTGCTCCTCTGCGGAGTATCCAACGCGGCGATGATCCAGGGGTTGACCGACCTCGGATTGCTGGTCACTTGCACTGACGAAAATGATGCTGACCTGTTGCAGGAAATGATTCCGGAAGCAGATTGTTGCGAAGGGAACGTTCCGCGCGAGCAGTTTGATCAGTCTGACTCGGGCTTTGATCTGGTGGTTGTGCGGGCTGCGGCAAAGAGTGACTGCGCAAGCGTGTTTTCAAGACCTCACATGATGGAACTGGCCAGTCGCCTGGCCTGCGTTCAGCCGGGCGGAGTTCTTGTCCAGCTTGGTGGAAGCAGTACGGTCGAGGCGGCCGGAATGACGCACCCTCGACAGTGTTGCCTCAGGCAGCTCAACATGTTTCCCGGGCGAAGTTCGATTTACGCCTTCTCCAGCCAGAGCCGGCTGACGTTCTCTCGGCGAGCCGGACAGTTTGCGGTCGCGCTGAAGGTTCCCGACAAGCGGTTGTCTCCGTTTGAATGGGACGTGCTGGCCATGAATGCTTCTCGGCGACTGCCAACGGATTGTTGCCAGACGTCAGCCCTTCACGATGAAGCGGATGTCGCTCGCGCTGCATAGACCGCATTCCGGAGGGCCGGGCATTTCGCGGCCGGAAGGCGTTACTCAGGTTTCCTTGGCGAAGCTCGTACGCCGCTGGCTTTACTGGAGACGACGGCGCTGATCGAGCCGGACTGACTGGTATCTGCCGAATAATCCGCACTCGTCGGCCCAGCAGCGATCCGGCTGCAACGAATTGTCCAGATTCGCCGCGCAACGAATCCTCGACGAGGCAGGTTTACTCGTTTCACAAGCGTTCTGCATTGGATACGATCGCTGGCTATCGTTTCCGCCATTGTCGAGCGGCGGTAAAATCTGTCGAATCGTGTCTGGGAGAATCTGACTTTATGCCCGTGCGACTGGTACCCGTCTCGCCTGGAAAGACCATCAAGCTGGACAAGCCCGTCCTGCTGATCGGACGGAATCCGGACTGCGACGTGATCCTGAAGCAAAGTCGCAAGGTCTCGCGGACTCACTGCCTGCTGGCATGTGTTGAGAACACGATTGTCGTGCGGGATCTGGGAAGTACCAACGGAGTCTGGCTGAACAGCCAGCGTGTCGAACGAGAGTCGCAGCTTCGAGTCGGTGATGAGCTTTCAATTGCCGACGTGCGGTACAACCTGGTCCGCGTTGAAAAAAGCAACGGGCTGATGGAAACGCCAGACGCCGAAGTTCCAAAGGTCAGATCACAGAACCAGAAACGCGAAGGGCAGGCCGCTTCGCCGCGCAGCAGACGGGAGCAGGTCGATGCCGGACAGCCCGTTCCCGTCGCCATTCCCGACGAAGATGACAGCTTTGTGGTCGAAGCATCGGCCCCGCGATTGCCGCGAATTTCTCCGGAAGCGATCCAGGCGGACGCTGATGACAGCGTTGGAGAGGCTCGTCGAAACAGCGACTCCAATCCTTCGCCGCAGGTGGACGACGATTCGGAATTCGAACTGCCCGAGCCGTTGGACATGGGCGACGAAGACGAATCGGGAGTTGATGGGACTGCTGAGCCGGATGACAGCTCGTGCGACGCACCGATTATTCCGTTGGACGATTGAGTCGCCAACGAAATTGGGAGCCAGCGATTGAGTAGCCAGCGAAATTGCCATTGCGGACGTAACCGGTATTTTATCCGGCACCCGGATTTCTGAAGTCAGTGTTCGGAAGGCTTTGCCGCCACGGGCATAATGAGTTATCTCAATCCGTCGCAGCCCGTATGATGCGCCGCCTCTCGCCTGAGCGGGATACAGCTTTGTTTATTGGTCGATTGACCATACTTATCAAGATTCGTTTCGAGCATTCAAACATTGGGTAGCCCGGCTGTCGACATTCGGCAAACCGGTCGAACTCAACGGAGGCCACCATGCGTCCCGGACCTGTCATCGTCGCCGTTCTCTCATTGATCCTTTCGGTCATGGGAGTTACCTGGCTGGCCCAAAGTATCGTCGAATCGACCATCGTGTCGGGGCAGCCACCAGTTACGAAGATCGAAGACCAGCCTGATTTTCCGAGACCGTCGGAAACCGGACCGCATCCGAAGGTCGTTTTTGAAGAGATCGAATACGACTTTGGGACGAAGTCACGATATTCGATTGGATCACACAAATTTGTCGTCAAGAACATTGGAGAGGCAGATTTGAAGCTCAAGGCAGGCGAAACAACCTGCCAGTGCACGATCGGAGAACTTGGCCAGAGCGTTGTGGCACCGGGCGAATCTACGACGATTGAACTGAGCTGGACGATTAAGCAAGCTGGCCCCGGATTTCAGCACTCAGCCAAGATTTACACAAATTCCCCAGGCAACACGATGCAGGTTCTAATCGTCAAGGGGTTCATCGGAGTCGATCTTGCCGTGTGGCCGCCAGACCGCTGGTCGCTCGGCTCGATGAAGGTCGACGGTGAGGCAAAAATCGATGGATTTGTCTACTCGCAGATTTCCGAGAATCTGGAAGTCACGAAGGTCGAGTGCGATCATCCGGGACTGAAATTCGAGATCAAACCGTTGAGCGAAGAACAACTGACGATGCTCGCGGCGAGATTAATGAACGACGCTGCCGAGCCGCCGGACCCGCACGGGAAGAATGCTCCGCCGGAAACTCCGGATGTGAAGGCGGGCACTCAAATCATTGTCAGTGCAAACAGCCAGATCCCTGCCGGTCAGTTTTCGATTCCGGTGACGATTCACACCAATCTGGAAGAGACGCCAACTCTGTCGATTGCGGTCAGTGGAGTTCGTCCAGGGCCCTTTCAACTCTTTCCGCTCCCCGGCACGATCTACCGCCACGGGGGCATGATGATTGATGCAGGCGCGATTTCGGCTTCGAAAGAACACACCGCAGGGGTGCTGGTTATCTGCCGAGGTTTCAATGAAGAGTTGAAGCTCAAAGAAGTCATCGCCGAGCCGAGTTGGCTGAAAGTCGAACTGGAACCTGCTCCTGGCGACGGCGACGTGCGTCGATATCGTCTGTTGCTGAAATTTCCAGCAGGTCTGCCCGCGGTTTTTAGAACGATCGCCAATCCTGCAACTTTGCAGCTGCGGACGAATCATCCGGATGCAGAGATTCTTAACCTGAAAGCCGCGTTCGTCGTCGAGGGATAATCATGCGTGCGAGTTCATGGATCGGACTTTCTGCGGCAATCGTTCTTGGAGTTTGTTTCACGGGTTGCTCGACTAAAGACGAGCAGGGTGGCGCAGGCACAAGCCCGGCTTCTCCAGCTGATGGTGCAGTTTCGGAAGCAGTCGACAGTGAGTCTGCACCCGTCGAGACTGAGCC
>CALDJX010000115.1 GCA_937899075.1 uncultured Planctomyces sp. | reverse complement strand
TGGCGTCGTGATCGCGTTTTTCTTTTCTCAGTCGCGGCTGATTCGGATCAGTTGTTATCCGTACGCGATTTTTCTCCAGACGGTTCCCATTGTCGCCATCGCTCCGCTGGTCATTAACTGGTTTGGCTCCGGCTTTCGCAGCATCGTGATCATCACGTTCGTGATCAGCCTGTTTCCGATCATCACGTCGACGACGACGGGCATGATGGCGGTCGATCCTGAATTGCTCGACCTGTTCCGTCTGAATCGAGCCAGCCGCTGGCAGATCTGGCTGAAGCTTCGTCTGCCCAACGCCGTCCCGCATTTAATCACCGGTGCAAGAACATCGAGCGGTCTGTCCGTCGTGGGTGCTTTGGTCGGAGAATATTTCGCAGGCTTCGGAGTCAACGACTACGGGCTGGGATTCCTGATCGGCCGAAACACCAGCCAGATGCGGACGGACGAGCTGTTTGCCGCCGTCATCGCATCGACGCTGCTCGGCATCACAATCTTCGGAGCGGTCAGCATCGTTGGAGCTTTCATACTTAACCGCTGGTACGATGCGAAGTGAAGATTGACGATAAGAATGGTATGCCGGCGCTGCGCTTGTCATACCCTACCCTGCTGAGTTGAAACGGTCGGACGAGCATTGTGGCGAAACGAGCATCCCGGAAAAAGATTCGGTTTGAAGCGGCGATCAACGCTGTCGATTCGCCGGTGTTTCTGGTGGATGCTCAGCGGCGGGTTGTCTTTCTGAACGAAGGCTGCCAGACGCTGACTGGATGGACTCTGCCGGAAGTTGTGGGCAGCGTTTGCGAGTTTGCATCGTCCGGTGATGCCGGTTCAATCGAAGCGTTGACCGGCGCGCTGTGTCCTCCTCAGGAAACGATCGACGGCGAACACCGCGACGTTGTCCGTCAGTTCGTTCATCGAACATCGGGCCAGACGGTTTCGCGGATGGTGCACTTCTACCCGCTCGATACGGACGGGCAGGCCGACTTTGTCATGGGTATCGTCACGGAGATTCCAACAAGACCGACGGGCGCAGACACCAGAATCGTCACGCAGGTCCATGCGGAACTCGCCGCTCTTCGCCATGCACTACGGCAGCGTTACGGAGCGGGTTCCATCCTGACGAAAAACGTTTCGATGAAGCGTGTGATTGATCAGGTCGAAGCGGCTCGGCGGTCGCGAGCGACGGTTCATATTTGCGGAGAGAAAGGGACGGGCAAAGAACACATCGCCCGCACGATTCACTACACCAGCGATCTTGGTCAACAGGCCTTCGTGCCGATTCAATGTCGACTGATGCCTCCTCGCGAGCTGCACGAAGCCATCCGTCGACTCGTGGAAGCCGACTGGGGCGAGCGGTTGCCGATCGCCGCGCTGCAGCCGGGCTGTGTGTTTCTCGACGATGTCGACACCCTGCCCCGCGACGTACAACAGCGGCTCGTCGACTTTGTGGCGTCACCCCGCGGCGCCGACTTTCGTAAGAACGTTAGACTGCTTTCGTCGAGCCATGTTGGCCTTGAAGTTGCTCGCACGGACGAACGGATTTCGGACGATTTCTACTATCTGGTGACCTCAGTGCAGATAGAGTTGCTGCCTCTCCGACAGCGGATGGACGATCTGAAGATCCTCGCTCAACATTTTCTTGAGCAGCGTAACCATGATCGATCGAAACAGGTGACCGGTTTCTCGGCAGAAGTCTGGTCGCAGTTTGAAGAGTACAACTGGCCGGGCAATCTCGACGAACTCGACGAAGTGATTTACGAAGCGTTGTGCAATTCGGACGGCCCGGTCATTCGCGCCGATCATTTGCCGTTTCGACTGAGGACGGGTCTGGATGCTCAGCGGCTGGGACCAGTTTCAGACGGACCAATCGAAGCTTTGGAGCCTCTGCTGCAACGCGTCGAGCGGGAGCTGATTGAGCGGGCTCTTGAACAGGCGAAGGGGAACAAGACAATGGCCGCTCGCTTGTTGAAAATTACTCGCCCGAGCCTCTATCGTCGGATGGAGACGCTCGGACTTTCGGATTCGGAAGAGCCATGAACGAGACGTACTTCGAAACGATCCTGAACCACGAATAGACACTTTGAAACGTGTCCAGAACAACTGTCCGATTTCCAACCACGTCATTCCCGCGCAGGCGGGAAACCAGTTCATCCAGGTGCTCTGGTTTCCCGCCTGCTCGGGAATGACGTGAAACATCGCGTCGCTTACTTCGGGCACTTATTCTGGACACGGTAATCAGAAACACAAATCCGTTGCGAAGAGGCAGTTTTGATGAGGGTCACACTTCTTGTTCGGGCACCGAAGAAACCCGAGAAACGCGTCGTCGTTGAACGCGACGTCGTGATCGGTCGTGGCAAAGACTGCAACCTGCAGGTGCTGTCGAACGATGTCAGCCGCAGGCATTGCCAGTTTGTAATCGGTGAAGCGGATGTCGCTGTCCGTGATCTGGGCAGCGGCAATGGCACACTGATCAACAGCCAGAAGACGGAGCCCAATGTCGACACTCCGCTGATTTCAGGCGACATCGTTCGGATTGGCCCGCTTGTTATCAAGGTCGAGTTTGACAGTGCCTCTAGCGAAGCGGCAATCCTCGAACCGGCAATGCTCGAAGCGGCTGATCCTCAGGAGGTGCTGGCCGATCCACCGGCGGAACTTCCGACTCCTGATGCAACGCCGGTTGACGGTGCGGTCGTTGAAGTAGTGATCGACGAAGCGGCCACCGATCAGGTTCTCGAAACGGCTGACGACGACGCACTCCTTCCGGATGAAGATTCAGTCGATGACGAGTTTGCGGAAGCGGATGTCGCTATGCTGGAACCCGACGAGTCGGTCGTTGAAGATCCGGCACCGGTCGAGCAGCCGCCTGCGAAAAAGAAGTCGCTGTTCGGGATGTTTGGCAGGAAGAAAAACAAAGAAGCTGCTGCGGATGCCGGTTCTGCATCTGTCGATGCGGCAGCGGCCGAAGAGTCCGGCGATGCGGCGGCGGAACCACTGCTCGTTGCTGGCGAGGCCGAATCCGACGAAGAAACTGTTGTCTTCGACCAGGGGAATGCGTTCACTCCGGATGAGGACGAACTCGGGCTACTGGATGGCGATGACGAGGGACACTCCGACGAAGGCGACTACCTCGACGAAGAACTCGAGGACGAAGTTGAAGACGAGGCGGTCGATCCGGGGTTCGCTGACTTCCTGAACAAAGTCGATCCGCCGCCGGGTTGAGTGTCGAATTCCGAATTCACTCTGAAGAATTTTCACCACAGCGGCACAGAGGACACAGAGTGTGTTCCTGACGATGCTCTGTGATCTCTGTGCCTCTGTGGTTTGAATAAATCGGCATGAAAATCTGGTTTAACAAGGTTCACGACAGTCGTCGTCAGCAGATTGAGACTGACGAGTCTGAGATCTCAGTCGGCCGTGACCGGGCGAACGTGCTGACGCTGCAAAGTCCGCTTGTTTCAAAGCGGCAGGCGATCGTCCGAAGTGACGACGGAAAGCTGCAGTTCGAAAACGTCGGCATCAACAGTTGCATGGTCGGCGACACCGAAGTGATGGGCGGACAGAGTGTCGGATTCGCCGCGGGCGAAACGGTTCGCATTGGGCCGTTCACGCTGACGTTCGAATCGGAAGAAGCCGCTCCGATCAGCCGGGCGGAACTGGAAGCTCATCTTCGATCGATCATGGCGGATCTTGAACTGCGAGTGCATCGTCGTTTGCTCGAACGGTTCGACCTGTACGAACTCGAAGCCAACCGCCTGGGCGACAACGAGAGCATCCTGCTGCTCGAACGGCATATCGAAGACGTCTGCCGCGAGCTCAACCTCTTCGGCCCCGAGAATCTCGCATTGCTCGAAGAGGTCATCGGCCTGAGCCTCCGCGACCTGACGATCAATCAGCTGATCTTGGAAAGCGACCGCAGCACGTTGGACAGCCTCGCGCGTCTCACTTGGAACGAGTACGACGTCCCGCAGACGCTCGTCCCGGAACGCGAGACAGAACTCGAAAACCTCATGCTGTTCATTCGGGAGCGATTGGAACTGGACGGGCAGCCGGATCTCAGTTCGCAGATTCAGCGAACGGAATACAAGTTTGCCGATGTCTTCCCGCTCGTACGCCCGCATCTTCATCGCGAGTTCAGCCGGTACATCATTCTCCGGCGGCTCAAGAAAGATTTGAAAGACACTGTCTTCGGCTTCGGTCCGCTGCAGGATCTTCTGCGAGCACCAACCATCACCGAAATCATGGTCGTCAAGAGCGACCAGATTTATGTCGAGCGTGACGGCGTGCTGGAACTTTCCGGTCGACGGTTTCTTTCCGATAAAGTCACTGAATCAATCATCGAACGGATCGTCGCCGGCGTCGGGCGGCGTATCGACAAGAGCCAGCCGCTGGTCGATGCCAGGCTTCCGGATGGCTCCCGCGTGAACGCGATCATCCCGCCTCTTGCCGTGCGTGGTCCGTGCCTGACGATTCGAAAGTTTCCAGCGTACCGCTTCACGATGGACGATCTGATCGAGAAACAATCGGTCACGTCGGCGGCTGCGATGTTTATCCGCGCGTGCGTTGTTGATCGGCAGAACATTCTGGTCAGCGGCGGAACCGGCACTGGCAAGACAACGATGCTGAACGTCCTGTCGAGCTTCGTCCCGCACCGCGAACGCATCGTCACGATTGAAGACACGACCGAACTGCAGCTTCACCAGGAACACGTCGTCACGCTTGAATCGAAACAGGCCAACGTCGAAGGCGTCGGCGAGTACAACATTCGCGACCTCGTGAAAAACGCTCTGCGAATGCGGCCAGACCGAGTGATCGTCGGCGAGTGTCGAGGCGCCGAGGCGCTGGACATGCTCCAGGCCATGAACACCGGCCACGACGGATCGATGACGACCATCCATGCCAACAGCACGATCGACGTGTTGAAGCGGCTGGAAATTCTGGTGCTGATGGCTGTCGATTTGCCGGTTGTTTCGATTCAGCGGCAGATCGCCTCTGCGATCGACATCATCGTGCAGATCGAACGCAAACCCGGCGGCAAACGAGTTGTCACTCAGATTTCCGAAATTGCCGGTTACGATCCCGACCGCAACGACCTGGTCGTACACGACATCTTTAACTACCGAAACGGCAAGTCACTGACGCCGACTGGTTACTTGCCAACCTTTGCCGAGTCTCTGATCGAAAAGGACTTGTTGAAGCTCGAATTCCTGTACGGTCAGGAAGAGAAATTTGTCGACGACGATGACGGCCCGGTCGAACCAGCGAGCGGTCGCGTCTCACGATTCCTGTAGGAAACGCCCTGTCTCGTGACAAAAAAGAACGCCTCGCAGGACCAATTGATCCTGCGAGGCGTTTCTTATTTGTCGCGATTGTTTGTTGCGTCCGATTCGTGCTGCGAACTCAACGTTGCTGCTGCGTTCCTGTTGCTGGCCGTGTGGCGGCCGCCGGTCGAACGTTGTTGAACCCTGGCTTAACCTGCCCTGAAACCTGGCTGATGTTGCCGGTTCGGGTGTGGTTCCAGAAGTTGTCGACGGTTGATGTTTTCTTCAGATTTTCAAACATCGTCGCGACGCCTTCCTGAACTTTCTCTTCGATCAGGTCGGTGTGCAGTTGCTCGCGAACTTCGTCGATGCTCTGCACAATTTGCTCGGTGTAACCTTCGCACTTGAGGATGAAGTAGCTGCCGTGTCCCTTCTGGATGATTCCAGAAATCTCGCCGGGCTTGAGGCTGAAGGCAGCCTGTTCGATCTTGGCTTCACCTGAGTAGCGGGCGATCGGAGGAATCGCTCCGTTCATCGCTCGGCTGGTTGGATCGATTGAATGTTCGCGAGCAAGTCGGTCGAAGTCCTGTGGATTCAGCGATGCCTGCTGCCAGACATCGTTCGCTCGACGATGATTGTCGAGCATGATCATCTTGCACTCGACTCGTGATCCAAAGTTTCGGACGAATGCTTTGTGCATGTCTTCTTCGGTGACCTGAGCCTTGTCGCCAGCCAGCTTCTTCAGAGCCAGCATGGGCCAGATGACGTCGGTGCTGTACTGCTCCGGCGTGATGTTCCGCTCGCTCTGCAGCATCTGCAGCCATGTCTGAACCGGAATGTTGAACTGCTTGGCGATCCGTGTGATCTCCTGCTCGACTTCCGCCTGAGTCACCACGACGCCCGCGCCTTCGCAGGCAAGCTGAATCACAGCGCGGTTAATCATGCTGTCGAGCACTTCGTTGCCGACTCGCATGGCACATCGTTCGTAAAGATCCTTCAGAGGAATCTTGATGCTGCGTCCGTCTCGTGTAATCACGGCTGCGGAAGAACCCTGCTGTGGTTGTGGCCCGACCTGGACTCGTCCCGGAGCTGGTTGTTCCGCGGCGGTGCCCGAGCTGGACGATGTAAACGCCTGAAAAGCCAGACCAGCGACGAGCACACAAACGGCGGTGCCGGCAGCGATCATCAGGGCTTTTTTCGTCTGAAACGCGGTCGATCCAGGACGCGGTGTCTGAGTCGTGTCGGTCTTCGAGGCCTCTTCCGGGGCGGCGTCTCGAGCGACGTGATTCCCTTCACTCATCGCATAACTCCAATTCAAGATTCAGCAGGCGATGCCCGCGCATGGTCCAATCCGTTGGCCATGTGTCATCGGCGGCGGTTTATAGGGCAGTTTGGAAAACGGGGTCAACGTCGCTTTTGACAACGAATTTGCTGAGCAGAACGAGGCCGGACGTTTATCAGAAACCGGTTGAGTGGAAATCCACAGTCAGGACGGAGACGATTCGCCTCGCTCGACGACTCAGGATGTTTGGCTTTCTGACGCAAAGTCGCAAAGTCGCTAAGAAACGCAAAGAGATCGGTCTTCTATTCTGGTCGAACTCAGAACGTGAAATCCCAAATCTCCAATTGTCGACTTGTCTTTGCGAACCTCTGCGTCTTCGCGACTCTGCGTCTTCGCGACTTTGCGTCAGATGATCGCGCACATTTAGTCACAAGATGTGACCATTACTCGATAACTTTTCTGAACTAACTCTCGACCGAAAGCCCGCGCCACGATGGCCAGTTCGAAGGACGCGACCAAGCTGACACCGATGATGGAACGGTACATGGAAGTGAAGGGCCAGAACCCCGGCTCGCTTCTGCTGTTCCGAATGGGCGACTTCTACGAACTTTTCCACGAAGACGCCGAGATTGCATCGAAGGTCCTCGGCCTGACGCTGACCAGTCGTGACAAGAACTCGGCAAACCCAACCGCGATGGCCGGCTTCCCTTACCACGCGCTGGAGAATTATCTCCACAAGCTGATCCGCGCCGGGCACCGCGCGGCCATCTGTGATCAGGTTGAAGATCCCAAAACAGCCAAGGGACTGGTGAAGCGCGAGGTCACTCAAGTCGTCACGCCGGGCACGCTGACTGACGAAGCGCTACTCGACCCGCGCGAAAGTAATTACCTGGCCAGCGTCTTCGTCGGCAAGAAGCTCGTTGGTCTATCGTGGCTGGAGTTATCGACCGGGCGATTCTTTACAGCTGACATCGAACTCTCCGGCCTGGCGGATGAACTCGCGAGATTGCGCCCCGCTGAATTGCTTGTTTCAGAAAGTCCGGCCCGCGAAGACGAGCTGATGCCGAAACTTCAACTGCGGGACATGTTCGTCACAAAGCGGCCCCCCTGGAGCTTCGCTTCTGACAACTGTCAGAAGACCCTGCTGAAACATTTCGGTCTGAAGACCCTCGAAGGCTTCGATCTGGAACCTGACACACCGGGCGTCGTCGCGGCCGGAGCGTTGATCGAGTACGTCCAGGAGACGCAGAAGAGTTCGCTGACTCACATCGTTCGTCTCGAACCCTGGCGGCAGGGTCGGAACCTGATCATCGACGAAGCGACTCGCGCGAGTCTCGAACTGACTCGCACTCTTCGCGGAGGCGGGCGGGAAGGCAGCCTGCTGGAAATTATTGACGAAACTGTTTCGTCGATGGGTGCGCGGCTGCTGGCCGAATGGTTGTCGAACCCGCTGGTCGATATCAGCAAGATCAATGCGCGACTGGACGCGGTCGAAGAGCTGACTCAAAACCTGTCGCTGACGCGCGACGTCCGGGACGAACTCGGCAAGGTTTACGACCTGCAGCGGCTGACCGCCAAGGTGGCGACGTTGCGAGCCTCACCTCGCGATTTTGGTTGTCTGGCTCGAACACTCGCGTTGCTGCCAAAGCTGAAAGCTCAAATGGCCGGTCGAAAGTCGGACTTGCTGCAGCTTCTGGAAACGGACCTGGATCTCTGCGCCGAAGTGCGAGCGGACATCGAAACCGCCCTGACCGACGAACCGCCGCTGCTCACGACCGACGGAAACATGATCCGAGACGGCTACAACGAGAAGCTCGACGAACTGAGAGAACTCGCGAAAGGCGGCAAGGCGTGGATCGCGAAGTACCAGGCCGAAGAAATGAAGCGGACCGGCATTACTAATCTGAAGGTCGGTTTCAATCGCGTTTTTGGTTATTACCTGGAAGTCTCCGCCGCGAACCGTGACAAGGTTCCGGAAGATTACATTCGTAAGCAGACGCTGAAGAATCAGGAACGCTTCATCACGCCGCAGCTCAAAGAGTACGAAGAGAAAGTTCTGCGAGCGGAGGACGAATCGAAAAGCCTCGAACAGGAACTGTTCAATTCACTGCGAGACCGGGTCGCGAAGCACGTCACCCGTTTGAAAAACACCGCGGAGGTCATCGCCGAAATCGACGTGCTCGGCGCGCTGGCGACGCTTGCCGTTGCGCAGGGTTACACGCGGCCGCAAATGACCGAAGAGCCGATCCTGGACATTCGCGAAGGGCGGCATCCGGTTCTCGACAAGCTGCAACCGACGGGCGAGTTCGTTCCCAACGACACGCTGCTCGGCGGCGAGAATTACGGTCGGGTTCAGATCATCACCGGCCCGAACATGGCGGGTAAGAGTACCTACATTCGGCAGGCGGCGCTGCTGACGCTGATGGCTCAGATGGGTTCGTTCGTGCCGGCCAGTGAGGCTCGCATCGGTGTTGCCGATCGAGTGTTCGCGCGAGTCGGCGCCAGCGACGAACTGGGTAAGGGCCAGAGTACGTTCATGGTCGAAATGACCGAGACCGCTCGAATTCTCAACACAGCGACCTCACGCAGCCTGGTGATTCTCGACGAAATCGGACGAGGCACCAGCACCTACGACGGTATCTCGCTGGCCTGGGCGGTCACCGAACATCTGCATGATGTGCTGAAGTCTCGAACGCTTTTCGCGACTCACTACCACGAGCTGACCGATTTGACGTCGACACTCAAACACGCTTCCAACTGGAACGTCGCCGTGCACGAACAGGGCGACGGGATCATCTTCCTGCACCGCATCGTCGAAGGAGCCGCCGACAAAAGTTACGGCATCCACGTCGCTCGCCTGGCCGGAGTTCCTCGCGAAGTCGTCGACCGCGCCGCCGTCATCCTGAAAACTCTGGAGGACGACCACCTGGACGAAACCGGCAAACCAACCGTTCCCGTCCGCCCGGCCAAAAAAGACAACGCCCGCCAGTTGTCCCTCTTCATCGTGGAAGATCACCCCGTCTTCGACGAAATCCGTCGGCTAAAGATCGAAGAGATGACCCCGCTCGCGGCGCTCGCCGAACTGAACCGCCTCCGCGACGAGTTGAACAAGTAATCGCCTTGCTCGAATGGCACATCTGCTATGACTTGATTAGGCATTCACTGCCGCGCGAAAGCTCAGTCATGGGCAGACTACGTTCTTTGAACCAGTGTTGAAGGCACGCTGTTGCGGCATTCAATGCCGGACTCGACTTCGGCAATGTTGGACAGCGTCGTGGCAGCGATTTGCTCCATAGCTTCCCTGGTGAAGAAGGCCTGGTGTCCGGTGACCAGCACATTCGGGAAGGTCAGCAGCCTCGCAAACACATCGTCATGAATGACCTGGCTGGACAGGTCTTCGAAGAACAGGTCGGCTTCTTCTTCGTAGACGTCGATGGCTAAGCCGCCAATTTGTCCGGATTTTAAACCGCCGATAACCGCATCGGTGTCGACGATTCCGCCTCGGCTGGTGTTTAGGATGACGACTCCCGGTTTCATCTGGCTGATCGATTCTGCATTGATCAGATGGTGAGTTTCCGGAGTCAATGGGCAGTGCAGCGAGATCAGATCCGATCGTTCAAACAGCTCCTTTAATGGCACTGGATGAGCACCGACTCGGGCGACGTCAGGATTCTCCCGCAAGTCGAACGTGAGCACGTCGCAGCCGAATCCTTTCAGGATCTGAGCGACAAGGATTCCGATTCGTCCCGTGCCGATGACGCCGGCAGTTTTTCCGTGCAGATCAAATCCCATCAGTCCATCAAGCGAAAAGTTCCCTTCACGTACGCGCGAAAATGCTCGGTGTATGCGCCGGTTCAGCGCAAGCAGTAATGCGATGGTGTGTTCCGCCACTGCGTGTGGTGAATACGCCGGAACTCTCACCACCTGAATCCCGAGTTGTGCTGCGGCAGACAGGTCAACGTTGTTGAAACCGGCACAACGAAGGGCGACGACTTGCAGGCCGTGCTGAGCGAGATCGGTCAACGTCGCCTCGTCCATGACATCGTTGACGAAGATGCAAACGGCGGGAAAGCCGCGAGCGAGTGGTGCGGATACTTTTGTAAGTCGAGCTTCAAAGAATTCCAGCGAATGCTCATGGCTGTCGTTGGCCGCGCTGAGAAAATCCCGGTCGTACTTCTTTGTGCTGAAAATGGCGACTCGCATTAGCTTGCCTCTCCGTTGGCAAAAACGACATCTGTCTGTGAGCTGACGATCGGCTCAGGAAAAGAACACGGTTTCGGCGGTTTTTCTGAGCATCCAGTCTTTGTCGGACTTTGTCAGAAAATCGATGCGGTCGGTGATCAGCGAGATGGATGCTTCGTACGAGTTTCCGTTGTTGAGCTGGTAGGGGCAGTCGCTGGCCCACATCAGGCGTTCCGGGCCGAAGGCGTCGTACAGGCGTTTGATCATGGGGACGAGATCGTCGTACGGCGGCTTCTTCTTACCGAGGGCGTAGTAGGCTGAGATTTTGACGTGCGCCTTTTTGTGACTCGCCAGACCACAAAGATTGTCGAGATCTTTCTTTCGAATCTTTCCGTCGATGCCGACGCGGCCAAAGTGGTCAATCACGACCGGTGTGTCCGGATGCTTTCGGCACATCGCATCGACCGCCGGCAGATCGGACGGGTTGATCAGTCCGCACATGGCCTGTCCGGTGTCGGCGGCGGTGTTCCACATTTCGGCCATGCCGGGAGTGTCCAGCCAGTCGGTTCCCAGTCGCGACGGTGTGATGCGAAAACCAGTGACTCCGGTTTTGTGCAGCTTCCGCATCGCCTTGCCGGAATTCGGCTTTCGCGAGTCGACCATACCGACGACTCGGTATCGATCCGGGTGAGCCTTCCAATTATCGACCAGGTAAGAATTATCAAATCCGTGATAAACGTTGTGCTGAATGAGGACGACGCGACGCACGCCAACCGGCCGGGCGATGGCCATCAGCTCTTCGCCGGTGAAGCTCGGCGGTGCCAGATCGGCGACGGTCTTACCGGGTTCGAGCGGGTACTTATCGACGGTCGGCGGCCAGATGTGAGAGTGCGCGTCGATCCAGCCCGAGTCGTTATCAGAGTCTGCGGCGGCGAGGCCTGCTGGAAGAGCAGCGGTTCCGGTCGCTGCGACGCCGGCCGCGGTCACTGCCGATGTCATAAGCATTTCTCGTCGCGTGAAAGTCGACTGGCTGGTCATAGCGGACTCCGATTGAAATTGCGGAACTGAGCGTTCATCCGAACAAGGACGAAAGAACACAGGCGGATCATTCTTCCGAGTTCGCGACTGCTCGGCAAGCAGCGGTTGCGGTCTGGCAAGGTGGTTGCGGCCACTCGACGGCGCAGGACCCAGTTCCTAACCTACGCCGCGAACGTAATCATAGCGAAGCATTGCTGAGCCGAACGCGCTAGCGTCGGGCCGCAGGTTGAAGAATGTCGAGAAACAACTGGCCCGCGGCTAGCGCCGTCGGCTCACAAGTTCTGCACAGCCCGAGAGTCACACATGTCTGAAGACACAGAACATAAAGTTGATCTGCCTCGCATCGAGCGGGCTGTTCGAGAAATTCTGGAAGCGGTTGGTGAGGATCCGGATCGAGACGGGCTGCTCGAAACGCCCGCGCGCGTCGCTCGGATGTACGCCGAACTTTTCAGCGGGTTGAAACTGGACCCAGGTCGACATCTGAAGAAGGTTTTCGAGGAATCCTACGACGAGCTGGTTCTCGTCAGAGACATCAGCTTTAACAGCATGTGCGAACATCACATGCTGCCGTTCATCGGCGTGGCTCATGTTGGCTATGTGCCGAATGGGAAAGTCGCGGGGCTCAGCAAGCTGGCTCGAGTCGTCGAAGAAGTTTCGAAGCGACCGCAGGTCCAGGAACGAATGACGCATCAAATTGCCGATCTGATGTCGAGCGAACTGGATGCCAAGGGCGTGATCGTCGTCCTGGAAGCCACGCATTCGTGCATGTCGATCCGCGGAATTCGCAAACCGGGCAGCCTGACAATTACCAGCGCCGTGCGAGGGTTGCTTCGTTCCAATCAGGCAACTCGCGCCGAAGCGATGTCGCTGATCCACTCCAAACAGTCCAACCTGATTTAGTTCGAACGACTCTGGCAGTCGTTCTTTAATGGGATGCTTCATGGCTTTGTCTCCACAGAATCTTCGCGCTATCCGCGCCGACCGGGTTTTCGAAATCACCTGGCAGGACGGCATGACCGTTCAGATTCCGTTTCGCTATCTGCGAGGTCGTTGTCCCTGCGCGGGCTGCGTCAACGAGTTCACCAACGAACGAATGGTTGACGTCGTAGACATCCCGACAGGCATCGATCTGGAAACAGCTCAACTCACCGGCAACTACGCACTGAAGATTCGGTGGAGCGATCAGCACGACACCGGGCTTTACACCTGGGAACATCTTCACGAGTTGTCGGTCGCTCGTGAATGGGAACAAGCTTGACTCGATTACTGACCGATCGATGTTCATACTCTGCCTCGCGGCAAACATTTATCGCCGAACTGACCTGCCAACACGACAAGGGAGACTGGATCGAAAACTGTTCTACGTGAATCGGTTTGGAGCCTCGCTGCGTATTTCGCGACGAAGTGCTCCGTGAGGATTCGGGTGCGACTTTTTTTGCTCCGCTTTGGCGTCGTACCTGCCTTCTCGACCACCCACCAGATTCAGGAGAACTTTCATGCGGATTCAAACTCTTGCACTCGTGTGCGCCGTCGCTGCCTTTTCGACAATCGCTGTCCACGCTCAAGACGCTGCAAAACCGGCCGCTGAATCGGCGGGTCAGGGACCCGGCGCAGTAACAATGACCGCAAAAGAGAAAGCCAGCTACGGCATCGGCATGAACATCGGCCGAAGTATCAAGCAGCAGGGACTTGGAGCGGACGACCTCGAAGTGAACGTCGTAGCTCGTGGCATCTTTGACGCGTTGTCGGGGAAAGAGCCGGCTCTCAGTCAGGCGGAACTGTCCGCAGCGTTTGCCGAACTGCAGCGCATGATTTCAGCGAAAGCCGATGCTGCTGCTGCGAAAAATGCAGAAGACGGCAAAAAGTTTCTCGCTGCCAACGCCAAGAAGCCCGGCATCAAGTCCACGAAGACCGGACTCCAATACGAAATCATCCGATCCGGCAATGGCCCGACACCAACGAAAGCGGACACCGTCACAACGCATTACAAAGGCCAGTTGATCGATGGCGAAATCTTTGACGGTTCTTACCGGGGCAAAGCTCCCACACCAGCCGACGAGCCGATCAGCTTTCCTGTGGGAGGCGTGATTGCCGGCTGGACGGAAGCGTTACAACTGATGAAAGTCGGCGACAAGTGGCGGCTGTTTATTCCGTCCGAACTCGCTTATGGCGAACGCGGAGCGGGCGCAGACATTGGCCCCGGAGCAACGCTGATCTTCGAAATCGAGCTGATCGCGATTAAGTAGGTCGTCGACTGTTGCCAGTCAGATGTGCAGACGATTGGACCACGGAATACACAGAAAGACACGGAAGGGGCTTGGCCTTTTCCGCGTCTTTTTGTGTATTCCGTGGTCGTCTTTTTGTCAGAGCATTGTGGCCTTCGTACTAACTTCGTCAGGCGGAGCCTGACCTACTGGTTGGTGGGTTTTTCGAAGAGGTAGTGCGAGACCCACCACTCGTCGCCGTTGTTGAAGTCGAAGAGTTCGGCGCACGACATGAAGAACATCCGCCAGCGCATGAACCAGCGGCGGGCGTCGGCTTTGCCGTACGTTTCTTCGAGAACCGGCATCAGTTGGCTGCGGGCAGCGTCCTGGCGAGCGAGCCAGGCGTTGCTTGTTTTTCCGTAGTGCCGACCGTTCCATCGCCATTGGTCGATAATCTGTAATTCCGACTGGTAGTGATAGAACAGGTCGTCGCTGGGCATCGTGCCACCCGAGAAGAAGTAGCGGCCCATCCAGTTGGCTGCGCCGTCGGTTTCAAAGACGTACGGCGTCCGTTTGTGGCAGAAGATGTGGACGAACAGCCGGCCTCCTGGCACAAGCCAGCCGGCGACGCGTGAAAGCAGCAACTCGTAGTTCCGCATGTGTTCGAACATTTCGATCGACACACAACGATCGAACGTTTCGTTCGTCGAGAAGTCGTTCATGTCCGCGGTGACGACCTGCAGGTTGGTCAGGCTCCGCTGCTTGGCGCGTGACATGATGAACTCGCGCTGCGAGGCTGAATTCGACACGGACGTGATCTGACTTTCGGGATACTTCTCCGCCATCCACAGCGAAAGGGATCCCCAGCCGCAGCCGAGTTCCAGGATGCGCTGGCCGTTTGTCAGCCCGGCCCTCTGGCAGGTGACATCGAGCGCGCGATCTTCTGCCTGGTCGAGCGTTGTGATGCCTTCGTCGAAGCAGCAGCAACTGTATTTCAGTCGGTGTCCGAGCGTTGCTTCGTAGAATGCGGCGGGCACTTCGTAGTGCTGCTCGTTGGCTTTCTCGGGAAGAAAGGCGATCGGACCCTGACGCGTGCTTTGGACGAAATCCTGAAAGGCTCGTGCGTGTGTTTCGCAGTTGCCCGATTCCTGATTCTTCAGCCGCTGCCGCAGCAGTTTGCGAATTCCAGCTCGCACGAGCGTGTCGGGAACAAGTCCGCGTTCAATGGCCTCAATCGCGAACCCGGCAAACGATTCTTCTGACACAACGATTCCTTCCGTGGATGAACATTGATATTCGATTTGTCGGTTTTCTACGCAATGCTATCCGTGACTGTCGTCGTTTTTGCGTAAGGCGTCGGTGCTGCCTGTCTGGCTTGAGATATGCGTGCTGCGGATGCGCTTTCGATGGGCGTGTAATCCGACGACCAGAACGTCGATCGCTTTCCCCATTTC
The DNA here is from genome assembly GCA_937899075.1 of uncultured Planctomyces sp. Classification (GTDB taxonomy): domain Bacteria; phylum Planctomycetota; class Planctomycetia; order Planctomycetales; family Planctomycetaceae; genus JABMPE01. The sequence goes on along the minus strand of CALDJX010000115.1, from coordinate 5,095 downwards.
ACTCATCGCTCGACGGGTTTGTTTTTTGTCGAGAGCTTTGCGAGCGGCTGTAATGGAATTTGCGTGAGTTGGCCAGTCGATCTCCCAGCTTTCTTCGTTGGCGATGCGGTGCAGTTCGCGTTCGATCTTTGCGAGGCCAGCCATGAACTCCTTCGTCGTTCGAGCACTCGCCATCGTGTAGGTCTGAGCGTGAATCGTCGCGTCGGAATCTCGGTCGGTTGCAGATTCACGTTTTGCCAGCCACTGCCAGATCAGTACGAAGAAACTGACGGCCCCGATTCCGGTGACGATTCCTCCAGCGACGTAGCGCTGCATGGCCAGCAGAATGCCGCCTATTCCGAGCAGGACAACGGAAACCCAGAAGGCCAGCGTCCAGAACGGGCCCATACCACTCGATCGTTTGCGGCGAGCGGCGACGGGTGCTTCCTTACCGGGTTCTTTGGTCGCCGCTTCTTTGCTGGCTTCGGCCACGACGATGGTGATGTTGTCCGATCCGCCGCGAAGGTTCGCCAGGTTGACGAGCAACCTCGACGATTCTTCGATCGGCAGCTCCCGGACGATCATGCCGATTTCCGGATCTTTGAGATGGCCGGTCAGGCCGTCTGAACAAAGTACGAAGCGATCGCCGGGCAGTACTGGATGTGGGCCGTTGATGTCGACTTTGACCGACGGTTCCGGACCAAGCGACCGAGTGATGACGTGCTTGGCTTCGGGCAGAAAAACGTCACCTGGTTTGAGACGACCGGCACGCTGAAGTTCCCAGTGGAGACTATGGTCGAACGTCAGTTGCTCGATTCGGTCTTCGCGGACGCGATAGATCCGGCTGTCGCCAACATGACCGGTGATGGCACCGTGCGGCGACAACACCAGGGCAACACAGGTCGTGCCCATCCGTTTGAAGTCTGCGTTCTGAGTGCCTCGCTCGTTGATCGCGGCGTTGGCGTTTTCGATCGCTTCGAGCAGTGCTTTCTGAGTGTCTTCGGCGCGGCTCTTGAAGAACGTCAGCGGGATCGTATCGACGGCGATCTTGCTGGCGAGTTCTCCCACCGCGTGACCGCCCATTCCGTCGGCGACGATGAAGAGGTGCCCGTACTGACTCCAGACTTCGTGATCCCCACACAGTTGTACGGCGGCCGAATCCTGGTTGTTCTTTCGGCGCATTCCGATATCGCTGATGGTTGCGTACTGGACTTTCTGTTCCCAGCGCATCGGGGGTTCCCGTCGAGGCTCGCAGTGCTTTACCCGGCTGCGAGATGTCGTTCCTAAAAGGCCTGGCCCGGCTGTCCGTCGATCTTGAAATTACAATTGGGGAGTCAGTTTTGCGGACCCACACGGTTGACCGCAAGTCCGTGCCGATCAGCAGGCAAACCAGGCTGGTCAGCTCATCGAGTCATGCCCGCAATTCATGACTCTTTACGTATCGAAGTGCCGGCTGAGCAGACGGATTCGATTGACCTGGTGTGAGATAACAACGCCAATCACGACGAGAATCGCCGAAAAAATCATGGGATAGTGCCAGGGATCTGCTTCGATCGGTCTCATGTAGAGGAAAAGTGCGTACGAAATCAGCGAAACGCTGGTCATGAACAGGACGAGTGATTCCTGAATAAACAGTCCGGAAGCGGCGATCAGCAGTGGGTAGACCACAAGCAGCGGCCCGGCTGGCGGAGCCGAGAGGACGAGCATCTTTGTGATGAAAATTGCGTCGGAGGCGAGCCAGATAAATCGTGATACGGTGGCGAGTTGCTCGCTGCGCTGCAGCTTCTGAAACATGAACGCCGTTACCGCCCAGAACGCCAGCAACTGGAAGAACATGTCGCGCGTGCCGTAAGTCAGGTCGCCAGCCAGGTACGACACTTCCAGAATCGCGGCTCCGCAGACAATCGCTGACCAGCGTGAAGCGAGCGCCGGTTCGCGGCGCATCCAGCGCCTGAGTCGGTGATAGATTCCTCGCGGGCCCGCAGCGACGGGATCGCCTTTGAGGAATCGGTCCAGGTCATCGGCGAGTGCGTCTGCCGATTCGTAACGCAGAGCGGGGTCTTTATCGAGACATCTCAGGCAGATTGATTCGAGTTCGCGCGGGATGTCTCGATTGAGGTATCGAGGAACTTCTGGATCCGATTCCATGACTCGGACCAGAGTCTCCATCACGTTGGCGCCTTTGTTGGGAAGCTGGCCGGTCAACGCTTCGTACAGGATGACTCCCAGGCTGTAGATATCGCTGGCCGGTCCGACTTCATCCAGCCGGCCCGCCGCCTGTTCGGGAGACATATAGTTTGGTGTGCCGATCACCGTGCCGCTGTCCGTTCGGTCGTCGTTGCTAGAACGTTCGCCCTGCTGTGTGACTCGCGCGAGTCCGAAGTCGGTCACGCGCGGCTGGCCTGCTTCGTCGATAAGGATGTTGCTCGGTTTCAAATCTCGATGAACGATGCCGTGATCATGCAGGTAGCCAGCGGCGCGAGCGACGTCGCGAATGATTCGAGCGGTCTGTTCAAACGTCAGCCGTTCGCCAGGCCGAATTCGTCGAGTCGATGACGACGTGCCGGCGGTTGATGAGCCGTCCGGAGCCGTTTCGGAATCGGACGTTGGACTGGCGGACGTCAAACTCGAACGCACTTCCAATGTTGAATGAGCCGGCCCCGCTGCCAGCACTTCTTTCAGGTCGACTCCGTCAATGCAGTCCATCGAGAAGAAATGCTGCCCGTGAACATCGCCGACTTCGTGAATGCCGACGATGTTGGGATGACTCAATCGTCCGGCCGCTTGCGCTTCCTGATAGAAACGGCGGATATGGTCCTGCGAGGCCAGCCGGTTCACCAGGATCATCTTGATGGCGACGATGCGGTTGAGGTCTGTCTGGCGAGCGCGAAAGACGACGCCCATGCCTCCCCGCCCGAGTTCTTCCAGTAGTTCGAACCGTCCGAACTGACGCGCGGCCATTTTCTCGGTGGGTGACTCAGAAACTCCATCGGCAGCCGCTTCGTTGTCGAGCGGCATTTCGGGAAACGCCTGGAGCAGCGTTGCGGCAAACTCAACGTCCGGAGTCATGCGGTCGAGCGTGCCGAGCGGCTCGACGAAATCCTTCAGACCGGGATTGGCTGCCAACAAGGCGTTCTGTTGAGGGACGTCGTTCCGATGGACTGCCGAAACGTATTGGTCGAGCACGTCGACCAACTGGCTTTCCAGATCGTCCAGCGGTTCATCCCTGTCTGTCATGAAAATCGATAACCCGGTTATTCGGCAGGCGGCAGGGAAAAGCTGACGTACTGAAAGCCGTCCGTCGTGGGAGCCGCCCAGGTTGCCGTTGGCAGAAAGTGATGCTGAATTCTGTCAAACGTTGGAAGCAGTTTCAGATCGATTCCGGACGGCACGGCGACGCCGCCCTGTTTGAGTATCCCGTAGGCGATTTCGAGCTGGTTGACCGGTCGCTGAATCGAGAACAAAGACCGGTACGCGGGGATGCTGGCTGATAACTGTCGATAATGTGCGGACTCGACGAGGTGATCTCCATCGGCCCCGTTGATCGCATTGTCCAGCAGAACGGTGTCGTTGCTGACGAGCAGCGCGTCATGGGCAACGGCCAGGTGTGTTGAAGATTTCTTTCCGTCAAAGACGGCGACAGTCGTTGTGCCAACCGTGCGGCTGCCAGCTTTCGAGCCGGGCTGGTCGATCAGTTGTCGCAGGATTCTTTCGAACTTCCTGGGATCCTTCAGGTTGATCGCCAGCAGGGTCGAACTTTTCTTTCCAGCGTTCAATCTTGCTTTCCCCTGCAGAACCATGATCTCGCCAGTAAGTCCATCGAGGACGTCTTTCTTGATGTGGACCGGCGGGTCGGTCTTTGTCGAGAGGACTTCCAAAGCGTTTGCCAGTCCGCCCGGTCCGAGAAATTCGTCGGCCATGACTTCGGCGCCCGAGTACGCTGATTGAGCGTCCCAGTTCAGCATCATGCAACTGTCGACGTCGTTCGGGACCCACGCTGGAGGAGCCAGTTTGGACGTCGGAAACTGAACCAGAGCCATCGCCGCGCTGACCGGCTGTTTCACCACTCCGGCGATTTGCGTCACGGTGTCATGTGCGCCTGTCGCGAAGTCGATGGTGCCGCCCACGCCTTCAAACGAAGTCAGACCAAGTTTCGGCAGACGTTCAAGAGCTAAACCTGCCGTCGGGTTACTGGCCGCTCCCTGCGAAAGAATGCTGATGGTCGCTCCGACCGGATCGAGGTACCAGAACAGCGCCGGCTCACGCCCGGGCTTCATCGTGGTTCGCTGAACCTTCCCGAGCGTTGGGTTTGCGGCAAAGGCACCCTGCACATTGCCGCTCCAGCGGTCGAGGATTTGCTTCAAGGCGTCGACAGAATTTGAAACCACAACGTACCCGTCGCGGAGCACGACGGCTCGCACGTCGTCTGATGAGCCATCCACGGAGTCCTTCCCGTGAGTCAACACGGTGATCGATGTTCCCGCATGTTCGATCGAGGAACGAGTCCAGCCTTGCTCAACCGAGGCCGCGATCGATTCCTGGACGATGCCGGAAATTGTGTCTGCCGATTGCGCCGCCTCGATGCTGAATACGACCGGCAGATTTCCGCCGACGGGTTTGAGCACGGTCAGCGTGATTTCGCCAACGTCCAGGTTAAGCAGGTCTTTTGCCGAGACTCCTTGCGGAAGCCGGACGCTTGAGTCGATAAACGCTCGAAGCTGCCCGACGAGACTTTCGCGAAAGTCGGCCACGAGCGGATCGCTCAGCAGCCGTCCCCACGAGCAGTTCGGCAGTCGTTCGCGAAGTGCGCGAGCATCGGGAATCGTCACGTGAGCGGCGACGCTGTCCGGTAGCCGCCGCGAGAATGTCGGAGCCTCGTCGGCGATTGCAACGCTTGAAGCGATTGCCTGGAAAAGTACGAGCGTCGAAAGAACAGCGACCACTCGAAACGCGTGTTGAATTTTCATTGCCGAACAGCTCCTCATCCTTTCGGAGCCCGACGTGTTTATCGGGCACTCGGCCAAATCCATTCTGCCGGAAACCGACGGCCATCCTGCCATCGGGTGGCACTCAATGCCGCTCAGGAAACGGGAATGTTGCGTGCTAACATTAGTCT
>CALDJX010000114.1 GCA_937899075.1 uncultured Planctomyces sp. | reverse complement strand
AACCAGAGTATCCAAACCACCACCACCGAGAATCGACAGGGCGATGTTGGTTGCTGTCGCCGTGAGGCTGTCATCGCCGTCTTCAGCATTGATTGTGAACGATGCCGCAAAGCCTGCACTGAGTGCTCCGACCGTGATGGTGTTGTCACCATCGCCAGCGTTAAGAGTCAACGTCGAAGTTGGATTTGCAAACTCGACACTCTCAAAGACGTTGGTCCCATTATCGCTGATGATTGTACGACCGCCGGCATTGGCCACGTCGATAACGTGGTCACCCGGATTGGCGACGGAGTTGATCGTGAACGTTCGATCGACTGCGGCAACCGTATCGAGCACTGGCTCGAGTTCTGCGTAAGTGATCGTACGGATCAGTGGCGTGATGGCGTCGCCGTCATCAATTACGACCGTGCCGGAATCAACACCGGTCGATGTGTAAACGACGCTGTCGAACGTGAATGTTGCAGAACCATCGACAATTTCCAGAGAGTCGCCCGACGTTTCGTCCCCGCCGTCAATCAACAGGCCTCCGTCCGGAATCGGGTTGCCATTCACAAAGTCGACAATGAACCGGTCGTTCTGAGTGCCAGCATCACCGTTGACCGTTTCTGTATTGGCAAGCAGATCAAAATTCCGAACGAACACTGGGTTGAACGTTAGGTCGCCATCACCATCGCGAAACAGTTCGCCGGTCGTCGTTGGATTTGCAGCGGTAGCACGAATCACCCAGACAGTCGGCGGCAGTTCATCATCAGTGATGCTTGCAGTGCCGGCCATGCCAAGGGTTCCGGCCGCTGGATTCTCCACGCCACGAGTGATCGTCCCTGACACGTATTCAAGATTGAACGTTTCAGGAGTTCCCGCCGCTCCGCCTTCGAACTCGGTATCTCCGATGATCGTGACGGCCTGAGTCACCGACGTCATTCCAGCCGGAATCGTCACCGTCGTTGGAGGCAGGGCAATATAATCTGATCCTCCCGTCGCAGTGCCATCAACAGTCTGAACATCGACGGTCACATCAAACGCGTTAGGTGTAGTTAGCCCGACCGTGAAGGTGACCGTGTTGTTTGAGCCGGTCAGCTCAGTAACCGAAGGGTTGTTGATATTCGCAAAGGCAATGTCGTCGTTCTGAATTGTTCCTGTCGCTTGCGGATCCGGAAGCTGAACTGAACCGGATGTAAGAGTCAGGTTTGCCACAAACGTTTCAAAGTCCTCAACGGTCGTGTCGCCGTTGACATCGACCGTGAACGACTTCGACGTTTCGCCCGGTGCAAAAGTCAATGTCCCGTTTTTCTCGATGTAGTCACCGCCGACGGCAGATAGTCCCGGCATCGCCGTGCCCGCGGCAGTCTGATACGCCAGCGAGATCGATTCGCTCGTTGCGTTCGACAGCACAACACTGAAGGTTGCGGTTGCGGTACCCGAGTCACCTTCCGTAACCACGACGTCAGCGAACGTCACGATCGCATCGTCGTTCAGAATTGTGCCAACACCCTGAGCATCAGTGAGAACGGCGTTGATTGGACTGAATAGCTGAACGATGAATTGTTCGTTCGGCTCGGTCGTCGTGTCACCGTTGACCTCGACCGTGATCGTTTTGGAAAGTTCGCCGGGAGCGAACACAAGCGTGCCGGCGGTTCCGAGGAAATCGCTGCCCTGCGTTGCCGTGCCCTGAATCGTTCCGTAATTCACGGTGATCGGCTCAGCAGTTGCGGTATCCAGAACGACAGAGAAGATGAATTCGGTCGAGCCGCTATTCCCTTCGACCGCCGTCACATCCGTGATGCGAATCGAATTCTGCTGGACTTCGAACGCTCCGATGTCGGCCGTGTTGTCGGTTGGTCGCTGCCCATTACGTTGATCGTTTGGATCGCCACCCGAATTGTCGCCTGCATCAATCGCTGGGCTTCCCGGCAACAATTCATGCGTCTGTGTTGTTCCGCCGTTAGTCGCAAGTGCTCCAGTTACTGGATCCAGTGGGCTCAATTCCGAACCAACCTGGTCGCCGCGGAAGCCGTTGATGAATCCCGATGAGGTTCCGCTGTCACCGATAAAGTTGGTCGTGAGTGACGTAAATGTACCACGAACATCATTATCAGCATTCAACGCCGTGGAATTCGCGTTACTTGCAACGTTCGAAGCAACGATCGTGTTTCGAAGCTGAGCCGTGCTTCCAGGCGCGTTGACGACTCCGCCACCTTCCAGGTCTGACGTGTTATTGACAATCGTCGAGTTAGAAATGCTCAGGAAACCAACACCCGGCGACTGACTGGTAACAGGAGCTGCACGCAGTCCCAACGCCCCAACAAGCTGTTGGACATGCATCTGGGTCGCATTGCCATTCTGAGCATTCTGACCGGAGAACGAAAATTCTCGTGTGAGAATCCTCGCCTGATTCGGAGTATCAATCGCTCCCGTCCCCATCACTGGGCCAGCGCCGGTCGGCGTTACAGCACCGGTACTATTGAGGTGCAGCAATGACAACGCGTGGCCAATCTCATGCGACGTTGTTCCTGCAATCGCATTCGCCGTAAAGAATAGATCACCCGAGCTTAGAGCATTTGACGGTGTTAGCCCGCCAAGGCCCTGAATGTTGTCAGAATAAATCGTCCCGACCGGATCGCCACTATTAAATCCACCATTGGGATTCCCGGCGGCATTGCGAATAGCACTCAAAAATGCCACGCCGAGAGGAGCGGTCCCCGACAGATCTGACCCGATTGTCACATAATAGAATTCGGTCGCTCCGTTCGACGGAGCAGTACCGACGTCACCGATCACGAACTCGATGTCAAGTTGCATATCCTGCGGAATTGAGCTTCGACCATCGATATCTGACGTAGGAATCGCCAGGTAATGCTGATTCACCGTATCCAGAACGGCCTGCGTAACCGTATCGAATTCACTCGCCTGAAAACCGAACGTTGTTACATCAAATGCACCTTGTGGGTTCCCAAGAGCATCTACGAACGGTGCCTGGTTTGGCTCAATGAAGTCAAGGACGACGGTAAGAGACGCTTGAGCAACGGTCGAAGTGACCTGCTGTGAGACGCCCGTGTTATAGATGGCTCCGCCTTCGCTGCCCGTGCTATTTCCGGACAATGTCGAATTGTCAATTGAAAGGCGATCTGAGTTAAAGATAGCCCCGCCCAGTACACCAGCCTCGTTATTTGAGAGTGTCGAACCTTTGATTGTGACCGAGGAGAACGTCCCGGTCACCGTGCCTTCGTTGTAAATTGCACCACCGTTGACCTCAGCGACATTGCTGTCGAGCGTTGTCTGAATGATCGTTACGGTTTCGGTGTTGTAGATACCGCCGCCGCGGACTCCTGCCATGTTCGAAGATACCGAACTCGACGAAACAATAAGTTGATCGTTGTTGTAGATACCGCCGCCGTTCAACAACGCCTCATTGCTTACTACGTTAGTATTCGTCAAATTTACAGTCGCCGTGCCAACACATGTAACTGTTGCGTCATCAAGATGAGCATTGGCGACCGTCCCATTGACACCTCGCGTCACAGTAAACGTGCTGCCGGAAATTGAATCGACTCGCAATTCTTCAGCGTCGATCGTGATGTTAAACCCAGCCTGACGAGGGAAGTCCGTCACATCTGAAACATTGATAGTGGCATCACCGGCGAGAACCGGTCCATCCAATTTCCCCTCGGTAATATCGTTGTAGATACCGCCGCCCAGACGAGCCGAACTGTTCGTCACTGTTGAGTTCTGAAGATTCAGTACGCCCTGATTAAGAATCGCACCACCAAAGTCAGCGTCGCCGTTAATCACGGTAACACCCATCAGATTCAACGACGCTCCTGCAATCACATGGAATGCTCGGTCAAGACCGGCAGCATCAATGATTGTCGAGCCATCGCCTGCTCCGATAATCGTCAGCGTCTGAGTAACGTCGAGGTCACCCGTCCGAGTGTTGTTCTCATCCTGTCCAGCAATGGTCAGCCGATAGGTCCCCGGCAGGAGTACGATGGAGTCTGCACCCGGCTGAGCATTCGCTTCCATGATCGCTGCACGCAATGTGCTGTTGCCCGCGAGGTCAGCGCTGGAACGATCGCCTGGGTTGACATCGACAGTGTCAAGGAAGCTGTTCACCGTGAGGCCGGATTCAAACGATCCGATATCGACAGTCGAAGTTCCGTCTCCGTCTCCGTCAAATCGGCGATCGAACCCTCGCTGATCTTTCGCCGTGACACCAACGTTGTTGCCGGCATCCCGAGCAGGGCTCCCGAACAACAACGCATGCGTCAACGTCTCTCCGCCGTTGTCCTGAAGAGGGCTGATCAGTGGATCGATCTCTGTTCCTGTCGCCCCGACAAGATTTCCACCGACTCCGTTTGTGAATGTGGTCACGGAACCACCATCACCAATCAGGTTGTTGCCCTGGCTGACAAATCCGCTGCCATCGACATCGGCTCCTGTCGCGGCTGTGTTTCTGGCGACAATGGTGTTCTTCAATCTCGCTGGACCGAAGATACTCGTGTTAAACACACCGCCACCGTTTGCAGCGGCAGAGTTATTCACAATGGTGACATTCAAGTAGGTTGAATCTGCACCGTTGTTGATACCGCCGCCGTTCGCAGACGCCTGGTTACCCGAGATCGTGCTGTTTGTCGCCTGGATCGGCCCCAGAGCCCCGATGCCCCCACCATTCGCGGCGGAGTTATTTGAGATCGTGCTTTCGGTAATCGTCGCTGTAACGGCCGAACTGTGGAACAGTCCGCCACCGCGAGTTCCGGCAGTATTCCCATCCAGAGTGCTTGAACCTAACGTCAGGCGTCCAGACCCGACGTTGGCGATGCCGCCGCCGTCTGCACCAGCGGTGTTATTGTTGATCGTTGTCGCTGATAGAGTCGCATTGCCAACTGATTCGTTGTAGATCGCTCCACCACTGCCGACTGCTGCGTTGGCAGAAAATGTGACAGTATTGATCGTCACGGTGCTCGAGTTTGCAATCGCAGCTCCGTCGCCCTCAGCGGTATTGCTCGCGACAGTCGCGTTCGAAATAGTCAGAGTCCCGTCATTGGCGAAGGCACCGCCGTCACCACCTGATCGGTTGCCGGAAACGCTTGTCCGATTAACAGTCGTGACCGCACTGGAAGTTGCAAAAAGTCCGCCGCCATCGCTCGTTGCAACATTGGCAATCAACGACCCGCCTGAGATTGCGACCTGACCGTCTTCGTTGTAGATACCGCCACCGTCGGCGGCTGAGTTGGCAGAGAATCGAGTGTTACTGAGGTTCGCAATTGCGACGATTTCGTTGAACAATCCGCCGCCGCCTCGAACAGCGGTGTTCGCATTGAGAGTCGCGTCGGTAATCGACGCCGTCGCACTGTCGTTATTGTAGACGCCACCGCCATCGCGGCCGGCTCGGTTTGAAACAAGAGTGGAACCGACAATATTCAAAGTCGCAGTTCGGTCGTTGTAGACGCCGCCACCGTCTGTCGTGGCGATGTTGGTCGAGATTGAGCTGCCTGTAACTGCAATTGTGCCACCGTCGTTAAAGACGCCGGCACCAAAGTCAGCGTTGTTTGTGATGATTGTCGCATTGCTCAGCGACATATCTACAACCGACACCGTCGCTCCAGCCGAATGAACGGTCGCCGTCGAGCCATTCACTGCGCGAGTCACGCTGAAGATCGATCCATTGATCGCTCGAACTCGCATCTGCTCGTTGCCGACCAGGATTATAAATCCAGCCTGAGCAGGGAAGACTGCAACATTACCCACAGTAAGTGCTGCATCTGTCGCGGTGATATTGGCGGCAAGCGTACTGGCAACTCCGGTACCTGCTGTGTAAATCGCACCGCCGTTGGCATCTGTAGAGTTGCCGGTCAATGTCGAGTCAGTCACGGAAAGCGTACCGAAACTTCGCACGCCGCCGCCGTCATTACCACCGACAGTCTGACCGCCAGTAACCGTGACATTCTGAAGGCTGAGTGACGTACGGCTGAAGACATCGAAGACGCGATCGATCTGGTTGGCGTCAATGATCGAAGTAGACTCGGCGTTTCCGATAATCACGAGATCGCCAGCAGTAATGTCGAGGTCACCGAACGAGGCTGCATCGTTTGCTGAAACGCTCGCAAAAGTGTCGCCGGCCGCCCAGAAGTCTTCTGCCACATCACTTGCCCCGAGCGTCGCGGCGAGCGGAGATCCTGCGAGGTCAACTACCGAGCCGTCCGTCCGGACAACGAAACGGTATTCGCCCTCACCAGCAGTAACCGTCGACAAATCGACGGTGTACTGCGAATCGGTAACCTGCGTAACTGTCAGGCCGCTGATGTCAATCTTCGTGGCGGCTGCGCCTGTTCCGAAGCCATCAATATCACGGAACAGATCGAAGTCCGTGTCGGCGTTTGCGAGATCGACGCCCGTGACATCCTCCGTAAAGTCAATCGTCGTGACTCCGACGGCACCAATTCGAGGATCAGGACTGATGTCGACGATGTCGGCAGAAGGAGGCGTCGTATCAGGTTGGACGATCCAGGTTGTCGATAGCGGCACACCGGTAAAGGCGTTGGCCGAGAAGTCAAAAATCGTTGTCGCTGTACCGTCGAAGGTCAAAGAGTATTCACCAGGATCGGTCAGTCCTGTGAAGCCCAGAACAGTCGTCAGATCGAGCACGTACTCGCTGGCCGTGATTTGCTGAACGGCAATAGCGTTCAAGGCAACAATCTGCGGCACGTTTGGACCGGCACCACCGTCGTCATCATAGGTCAGTGCAAAGTTCAATGGATTGGAACTTAAATCAACGCCGAACACTGACTCTGAGAACGTCAGCGTGACTGCTCCCGGATTCGTTGTTCGCGGAGTCGAAACCTGGCTGAGCATCGCCGTGGGTGCAAAGATATCCGCACCACGAACGAACGTGTCGAACGCCCCCACGTTCGCTGCTGGAGCGACGAGGTCATCAGCAAGCGTATTTGGCGCCAGCGCGAAGTCCGTGATACCCGTCGTGAGGAGACGCAGATCGTACAAGCCATCCTGAGCCAACAACGTCGTCAGACCTTCAAGGACATATTGTGTATCTGAATCCTGACGAACGGTGATACCTGTCAGAGGTACTGCAACTGGTCCAGTCCCATCGTCAAACGTCAACCTGAAATTCGTAGTAGCATCAGCAAGATCGATCCCTTGAACCGGCTCTGAGAAATTCACCACGATCTCATCGACAGGGTCCAGCAGCGAAGACTGAGCGTTGAGAGGATCGGGAGTCACATCGACGATGTCGGCCGTTGGCGGCGTCGTATCAATCTCCGTAAGACTCAACTCGTGAATCCCGTCTCCGAGCTGGATCGTGTTTGTGCCCGGCAGAGCGTTCGCTTCCATAATCGCTGCACGTAAGGTGCGACGTCCGAATGCGTCAGCGACGATCCCGTCGCCAGGGTTGATGTCGATCGAGTCGGCTGTCGAGTTCACAAAGAACCCGCCGAACTCCACAGCTCCGATATCGACACCGTTCAGGTCACGCGTGATTCCCCGTTGATCGCGGCTGGAACTTGTCAGGCCGCCGGCATCAATAACGGGGCTTCCAAACAGCGGATTGTGAGTCAGTGTCGGTCCACCATTGTCAGCCAGAGCTCCGAGCAACGGGTCAATCGGTGCCGCGCCCGTGCCAACGAAGTCTCCACTTATATTGGGGTTGCCGCCTGGGAACGCGACCGTAGCGCCGGTATTGTCGCCAATCAGATTGTTACCTGTGCTGCCAAGTGACCCCCCGGCAGTTGCGTCAAAGATGTCAACCGTCGCCGTAGTCGATACGTTGCCAGCGACAATCGTGTTACGTAACTCGATCAGTCCACCAGCAACCGCGATACCACCACCTTCGGCCGCAGCCTCGTTGTTTGACACCGTAACGTTGGTCAATGTGCCGCGACCAATCGTGAAGAGACCAGCTCCCTGAGACGTCGTTGAGACGTTCCCGGAAATCGTGCTGTTGGAAGCGGTCAACGTTCCGCCAGTCAGGTTGATAATACCGCCACCGCCGAGAACGGCAGTATTGCGAAGGTCTGGTGCCAAAGGATCAGTCGGGTCGTGTTCACCGCCGACTGTGCTTTCGACAATTGTCAACTGGCCGGAGTTTCGAATGCCGCCACCCGTGCGCGCTGCTGAGTTATCAGACACAGTCACACGAGTCAGCGTCAGGTTACCAGTATTGTTAATACCGCCCGCGTCATCCTGAGACACGTTACCAGTGATCACGCTGTCGGTAATCGAGACCGTACCGCCGTCATTCCTGACACCACCGCCGTCTTCACTGCCAGTGACCAGGCCGCCAGTAATCGTTACACCTTCGATGTCGAAGGTCGCTCCGGCGAAGACCTGGAAGACTCGCCCGAGCGAGGCGGCGTCAATGGTCGTCACGTCTGCGCCTGCACCTCGAATCGTCAGCCGTCGACCGACCTCGCGAATGTCGAGGTCGCCGGACGCTGAGAGATCCTCAGCGGCTCCACCAATCGACAACGTGTAATTACCGGCCGGCAAAACAATCACGTCATCGCCTGCCAGAGCATTCGATTCCATGATCGCAGCACGCAACGAGACATTGCCAGCAGAGTCGGCAACGACGCCATCTCCAGGAGCAACATCAACGGTGTCATTCGTTGTGTTGACGGTAATCGTCGTGATGGTTGCCCAGCTCTCGATGGCATCGCTGGTCATCGGATCGTTCGGCGCGACAATCGAAGTAATCCCTGATGTTTCCGCCTTCAGAGTCAGCGTGTAAACACCATCCGAACCGGTAGTCCTCGACAGGTCGAGGAAGTACACATCCGCCCCGGCAGGACTCTGCTCCAAAGTGGCGTTCCGGAGCGACACAGGCTGTGCACCGGTACCTGTGTCACGAGTCAGAGTAAAGTCCGTCAGATCGACTCCTTGGACAGGCTGACTGAACGTCACCGACAGAACTCCGACCGCTCGCAAGCGAGGGTCTGGGCTCACCGTTTCAATTGTTGCCGACGGGTCGATCGTCTTTATGACAAAAGAAATCTCATCGGCCACGCCGACACCGAAGGTCGCAGCAAGAGAATTGTTTGCTGCATCAATAACTGGCGAACCGCCATCAGTTGTAATAACTCGAAGCGTGTAGGTTCCCTGAGTAGTTGTGACCGTACTCAGGTCAAGCTGATACTCGGTCGCCGAACCTGGTGACGGATTCACCACCAACCCGGAAATATCCACCGGGCTTGGACCGCCGCCCGTGTCGAGTTCCAGTTCAATGTCGTTGATGTCGACGCCGGACACATCCTCAGAAAATCTCAGAGTGACAATCCCCACGGCATTTGCACGTGGAGTCGCGACGTCGACGATGTCCACTGTCGGATCGACAACGTCCACCCCTTTGAACCAGCCATCGAGCGCGGCCGTGTCGGCGACACCAAGCGAGCCGTCTACACCCAGTGCATTCCCAGCAAAGTCCTGGACTGGCGTCGCCCCGTCGGTCGTGACAAGACGCAGTTCATAAGTCGCGTCGTCAGTAGTCACTGATGACAAGTCGAGAGTGTATCGAAGTGCTGTTTGCTGAATGACGGTCAGCCCCGAAATATTGACGGGTACTGAATCCTTCAGCAGGACGAAGTCGGCAATATCAACGCCCGTCACGCCTTCACTGAAAATAATATTGACTGTTCCGACTTCGGCCTGCCGTGGGTCGGGTGCAACGTCAATGATGTCGGCCGTCGGGCTGGTATTGTCGAGCACCCAGATATCTGACGCGTCCGCAGCCAACTCGATACCCGCTCGATCGACGATGCCCGAATTCGATGCCACAAGAGTCAGTCGATACGTACCTTCAATGTTGGTCAAGCCAGCCGCACTCAAATCGAGAGTAAACGAGTCATCGAAGCCCAGCGAAGGACTGTTAGCAGTAATCGTCGCTCCTGACACGACAATCACCGTAAAGCCATTACCGGTGTCACGTTCAAGACGGAAATCGGAAGTGTCGAGCTGAGCGACTTCGACCTCTTTGGTAAATGAAATTTGAACGTTATTGGCAGGCGTCGTCCGAGGATCCGGAGTCACTGAAACCGTGCCGGACGGGCCAATATTCTCGACTGTCCACGAATCAAGATTAATCAGCGTCGCTGAAAGCGGATTGCCGGCCAGGTCCTCAATCAGAGAGCCGGCCCCCTGAATACTCAGGACATAATCCCCAGGCGCCCCGGTCTTCAGATTCAGGTCTATCGTGTACCGGGACTGCGTCACCTGAACGAGCGACAACCCATTCAGTGACACAGGTGTTGCGTTACGGGTCAGCACGAGGTCCGTCAGATTGAATCCTACGACCGGCTCCGTAAAGTCAATCGTAAGAATTCCCGTTGCCGTACTCCTGGGATCTGGTGTCACAACGACGGAACCAGGAACAACTTCAGGCGGCGTCGCATCCACAAAGAATGAGTCAACCGCCTCGTTGACGACGTGATTCGGGATCTCTGGAGCGAATCGGTATGGAGGAACGGGGTTACCAGGAAAGATCAGATCATTAATGCGATCGGTGATCGGATTGGCGATCCGCGTCCAGCTATCCGTCGACGACGGTGTAATCTGAAGAACGTTTCCTGTCCGATCGGCGACAGCACCGGTGGCGATCGTCGAGAGAACGTAGTCACCAGCAACATCTGTCAGATCGCTCAGATCAATGACGTAGGTATCAGTGAAGATACTGCCGCCGAATGCGAACGGATTGGAAACTGGTGTACCGTCAAATTCGACCGGCGATACCGGGCGTACACGTACACCATTCAGCGGAACGGCCTGTGGACCGTTACCATCTCGCGAATCCAGCGTCAGCGTGAAGTCGGAAGCAGCATTCTGAAGATCAACTCCCGTTACCAATTCAGAAAACACAACGGTAACGATACCGGCGTCGTCAACACGTGGGGCCGGGTCAATGTCGAGAATATTGGCGGTTGGCGAGGTGCTGCCCTGTAGCCATGCTACTACCGCATCTACAGCCAATGCCTCTCCATCACTGACTGCCGTAATCCCAGAGCGGCGATTCAGTGTCAGCTCATAGTTCCCATCGATCGACACACCGACGTTGCCAGTCACCGTCGTGAGATCAAGACTGAGAGTGATTGGATCAATCACGAGAAGTGGAAGCGGCATATTGGTCGAGGGATCGACCAGCGGCACGTTCTGCGGTCCGTTTCCGTCTCCAGTGTCGCGGGTCAAGGTGAAATGTGTACCAACATTTGCTGTGTCCACATTAGTGACAGGTTCACTGAACGAAATCTGCACAACACCAACGGGATTCTGACGAGGATCAGGGAATACATCGGTAATTGCTGGTGCGGGGCCCGTTGAAACTCTTGTCCAGTCATCGCTCACCGGGAATGCGAGGAATGAGCCCTGCTGATCGGAAATACGACTGGAGTCTGTCGTAATCAGTGTAATTCGATAATTCCCGTCGATGTTCGTAACGATATCCACGTTCGGTATTCTGAATCGAGACGCAAATCCATTCGCATCTGCATCCAGTGGAATTGCATTCTGCAAAGTCGTCAGTGGAACGTTGATAAACCCTTGCCCGACATCGCGCGACAGTCTCAAATCGGTATGCGTAAACTGCAGTGAGTTGACTGGCTCGCTGAACTGAACGAACACAGAAGCGACAGAACTGTTCCGCGGATCTGGAGATATGTCGATAATATCTGCAGTGGGGGCCGTATTAGCTCGCGTCCACACTTCCGTTGCGTCAGCAACTACATTGAACACGTCAACTGAGAATGCTTTGCCGACATGGTCGATGATCTCAGGATCGAAGGTCCAGGTTGGATTCCGAGCCGTCGTGAACGTTGATTCATCGGAACCAATCGGATTGGTCAGCGTGTCGTCGAACAGAACAAAATTGTCCGGATCCACCACGACGATGCGATAGGTACTGTTGACAATCGAATTAAACCCATTGGTAGAACCAATGACTCCTGCCAATGTCACCGTCTGGCCAGTCGACAGTCCATGATCCAGCGAGTTGACAATTACCGAAGTACCAGCACCACCTGGTGCAGAGATCCCTTCGAACGTCACAGTTCGAGGTGCCAGAAGAGTAAAACGGTAGGTTCCGGGATCGTTACTGACAGTACTCAGGTCCACTGAGTACTGAGACGGACTGATCTGCGTGACAGCAAGATTGGCTCCGATCTCACTCAGGTCGACTGCCTGAAATCCGTTGCTGTCGCCACGGTCCACTGAAAGCACGAAGTCGCTGATATCAACACCGGTGACATCCTCTGTGAAGTTCACCGTAACAGCACCGGCAGATTCAGTACGAGGATCCGGGCTAATGGGAACAATCGCTGCCTCAGGAAACGCATTATCGATTCGAAGTTCGTATTGACCTTCCGCACCGGTCACAGCGGTCAAATCAATCGTGAACTGTGTCTGACTGACCTGCTGAACGGCCAGACCACTGATATCCAGTGGAACGCCATCGCGAGTCAGGAACAAGTCGCCGACATCAAGATTCGTCACTGGCTCAGTGAACTCAAGTGTCACAACGCCAGCGGGTGTCGAACGTATTTCAGGCGACACATCGACGATCTTGCTCAGCGGGAACGTCGGAGCAATCGGATCCGGAAAACTGTCATCCCGGGTTTTCCACTCACCACCATCGATGTAGGCGCCGTCGACTATGCCAAATCCTGTGATTGTGAATGTGTTGACCCCTGTGACTTCCATTTCAAAAGTGCCGTTAGCACTTGGAATGCCGTTGATTTCTGAAAATGTCACTAAACGGCGGTCTGTCAGTCCGTGATTCGGCGACGTGATCTGCAACGTGGATGGTCCTGCAACGGTGATGTCCGTAATGACACCGTTGCGCGTTGTATTCGGAGTCCAGACCCCCCAGTCAGTGTCGCCATTCGTGCCGTCTCCGTTGCTCCCGCCGTCGAAATTATCACCACTACTGAACTCGTTCGACGGTGATGCTCCGGACGTGTCAAAACCCTGTGCGATTCGGAACGTTGTCGGCCCCATCCCGGAGTACTGGAAGGGTGGTGCATTCGTCGGCCCCACGGTTGCAAAGTTGTCAATGTTTACAACTAAAACACCGCCTGACAGGTACGCAGGCCCATCTTCCCCTGCTGAATTCTGAAGCCGAAACGTCCGTGCGGTCGGGTTAATATTGATAACGTTGTAAACACCGTTCGCCGAGTGAAGCGTCCCGTTAACACTCTGCACGCCGCCAATCTGCACGGTTGTCCCTTCATCGAAGGGAAGGACGCCGCCGTAGGCCAGGCCCTGCTCGGGATTCAACGTCACCTGAAGTTCAAAGATTCCGTTACCAACATCAATCGGCTGAATGTCAGCAATACGATAAATCGCATCCGGTCCACCATTCGGCTCAACGCCAGTAGACGGAGAAAGAACACCTGTCGAACCGTTTGTCGCAAACGTTCGAGACGGAACGCGGGTTGCATCTCGAGCTCGCGTCCCTGGATTAGGGAACGGCCCGGATGGTACCTCGGCGGCACTATCCCTCGACTTGAACACCCCTTCTGCATTTGTATAGAACGGTGCTGGATTTCGGACATCCAAACCGTTTCCGTCGTTGCCCTCAAAAACAAGATTCAATCGAGCCAGGGGATCTGGCGTGTAACTGGTCAGAGCATACGGCGTGGGTAACGGTGAATTCCAGACGCCGCCGGTTGGCGCCGGGTCGACAGTAGAAACAAACGAGTCGACTTTGAAGTCGTCACCGAAGTTTCCTTCAAAGGCGTTATTAACAACCCGTGCATTCGTTCTACTGTTCAGCCCGGCTTCTCCGAACGGTATCGTAGTGCCGTCGAGTCCGGTGAGACTGATCGCAATATCAGTCACATCTTCAACCCCACCGACGGAGCCAAGCCCCGTACCTGTTCCCAGAGCCGTCTGATAGGCCTGAAAAGTGGAACTGACATCGCCGCTCGTGCCCACCCAGAAAACGATGCCGGTACCAGACGCGGCACTGTTCACACCGTTGTCACTGACCTGGTTTGTGTCGATCTGCAGAATTGCCGCCGGCATGCTGTTTTGATCGCCATTCGCCTGACGTGAACTGGCATTCGTGCTGAGCAGGTTCTGATCCTGAACCTCAGCACTGCTCGTGTAATAGATACCTTCTTCGAAATTACCGACGATCGTGTTGCGACCAGCAACCTGTCCATCACCGATTTTGTAATTCGATTGCCGGACCGTTGAGGTGCCGTTCCCGAAACTCAGGAGATCAATACCACGGCCTTCATTTCGATCAACAAAGTTTCCCAACATCGTTACGTCAATAGGACCCGAAATTTCGATTCCGTCATTCTCATTCTGGGTAACAAGGTTGTCTCGAATCGTTGCTGTAATCGTATTGTTCACGTACGAGTTGATGTCGATGCCCATCCCGCGATTCGACTCAAAGACGTTCTGCTTAATGGCCAGATTCACGTTCCTGTCGAATCGAGAACCTCCAGTCGCACTTCCATCGTTGTCGCCATTGGCAACATGGATACCGCTACCGTTGATGGCACTGTCTTCAAGGAACGTTCGATTCGGAGTCGCAGCGCCGATCGCGACAAATCGCGGTTCGCTCTGACCATTTTCGAAAAAGTCGTTACCGACGATCGACGCGTTTCCACCCCGTCGAATGTTGATGCCGTTGTAGTCGTTTCTGATGAACGAGTTACCAAGCTCCTGCCCGTCGACAGGATCAACTCCTTCAAGACCAACAACGAGGAGATTAAAGATGCCGAACCGCCCGAGAACTTCGATGCCGTTCTGACCATTTTCAGCGAAAACATTCTTCGTCAGCGTCCCGCCAATATCACGTGAATCTGTCGACGAATTCTCACGTGTGGTGAGCAGCAGGCCGTCACCTTCACTGAAATTGATCACGTTGTCTGTCAAGTCGACCAGCAATTGCGCATCAGCCTCAGCGCGCAGATTGATACCGTTAGTATCCGTCGGGTCAACGCCCGTGGGATTTAGCCTGGCGTTCCGGCTGATCGTGTTGCTTCGCAGTTCAGCATCCAACTGATCGAGACTGCCGTTTCGAGCAACGATTTCGACACCCGCTCCGAACTGCTGACTGCCAGATGCGTCAAGCTGTTCTGCCGTTGGATTCAAACCATTATTGCTGATCGTGTTGGACGCGATCGTCACGGCCCGAGTCTGCGCAGCCACCGGATTCAAAGTCCGAGTGACGGCATCATCTTCGCGTGTAATGCGAATGCCGTCGTCATAGCTGTTGGCAATTGTGTTACCAATAACCTGCAGGTCTTCAATCGCAGTCTGCTCGTCAAAGAAAATATCAACACCGCGACCGAAGTTGCTTCCGCTTGTGGTCAACATAACGGCACCGGCAAAGTGCAAAGCTGTCGTGGCCGTGGTCAGGGTAATAATATTGCCATTTACTGCCTGAAGTGTGCGTTGTTCACCGTCAATCAGAATGACGTCGTTCGCTGCGAATCCACTTCCGTCGGAAACCTGGAAAATCGTACTGCCGATGGGCACATTTGAAATCAGCGACGTAACAGCGTCAACACCGATCTGGTTATTCTCAATTCTGGACCGACGCAGCACCGCTGTCGCCTCGCCATCAATCTGCGTGCCCGTCAATGTAATGGAGATTCCATCTTCATCTGTAGCAACTCCTCCGCCACCTCCATTCGAAGTGTTGACGATCGTATTTCCGATAATGTCAACTTTCCCTGCAGCCTCGTCATTCAACAAAACGTTGATCGCGGCTGTACTGTTTCCGTCGAACAGGTTTCCGTCACCTGCATTTTCTCCACCGACGGTTAGATTCAGCCCATCACCTGTTGCCGCAGTAACAGTGGCATTCGTCCCATGGAACGATGCCGACGTCCCATTCACACCTCGCTCAACAGTCAACGCGTTTTCTGTGATTGCGATGACCCGGAGGACTTCACCCTCAATGGCGATACCAAATGGCACATTGAAATTCGAAAAGACGCTAGCATCCGTCACATTCAAGGTCGTCGCTGTTCGACTGATTCCACCTCGAGAGACAAGAGTGTCGACTGCATTTGTATCAGTGACGGAAAGATCGATACCACCGCCTGCATTGTTGAGAAAACTGTTCGCCGTCAGATCCGCATACAAAGCGGCCCCATTTGACAGGGACGCCGACACGCCAGCTCCAGCGTTGGCAGTAAACGTATTTCCAGAAATCGTACGCGGCACGCCGGACACTGAAGAGGTCACCGAACGTAGACGACTGCCACTGGGATGACTCAAAGCCAGTGTTCCGCGCTCACCTCTCCGAACGGTTAAGGTATTTCCACTGACAGACTCAACAAACAGGTGCTCATTCTCGATCAGGACCACCTGTTGAGACTGAAACGCCCTGCCGTCTACGACCTGAATCGTTGTTGCATCAGCTGTAATTGCCGATGTAAGTGACGTCTCTGCGAAGTTGGAGCTGAAGTCGAAAACAAGAGGCCCGCGATTCTCTGCAAGGAATCCGGCAGATGCAGTACCGACAAACTTCAGACCGGCACCAAGCGTCCCTTGAATTGTGTTATTTGAAAAGCTGCCGTAAACGTTACTGTCAACCGACGTCAGTACGACACCTTCCCCACCCGAGGCACTGGCACCGCGATCGACGAGATTCCCATTGATGATCACGTTGGTCAACGTCGAATCATTCAGATCAATGTTGACGGCATTCACCTGAGGACGGTTTGCATTGATGGCTTCGTTGTCGCGAATTCTCAATCCATCGATTGGTGTCCGCGTCAGGCTGAGGTCAATGCTGTCGATTGCCTGATTCTCCTGAATGGAAAGCCCAGGGGCACGAGCATCCGTCAACGAAATCGCCAGGCCGTCAAGCCCTGTTGAACCAGTGATGTTGCTTTCGACAATCCGGATATTGTTGAGGTCGGTCGTTGCCGTGACGGTCCCGCCACCAGCGTACAACGCGCCGCCGGAACCGTCCGTACCGTCCAGCTCAAAAGTATTCTCATCCAGAACGGTGATCGTAGCGCGGGTATTGGCTTCAGTCAGTCCGTTCACTCCCGTGACCCTGACTTCAGAGCCCGTCAGCAGTCCGTGGTCCGGAACAGTGACGACGATGGGGCTTGCCTGTGACGCTCCGATCACGGATTTCTGATTGCCAACGGCAGTAATTGAAAGGCCATCAATCGTGGTCCCTGAAATCGCCAGCTCATCAATGGATGCATTGCGGGAGATACTGGCAATGTCGATGGACACACCAGCGTTCAAGCCTCCGGTCACCGTGGAGTTGAAGAAGGTGAGATCCTGCATACGGACGTCGGTCAGATCGATGTCGACGCCGCCTCCGAAGCTGCTGAACACGGTTGTATCGTCGAAAGCAATCGCTTCCAGATCGATATTATTCAACGTGATGTTGATACCGCTGGTCTGATTGTCACCAGCCGCCTGGTCTCCAAGCTGCACGCCCTGGAAGACGATTCGGTTCAGCACCAGATCAGACAGATTGATGTTGATACCCACTCCGCCGACACCGGAGATCGTGGCATCGTCAAAGACGATCGAGTCGAACTCGGGCGTCCCATCGCTGTCGATATCGATCGTGCTGTTCGAGATGTTGATGGTACCTGAGTTGGCATCGACGAACTGCTGGTCGACAACGAACGCTGTCAGCAGCAATCGATCTTCCAGCTGCTCGGTATTCCGGCTGCGACGACCTGCGTCACCGTGCAGCGATTGAGTTTGCCAATCGATCCCCCGACGGTTTCCCCGGCGACGGTTCTGTAGCGACTGACGAAAACTCCGGACCCACGATGTCAACAACATGCCTGATCTCCCGAATATTGCTCGGTTCTGTATGTCTTTTGATGCGAGAGGCCGCGACGCGACCAATCAAAGCAGCCCCTCACTTCAGCTCTGCCGTGAAGCCATCATGACTTCACCTGCGAACATCCCTGCCCGTGCAGAGGCCGGTGCTGTTCGCGCAAATTCTGCGTTCTGTCTCGGTGAATACGCTCGAAGCGGCACAAGCAATGCCGGTACCAGCCCCTCACGACGAGTCGTAACTTCTTGACTCAACACAATTTGAGTAAGCAATCGAAAGCGTGCCGCGAGTTCGCGACAACAATGAGGAAGTACGGCGGAAGTGGACCCGGAAATCCGGCAAAACCGTTGCCTCGTGACATTTCGAAAACTCAGCGACATTGTGTCTGTCCACTCTCTAAGTGCAAGGTGTATCGAGAGATACTGCCTCGCGACGTATCCGGGAAAGCCGCTGTAACTCACTAATCTTCTCATCTTGCCTTCATCTGTCGTGAGTACGAAAGAAGTCGAAACTTCCCGCAAGTTAGTTTTGACGTCGCCCTGCAACATCCGGTTCCCGTGAGTTCCCGGCCCTGGCCGATTCAGCCACGAGTCCCAACTGCCAGTTCCTCAGTTCGTGACGAAATGGTCGTGACGAAATGGCGAGCTGGAAGCCCTGAAAGTCCTAACGGAGTTTCCGCCTGGGTAGACAGAGAATCTCCACACACACTCTACACCTTCATCGGTGCGAGGAATGCCGGCACACAAGCAGTCCCGGTGGACCTCGAAAGGCGAGCGGAAAGTTGTGCCGGCTGTAGGAGCAAATCCCGATGTTCAGCTCAAAGACACGCAACGACCATCGGTGAATATCCCCGCTGATCCGGAAATTCTGGTCAAGCCGCATAACTTCTCAGGTCGATACCGAAGGAGAGACCCGGATTTCCGGCGGACTTTCGGGCTATTGCGCACTCACTGCGTGTTTACGGTGGAACTGTTTCAGACTTCGGCACCGAAAATCAATTCGACGTCGTATGAAACAAACAGCCACTGGCTGCGCATTGACATTTTCAGCTCGGTGTCCGCCTTTTCGATCTGGTCAGCGTACTTCTATATACGCAGCATTAGATTCCGGCGGAGGAGCGGAGATGAAAAGCCTCGTTGCCCTGGCCTGTGGCCTGTTCATCATAACCGGCGACGCGCATGCGCAGGGACAGCCGCTTCTGCCAGGCTCGGCTTCACCAGTCGCTGCCAACCTGCCCGAACCGATCTACACAAGCCGACAGGCTTTCAGAATCCCTTACCAGTACGATCCGCAAGAGATCGCGCGTCTGGGATCTCAGGAAGTCAGGCTATACGTTTCCCAGAGTCGCGGCCAGAACTGGCAGGCAGTCCAGAAAGTCAATCCCCAGGTCGGTCGATTCGACTTCCAGGCCGGGGCCGATGGCGAGTACTGGTTCGCCGTCCAGACAGTCGATCGAAACAACCAACTGCACCCTGGCGGGTCCATTTTCCAGCCCGGGCTGATCGTCATTGTCGACACAACAAAACCGAGCCTGAAGATCGACCTGAAACAGTCAGAACCAGGCCGAATCGCGTTGGAATGGTCAATCGACGACGCCAGCGTCGTGACGTCTTCAATCGTGCTTGAGTTCACGCAGACAGGCATGACTGACTGGCAGCAGATTCCTGTCAAGCAATCAGCAAACGGGCAGACGAGCTGGGCCATTCCCAGCGGCGGACTCGTTGCAGTTCGCGGCCGGGCCAAAGATTCAGCCGGCAACGAAGCTCAGTCTCAGTACCAGATCGACATCAGCCCGACCGGCAGCCAGCCGAATATCCCGCCGGCAGGAGTCCCCGACTTCAGTGCACCGATCGCTTCGGGACAGAATCCACTGTTGTCACAGATGCCGGGGCAGTTCGACTTTCCATCAGGAACTCAACAACCAGCGATGGCCACGCCGAGCAGCAACCCAATGCTGGGCGCCCTGCCGCCTCGACCAGGCAGTCCCGCTAGCAGCTACGCGTCAAATCCGGCGTAT
>CALDJX010000113.1 GCA_937899075.1 uncultured Planctomyces sp. | reverse complement strand
GCCTGGGCGACGATCTACGCGGCAGATCCTCGCAGCGATCTGGCCGTGCTTGCGTTTGATCCTGCCGACATTGAATCCTCTCCGGCTGACATCCCGGTGATTCAGATTTCGGACGACTCACGAGTTCGCAAAGGTCAGTTTGTGATCTCGCTGGGAAACCCTTACGCGATCGCTCGCGATGGCTCACCAAGCGTCAGCCTGGGGATGATCAGCAATGTCTCGCGTTTTCCATTTTCCGACGAATCCCCTGCGCAGGAAACCATCCATCATTACGGGACGTTGCTGCACGTTGATACTCGGCTGGGTCCCGGTGCAAGTGGCGGGGCATTGCTGGATCGAAATGGCGATCTCATCGGTATTACGACGTCACTGGCGGCTCTGGAAGGTTATGAAACTTCGGTCGGCTATGCCGTACCGCTGAACTCGTCTCTCCGGAGAATTGTCGACGACCTGCTGCGTGGCTACGAAATTGAATATGGCTTCCTGGGCGTTGTTCCCGGAAAACCCCGTGACGTGCAGGCGACGTTAATCAGCGTGAAACGCAAAACTCGTGGAGTGCCGATTGCCCAGGTCGTTGCTGAATCGCCGGCTTTTCGCGCCGGTCTTCGACGCAACGACATCGTGCTTGCAGTAAACGGCGTGCCGATGTTTGAGGAGACAGATATTCTGAGAGAAGTCGGATTGCACGCACCTGGTTCGATCAGTCGACTCCGGATTATTCAAGCCAGCTCTGGTCGAGAACGCATCATGACTGTGCCGCTTGCCAAATGGCCCGTCAGGCACGCCGACCGGATCATTGTCTCGAACGATCGCTACCCGGTTTGGCGAGGATTGAAGATCGACTGGCCGACGTCCCGGTCCCGACACTTTGACTACGACCGACCATACCCGCGAGCCATTGTCGTTGACCGCGTCGAGCCGGGCAGTCCCGCCGAATTTGCGGGGCTTCGCGAAGGCGATCTGCTGACAGAAGCTCACGGGACGGACATCGAGACACCGCAGCAGTTTCTGAAAGCTGTGGCTAACGCAAATGGTGCTGTACAGGTTCGGCTGATGGATGGCAGCCGTGAACCGCTGATTCGAACGATCGCTCCGAGTCGGTAGGGCATCGCGGTGCTTCAAGTATGCACCTTGGGATTTAACGCAGATTTCCGCTCACCCATGTTTCACTTCGCGATTTCGGTTTTAAACATTCATGGTTGGTCAGCGTCGAAAGAAGCAGCGTTCGAAGAAAGCCATGATGGGCAACCATCAGAATTCCTGGTTGCGAGGCCGCAACGCGATTGTCGAAACACTCGAAGCCGGGCGGTGGTTACCAAACGAGCTTGTTCTGTCGGATCAGCTTGCTGAAGAGATTCGCAAGCCGATCGTCGATGCCGCGTCGGTTCTTCAGGTGCCCTTTGAAATTGTTCCGCAAGAACGTGTCACTCAGCTTTGCGGCGCGAGAGATCATCAAGGGATCATCGCTCGGATGCCTCCCTATCCGTACCTCGATGTTGAATCAGTCATCGAGCACGCAGACGATCCGCCGCTGTTTCTGATTCTCGACAGCCTGCAGGACCCGTTCAACTTCGGATCGGTGTGCCGAAGCGCGGGCGTCTTTGGTGTCAGCGGAGTGTTTGTTGCCGACGCCGGGCAGGCCGAAGTCACCAGCCAGGTTGCTCGCAGTTCAGCGGGGGCGATCAACCGATTAAAAATTGCTCGCACACAAAGCCTGATCGATACAGCCGATCTGCTGAAAGAGGCAGGAGTTCGAACCGTCGCCACATCGCCACATGCCGAACGGCGGATCGACGAACTTGACTGCACGCAGCCGCTGGCCGTGGTTATCGGAAACGAAGGCGCTGGAGTGAGCGAAGAGTTGCTCGCACGCTGCGACGAGCTGGTGACGATCCCTCAAGCGACCGGGTTTGAATCGCTGAACGCCGCCGTGTCGACCGGCATCGTCCTTTACGAAATCCATCGACAGCGCACGGCCAGGTAGGGAGTGCGGCAGATCAGAATTGACTCTGAATGCTGGCAGCATCCGCAACGTTGCCGACGCTGCCAGCGTCGGACCCTGTGGAAAAAACTCGCCGAAACTCTGTGACCTCGTCCTCAAAGTGGTCGACGTGCGAGGCTGAATGATTGACCGGCCGGACCTTTGCTCGACTGAGTCGCCAGCATCAAAGCCAGCGGCACGACGTCTTCGGGAGCTTTGACCCACTCACTGGCGATTCCGGGGTGAGCCTGATCTTTCGGAAAAATATCAGCGGTCAACTCTGTGTAGACGGGACCGGGAATCAGCTCGTTAACGGTCACGTCGTCTTCCCAGAGTTCCATCGCCAGACATCGAGTCAGCATCCAGACGCCGGCCTTCGAAACGTTGTAAGAAGAATTCTTTGCCCGAGGCTGATGCCCCATTCCGGACCCGATGTTGATGATCTTTCCGCCGCCGTTTGCTTTGAGATGTGGCAGGGCAGCTCGAACACAGAAGTACGTCCCCAGCAGATTGATCTCGACGACGCTTTGCCAGACGTCGGGATCGTCTTCTCCGACGAGTGTTCGTTCCAGGCCGCCGCCCGCGTTGTTGACGAGAATGTCCAGGCGGCCGAATTCTTTGATCGTTCTATCGATCATCGATTCGACGGAAGCTCGATCGGAAACGTCACAGGTGACTGCGAGGGCCTGCCCACCAGCCTGCTCGATTTCGCAGACCACCTGATCGATTTCCGACGACGTGCGAGCGGTCACGCAGACGGTTGCTCCGGCTTCGGCATAAGCAATCGCGATAGCCCGCCCAATGCCCCTTCCGCCGCCAGTGATGAGTGCAACCTGTCCAGTCAGAGGCTGCTGTGAATCGGAGTCCGTTGTCGTCATGATCTCACCTCAACTTTTGTCGCAAAGTTCTTTTCTCAGGTATCGGGATGTCTTATCGGGCATCACGACGAATCTCCACCATGTCATCTCAACTTGTCAGGAACACTGCGTTGAATAAGTGCTCAATGATCGTCTTCGCGACCCTGTTTACAATCTTTGTGAGTCGTGGATGGCCGACATTTGCGGATGAAGAACCAAAACCGAAAACGCCGACTCCCTTTGTCGACCGAGTGGTCTCGTACCAGATCGGCTCGGGCGGCGGTCAGGGCGAGGACAAGCTACCAGAGATCGTGCTCGGACCTCCAAAGGGCGGCGGGAAGCTGATGGCCGGTAAGGATGTCTTCTCGCTCGGAAAAGACGGCTTCATCACCTTGGAATTTGTCGACAACGAAGTCTTCGACGGCAAAGGCCCGGACCTGATTGTTTTCGAAAATCCGTTCCTTGCCGAACCGGGAAACGATCCTGACTATGGCTTCTTCGAACTGGGCAAAGTCGAAGTCAGCTTCGACGGAGTTATCTGGCACGAGTTTCCGTACGACACAGCCTCGAAAGAAAACTGCGCCGGCTACAGACCAGTGATGGCCAACTCCGAGAAGAACGAGATCTCGCCGACTGACGTAAAGAAGGCCGGCGGTGATCATTTCGATCTGAAGCAGCTTGGCCTCAAGGTTATCCGCTTTGTCCGAATTACGGACGTGCAAAGCTTCGGCGGCAAAGATGGATCAGCGGGCTTCGACCTCGATGCGGTCGTGGCCGTTCATTCGCGAAAACGAGTCAACGATAAGAAGTGAGTTGCGATGACGTTGCCGGAACACGCTATCTGCTCGTTGATGATTGCGGAACTCGGAGTTCGGCAACGGCTCGGTTTCCGAGGCGTGCTGGTGGTTGTCGCGGCGGGAGTCGCTCCGGATCTTGATACCGCGGCGAAGCTGTTCGGCGATCAGTATTTCT
This sequence comes from uncultured Planctomyces sp., assembly GCA_937899075.1. Classification (GTDB taxonomy): domain Bacteria; phylum Planctomycetota; class Planctomycetia; order Planctomycetales; family Planctomycetaceae; genus JABMPE01. The sequence continues at coordinate 3,635 of CALDJX010000113.1, read as the reverse complement.
GGAAACTGCACCACGCGCTCGGGCACAGCATTCTTTCTGTGTTGGTTATCGCCGCCGTGAGTTCCGTCGTGGGAAGCGTGGCATTGAAACTGCGGAACTTTGGTTTGCTGTTTCGCTGGTCGCTGCTGGCCGCGATCGCTCACTGCATGACCGATTCGCTTTACTGGTGGGGCATTCAGCCGTTCTGGCCGGCGAACTCTTACGAGCTCTGCTTCAAGCTGATCGAATATCTTGACCTGTTCGTGTTGACGATCTGGCTCGGCGGTGCCGGCTGGCTGTATCGAACTTCCAGAGCAACTGAGGGTTCTTTAACGGGCTGCCGCCGCGTCGCCATACTCACGCTGAGCACGTTCGCTGGTTACGTCTTATTGCGAGCGGTGCTGCCAGAACCGACCGGCGTGTTCCACCTGCTGACCGGAGGCTGGATGTACGCTGCTCCGCAGGGAACGCCGGTGCTCGACTGGTGGTGAAAGCTCAACTGACGATGAGAAGTCACGAGTCCGTCGGCGGCGTGAATCAAAGCTGCGCGGTGGCGGGTTGCTCATCGGCAGCCGGGCTGGTCGGTGTTGCCGGTTGATCGCCCGTCGGTGTCTGATTCGCTGGAGCCTTTGCTGCCAGTGCCTGTTCAATGGCGGTCTGAATTGGCACTCGGCCCTGCAGTGCTTTGTTCCAGACAACTTTGCCGTCGCGGCCGATCAGCCAGTAGCCGGGGAAGTAGTCGGCTTTAAAGGCCATCAGCGCATTGGCTGCGCCGTAGGCATTGGGCCATTCGACCTTGTACTTGTCGAGAAACTTTTCGACGTTCTTCACGCTTTCCGAATCGTCAGAAGTCATTCCGACAAAGACAACGCCCTTGCTATGAAACTCGTCATAAAGCTTGACGAGTTCGGGCATTCCTTCGTGGCAGTACGGACAGTTCAAGAACCAGCCGTTGACAAAGACGACTTTGCCCTCGAGGTCGGCCGACGTCGGGCCGTCGCCGTTCAGCCATCCTTCGACTTCGGTGATCGGAGGAATCGCTTCGCCGAGCTGCAGTCCGGCTCGCGACTGATCGAGAGCGCCGACCTTCCACAACAGCGGTGCGACGGCAACGATCAATGCGAGCCCGATGAGAAGTCCGATGGTTTGCAGCGCTGTTTTAGACATGTTCGAAGCTTTCAAGGTGTCGTCAGTTTCTGTTTCGACCGATATTTCGATTGAGCCGACTCCTGACCAGAAGTCGGACACGTTAAAGATATTACGTTCCGCGACTGATGGCAGGTCGCGTCACGAATGGCAACCTTCGATTCCAGTGATCGCGGCGGCATGTCGATATAACCGACATAGACAGGTAGTCACGACGGTAGTTTGCCCAGCCCGAGCTTGACAATCCCCCCAGAACTCGGTCTCCTGTTGCAACAGTTAAGTCGACTCTGATGGGACAGTCGCTGCTTCCCACCTGCCGCCCTCAGCGGCTTGAGCAGCACCCAAACCTCGACTCCCACCTTTGCATCAAGAACAAACCCGGCGTGCCGGGATGTGTTATTCAGCCTCAAACAGTTTTCGCAATCCCCCAGTTTGTGAACCCTCAGGAGAATGTCCAATGCGCACTGGTACTAATCGTCGTGGATTCCTGCAGGCCGGATTCGCCGGCGGTGTTGGACTGTCGCTCGCTAATTACTTCCAGATGCAGAAGGCTCAGGCCGATCTGAAGAATTACGAAAGTTTCGAAGGCACAGCAAAGAATGTGATCTATATCTACCTTCCGGGTGGATGTGCTCATCAGGAAACGTGGGATCCGAAACCGTTTGCTCCGATCGAATATCGCGGACCGATGGGGTCGATCGACACCAACGTCTCCGGCATTCGTATCAACGAGACAATGAAGCACACGGCCAAGGTCGTCGACAAGATTGCGATCTGCCGATCGATGACGCACGGCGAAGCAGCTCACGAACGCGGCACTCACAACATGTTCACGGGAGCTCGACCAAGCCCCGCTCTGAAGTACCCGAGCATGGGTAGCGTCGTCAGCCACGAACTCGGCCCACGGAAGAATCTTCCACCGTATGTGTGTGTCCCAAACCAGCCGAACGAATTTGCTGGAACTGGATATCTCAGCTCGTCGTACGCTCCGTTCAGCCTCGGTGCTGATCCTGCTGCCGCCGGTTTCAAAGTTCGAGACCTGAACCTGCCGAGCGGTATCGACGATGCTCGATTTACAACTCGTCGAAATGTTCTCGACAAGGTCAACGATCACTTCCTGACCAAAGAGAAGGCTGACAACCTCGACGCGTTGAACAGCTTCTACGACCGTGCCTACAGCCTGATCAGCTCACCAGCTGCCCGCGAAGCGTTCAATATTGACGCTGAAGACAACGGCCTGCGAGATCGTTACGGTCGAAACACGGCAGGGCAGCGAATGCTGATGGCTCGACGCCTTGTTGAAGCTGGCGTTCGATTCGTCACGCTGACCTACGGCGGCTGGGACATGCACAGCAACATCGAGAACAGCATCAAAAGTCAGGTGCCATCTCTCGATCAGGCATTGGCTGCTCTGCTGACGGACCTTTCAGATCGAGGACTCCTCGACGAGACGCTGGTCTGCATTGCTTCAGAGTTCGGTCGAACACCGAAGATCAACGCAACCGCTGGCCGGGATCACTGGCCAAAAGTCTTCAGCGTTGTTCTGGCCGGTGGTGGCATCAAGGGTGGACAGGTCTTCGGATCGTCCAACGCCACTGCCAGCGAACCAGAAGAAAACCCACTGAGTGTCCTCGACTGGGCAACCACGATTTACCACACGATGGGAATCGTCGCCGACAAAGAGCTGATGGCTCCTGGCGATCGCCCAATCGAGATCGTCGATGGCGGAAAGGTTCGTCACGAACTTCTCGCCTAATTTGAGATCAAGGAAGCCCGGCGTCTATTTACAAGGCGCCGGGCTTCGTGCTTATTTTGAGTGTGTAAGAATCGATTTTCGCTGAACTGCCGGTGTGATCTGCAGTTTTGATTTCGAAGTATCCCGCGATTTTGAGGTATGGATATGCCCGCGTTCCGAACGTTCCGGTCGCTGCTGGCTTTTGCATTGCTACTTTCAGCCAGCACGTTGTTCGCCGCTTCTCCGCGACTGACGATCATTCTGCCCCGCGGTGCTCAGCGAGGTAAAGACACCGAACTGACATTCAGCGGAAGGCTGCTCGCCGACGTCGAAGAGATCATGTTCTACGAGCCGGGCTTCTCCGTCAAAGAATTCAAGCCGGTCAACGCGAACTCGTTCAAGGCCGTCGTCAGTGTTTCTCCCGACGCTCGTCTGGGCGAACAGGTTTGCCAGGTGCGCACCAAGACGGGCATCTCGGACTTTCGGACATTCTTCGTCGGCTATCTTCCCGACGTCGTCGAGGCGGAGCCAAACAGCGATTTCGCGACGCCCCAGGTCGTTCCCATGAATTCTACCGTCAACGGAGTCGCGGCTTCGGAAGACGTCGACTACTACGTTGTCGATGCAAAAAAAGGCGATCGCATCGCCGCCGAAGTTGAGGCCATCCGACTTGGCACAACACTGTTTGATCCGTACGTCGCGATTCTCGACGCCAAGCGATTCGAACTAGCGTCGGCTGACGATTCACCGCTGCTGGTTCAGGATTGCGTCGTCT
>CALDJX010000112.1 GCA_937899075.1 uncultured Planctomyces sp. | reverse complement strand
TCAGGATCAGTGATGAAGGCTTCGTACGCAGCGTCGAACAGAATGATCGAGTCGTTCGCCTTCGCGTAATCGACCCACTGCTTGAGCGTTTCCTTCGAGGCGACCGTGCCCGTCGGGTTGTTCGGAAAGCAAAGGTAAATCAGATCGACTTTGCCTTCCGGCAGCGACGGAGTGAAATCGTTTTCGGCCGTCACAGGAATGTAAACCAGGCCGGCGTAACGGCCATCGGCGTCGGCTTCGCCCGTGCGACCGGTCATCACATTCGTGTCGACGTAAACCGGGTAGACCGGGTCTGTGATGGCGACGGTGTTGTTCGAGCCGAAGATGTCCAGAATGTTTCCGGTGTCGCACTTCGATCCGTCCGAAACGAAGATTTCATCCGCCGAGACATCGCAGCCGCGAGCTTTGTAATCGTTGTCGCAGATCGCGTTGCGGAGAAAATCGTATCCCTGCTCTGGGCCGTAGCCTCGGAAAGAACCTCGGTCAGCGAGTTCGTCCGTCGCCTTGTGGATGGCTTCGACGATGGCGGGCGGCAGCGGTTCGGTGACGTCGCCAATTCCGAGCTTGATGACTCGGCTGGCGGCGGCGGGGTTGGCTTCGCAGAAAGCGTTGACACGGCGAGCGATCTCGGGAAACAGATAGCCAGCCTTAAGCTTCAAAAAGTTGTCGTTGACCTGAACCATGGTCAGAAATCCTTGCAGAGCACGAGTGTATGATTGGGACGAAGTCCGGACTTGAACGTCAATTCCGCCGACCGTCTGGCGGCGAAGTGGGCGGTAGTAAAACGGAGCCGCCGTCAAAACTCAAACCGCCAGCGTTAACTTCGGCCATGACAGGTTTGAGCGGGAACTGGTTCGAAACAAAACGTTTCCGCCTGATTCCCACGCCGAAGCGACTGTTCGAACTGCAGCAGTCTCGGCTGAGTTGTGTGAAGTGAGTGGATCCGGTGCTGAAAGATTCGTCTAAACACCGGGGAACGACCGGTAAGCAGGACTCTGACGCAAAGTCGCGGAGACGCAGAGTTTCGCAAAGATGAAGGATTCGAACTCTCAGAATCAACGTTCATGAGATTTCTCAACTCTTAGCGTCTCCGCGACTTTGCGTCAGAGTCCGCCAGGAGCTGATCTTGAAAACGGAATTGGACCGGCCTTGCAGGTTGTGATCCACCCTTCATTTTCTGATGATGGACGGGCCGCTGTTTCGGCATGTTCAGTCATTCGCGGGCTTTCGAAATGTCCACCGTTCCAATTCTCATCGCTGAAGACGATCGCAAAAACATCGTCATCGATCGTCCGGCCATCGTGGTGGGTCGTTCGCGCCGCCGGTCCGATGTCCGCATCGACGACCGGTCGATCTCGGCTGTGCATTGTGAGATCGAGATTGGCGAGAATTGCCTGCAGGTTCGCAATCGTGGCCGCAACGGAATTCGGATCAACGGGCAAAAGAGCGACGAGGGAGTGCTGCGGGATGGAGACGTTTTTGAAATCGCGAGGATGAAGTATCGGGTGCTGATGGAGGGCGATTCGAGGCACCCGAACGCTTCGCAGTTGTCATCCAGCAACGACTGGTTCGTTCGTCTGGCCGGCATGGAGCTTGGACCAATGCCCTGGGCCGAGCTGTCGCTGATGGCTCAACGAGGCGAGCTGACCAAATCCGACGAGGTGCGTTGGAGCATGCAGCGAAACTGGAGCCCGGCTGCGACGGCCGACGGACTCTTTGATAGGGAACCGGTTGCCGATGCGCGATCGACAACGCAGAGGCAGCGTGCCGCTGACCGGAAGCCCGTCGAACCACGAGGCGAAGAAAGTCCCATCGAGGAAGGTGGCGATGCGGACCGGTCGTGGGATGTGGAGTTGGATGGCGTTGATGATTCGGTGGACGCACCGGCTCATGACCGGGATTCCTTGACTGACACAGCGACTGATGTTTTGGATGAAACGGCAACGTCAGCCAACTCGTTTCAGCTGGCTGGCCCGACGACGGACAACAGCAACGACGTCAATGTTGAATCCGAAGCAGTCGATGAACGGAGCAGCGATGACGAATGGCAACTGGACGATGCCGCTACGGAAGCTGAAGACCCGGCTGAACCTCTCGGCATGAAGCCTGGCCCCGCGGCCGTTCCGAAACCGACAGAACCCCGTCTCCCGCCTTTGCCCGTTCCGCCGCCGCTGAACGCTGCTCCTCAACCGGTTCCGTACAAGCCACCGCCGATCCCGATGCCAAAGATCGGCCGGTCGGACTCGCTGCTCGACGTCATCTACGAATCGGTGCTGGAGCCCATTTTTGACCGAGTGCCGCTTCTTAGAACGTGGCCCGGTGTTGCGACAGTGGTTGTCGCGCTGGTCGTTGCCGTGCTGATGATGCGTCCTTCTTACGAAGGAGCCGAAGTCTCGGGCCGAGTCACTCTGAACGGTCAGCCGCTAACCGACGCGACGATCTCGTTCACCGACCTGAAGAATGGTTTCGGGGCCAGCGCCGTCGTTGGTCCGGACGGGGTGTTTGAAGTGGTCACCCTGAAAGGTGGAATGAGGCCCGGCACGTACAGCGTCGCCGTCATGCCTCTGAAGCCTGAATCACCAGACGTCGTCAGCGAACTTCAACGCCAGTTCTCAGAATCGCAGAACGGCGGGATGCACGACGAAGCGGCCATGATGGAAGGCGCCGGCGAACCGGGATATCAGCCAGGTCGTTCGTCCGAAGAACCCGAGCAGGAAACCTTCGAACTCCCCGCGACGACTATCCCGTTCCAATACCGATCCATCCAGACCAGCGGCATCTCGCAAGAGATCACCGAGGACGGCCCAAACGAACTGCTGATCGAACTGGTCGCTAATCCCGTTTGATCTGGTCAGGGCCTTTGCCGGCGGTTTTCACGTAGTCGCTGCCCTGCTTTTCGTACCGTGTGAAGCCCATATTTTCGAGCTGGTTCGGGTCTTTCAGTTTTCGCTCGATGGCGGTTTGCGAGTGGCTGCCCGCGACGAACGGCGCGACGACGACTCGTTTGACGGGTGCCCCGGTTTCGGGATGCTTCGTCAGTGCGGCGTCTCGAATGCCCTGCATGATTTCGAAACGCTCGCCGGGTTGTCCGTCTTCGCGAATCACCTGGTAAACGTAAAGCGGCATTGCTGAGAACTCCTCGCAGAATCACTGAACACACAGAATCAGGGCGGTAACCGACCTGCTCAATCGAGCGTAGGACAGCTGGTTCGGACAAGCAAGCACCGAATGCCAGGCAACGGTCACTACTCCGGAACGTTAGCAGCTTCCGCCTTCCGCCGCTCTGCCAGTCGATCGAGGACGCCGGAAACAGCATTCTCGACGGGAACAAGTTCCGGGCCGTCGCCGGTTCGCCATTTCACTTCGACGTTGCCGTCTTTCAGACCTTTGCCGCCGATCACCAGTCGCAACGGAATGCCGATCAGGTCGGCGTCTTTGAACTTGAAGCCAGGCCGCGCCTTTCGGTCGTCCATCAGAACGTCGACGCCCGCAGCCATCAATTCGTTGTAGCACTTGTTGGCGACAGTCATGACCTCTTCGTCGTCGATATTCAGCGGAACGATCAGCAACTCGTACGGAGCGATCGACAGCGGCCAGACAAGACCGTTGTCATCGAAGCACGTTTCGCACAGTGAAGCCACAATCCGGTTCACACCGATTCCGTAGCAACCCATGATGATCGGATGCTTCTTTTCTTTCTCGTCGATGTAATTCGCATCGAGCGATGTTGAATACTTCGTGCCCAGCTTAAAGACGTGTCCGACTTCGATGCCGTTAACGATTTCAAGCGAACCGTCGCACTTCGGACAGGCATCCCCGCTGCCAGCGTTGCGAAGGTCGAAGGTGGTCGACAATTTGTAATCCCGACCGACGTTGACACCGGTGTAATGTTTGTCTTTTTCGTTGCCTCCGGTCACCGCGTCGATGATCTGAGCGACATCGTGGTCAGCGATAATGTCACACTTAATGCCAACCGGTCCTGCAAAGCCAGTCGGAGCACCAGTGACGGCGAGGACCGTTGCGTCGTCGGCCATGTCGACATTCGTCGCGCCGAGAGCTCGTCGGATCTTCCCTTCGTTGGCTTCATGATCTCCGCGGATCAGCACCGCGACTGGCTTGTCGTCAGCCTGGTAGATCAGCGTCTTGATCATCTGCTGAGCTTCGCAGCCGAGCAACTTGCTGACCTGCTCGATCGTTGTGGCACCCGGCGTGTCGACCTTCGTCAGTTCAGCGCACGAATCCGGTTGAGCGATTGTCGCAGCTCCGCGACCAGTGTCTGCTCGTTCGAGATTCGCCGCGTAAGAGCACTTCGGACAACGCACGATTTCGTCTTCGCCATTGCCGGCCGGAACCATGAACTCGTGCGACGCGTCGCCGCCGATCGGGCCGCTTTCGGCTTCGACGGGCAAATACTCAAGGCCGCACCGAGCAAAAATACGGCAGTACGCGGCGTACATCGCGTCGTAGGCTTCGTCGAGTTGTTCGACGCTCGAACTGAAGCTGTAAGCATCCTTCATCAGAAATTCGCTGGTTCGCAGAACTCCGAACCGCGGTCGCTCTTCGTTGCGAAACTTCGTCTGAATCTGAAACAGCGTGAACGGCAACTGCTTATAAGACGTCACGATCTTCGAGATCAGGTCCGTAATGACCTCTTCATGGGTCGGCCCCAGGGCCATATGAATCTTGCGGTCGCCGCGTTTCACTTCGAAGTTGATCAGCACGTTGCCGAACGCTTCTTTGCGGCCCGTCCGCTCGAACAGGTCGATCGGTTGCAGAGCCGGCATGTGAATTTCAACGGCTCCGGCTCGTTCCATTTCTTCCCGGACGATCGCTTCGGCTTTGCGAAGAGCTCGATAACCCAACGGCAGGTACGAGTACGCTCCGGCCATCAATTGCTTGATCAAACCGGCTCGAAGCATCAACTGGTGCGAAGGAACTTCGGCGTCTGACGGAATTTCCTTGAGGGTCGGAATGAGAGTTTTGCTCCAGCGCACGGCGGATTCCTGACGTCGTCTGATAGAAAATGAGGACCGGGCGAACGCATGTCGCACGGGTGGTTGATCGCGGAGCCGGGATTCTAGGCGGGCAGCTCTGATGCCGGAAGCATGATCCCGGTGTGGGCTTGCTTTGAATCAGGCAACGTGTGCCACTGGCTCTGCCAGTGCCGACACTCCAAGCCGTGACCATCGTAAATTGCACTGGCGAAGCCAGTGGCACACGGAACTCTCTGGCATTCGGAGCAACACTACGCGTCGGCGAGTATGCCCGAGATGATCCACTGGTCGACTTCGCGAAGTGCCTGCCGGTTGACGAGTGAATCGGTTTCGGAAGCGTTCACTGAAACCGAGACATCAGCTCCAGCGGCGACGAGTTGTCGAGCGCTGTTGCGAACGCTGCCTGTGGTCTGCCACGCCGATCTTCCGCCGGGGGCTCCGAGATAGAATCGTTTTCCGGCAAGTTCGTCTTTGTTCGCCAGCAACTTTGCCGCTGACGGGAATGCTCCGCCGAACGCGATGCAGCCGCCAAACCATTCAGGCTGGTGCATGGCCAACAGCAGAGCGACCGAAGCAGCGTCGCCCGCTCCGGCCAGAAAGATCCGTTCGGTGTGAACGTTCAAAACCTGTCGGACAGAACGTACGGCGTTGACGACCCGGTTCTCGACATCGACCAGTCGCTTCAGAAATTCGACGGGCATGTCGAAGTCGTGCTGGTCGGAATCCGGTCGCTCAAACAGGCACTCATCGACCGCCAGGCCCAGGTAATTCTGAGGACTCATCGCGGCGATGTGGTTGAGCGAATCGTCGATCCCGCAGTCTTTGCCAGTCAGCCAGACAACGAGCGGATACGCGTAACGAGGCTCATAGCTTTCTGGGATCGTTCCGGCTGAGAAGTCGTTGACCTGCCAGAATTGGACATCACTTTGCGACTCAGTGCGCTGCGACTCGGTGTTCTGTGAGTCTGCGGCAGCCGTCCACGGTGCTGTGGGCGAGAGTTCGGTATCGCGGCGCGATGAATCATGGAGATTATACGGCTGTGATGGCAACTGGTTTCTGGAATGCATCATCGCAAGTTGCTCCGTTCAACTGTCACGATCTGAAACGCGGTCGGCTGTTCTGTAACGTAAGTTCCAGGCTGACCTGCGAGAACTGGAAACACCGAACTTCGACTGATTTCTCCGATGGGAAAATTCTTCCCCGGACAGGCGGTCGCTTTGACGTCTCGATGAGCGATGACCTGAGATTCAGTCAGTTGGTATTCGTGCTTGAGGACACTGACCAGACGTTTGACACTCGCCATTTGAGCGTCCGACGGATCGGTTTCTTCAAAATTCCCGACAAGGCAGATGCCGATGCCGTACTCGTTGTATTCGTTATTGGGGCTTTTGGCGTGAGCACCATGAATCTGCTCGCGCCAGCGGAAGGTCTGTTGAATCTCTCCGTCGCCCATCCCTTTCCCATTTCCGATGAGAAAGTGGTAGCCGATTCCGTCCCACCCACGACCGATGTGAGCTTCGTGAACGCTTTCGACAGAGCCGGCAGACGACGCGGTATGGTGAAGCACGATGTGACGCCATTTTCGCGGCGACGCGTCAGGCTCCCATGGGTTTTGGACAACGACTGGTGGGGTGGGCCGAAAAGCTGGCTGTGGAATCGGGGCTTGAACCGTCGGAACCGGGCCAACTGAGGATTGCATCGGAGATGGCATACAGCCAGCCAGAACGCTGGCCACCATCAGGTGTAAAGTAAATCGAACAGCCTTGTTCATCGCGTCCTCCCTGACGCTTCACGGTACGATGCGACTGCACGCTCCCTCGTGCATCCGCGACGGGACTGTAGTGGCGTTCCGAATTGAGTGTCAACTTCTTGTCTGAGTGGCAAACGGTTACGACTACAGGATTTGCTTCGGTCGTCCGGATGTGCCGGTTATGCCGATTATGGAATCTGCGGGTTGCCCCGAATGGTCGGAAAACTGCCAGGAATCGAGTAGTTTGGCACGCTCGTCACGCCGGCAGAAGTTGTTCAGAATTGTGGGCTACGATCAGTTCGCATTGAACGAGTCGAACGAAGTCGTTGCCTGCCCGGCGGGCCACGCTCCGAAGTCCACGCGTCACAACGAGAAGAACGATCACTTGTGGGCTCAGATGGATGCGGAGCTGTGCCAGAGTTGTCCGCTGGTGGAACTCTGCCGCGTTCAGAAAAACAAGCAGACGGGTCTTGCGAATGGCCGCGTGCAGTTTCGGTCGGACGCCCCCAAAGCGGCTCGTCGTCGTCGCCACGAACAGACAGACGAATTCCGAGAGGCGTACCGCTGGCGTTCGGGGATCGAGTCGACGAACAGCAGTTTGAAGCGTCGACTGGGTCTGGATCGCCTGCGAGTCCGCGGGATGCAGGCGGTGAAGCAATCGGTGATGCTGAAGCTGACCGCGTGGAACATTCTTCGAGCCAC